>CAZJEK010000001.1:0-39270 GCA_964545005.1 uncultured Pirellulaceae bacterium
GCATGCAACTGTCCGGCCTTTTTTTGTGCCTCCATTTCAATCACAGATTTCCAAACAGAGGATATCGAGATGCAGATCGTCGGACTGATTTGTTCACTGTTGCGGCACGCGTATGCAGAGTGGCGGGAAAAATTATGGGAGGATCAAACCGGCAGCCAGCAACAGGAATTGCCTCCGATCCGTTACGACGATGACCCCACCGACATCTATCTCGCGTAACCGAGATTCCGTCAACAACAATTAGAAGCTGCGTTTTTTAAATCAAAGCGATCCTCGAACTTTGTTACTTCGGGGACCAAACAAGAGAGTGGAGCGAACCTGACCGGGAAAGTCCTGTTCGACCACCGACACACAGTACAGAGCTAAGCCACGACGGTCTGAACGGCCGTCCGGACAAGCCGGGTGAAGAGCACGTAAGGGCTCTCATCCGGCTTTTTTTGCGCCCCAGCATTCACCAACGACGCCCAAATCCCCAGGAGAATTTTCGTCATGGACTTACTTGCCGCCGCCGTCACAGTTCCCATCGTCGGCCTGATCGCCTTGCTGTTGCTGCCATCACGAGTGGCCAATCGCAACGTCGATTTGCTGCGGAAGCTGGTTCCGACTCTCGTCGGCGTCGAATGCGGTATGGCTTTATTGCTGACCATCGGCGTTGGGTTTCAAGCTGGAGACCCCATCGTGCCGCTTGAGAATCTGACAGGTACGTCGGTAGGCGCGGCAATTTATCTCGATGGCGCTGCCGCCTTGATGCTATCGTTGGTCAGTTTCGTTGGTTTCATCGTCAGCCAATTTTCAATTCGATATCTCGATGGCGAAGAAAAGCAGGGGCGTTACTTTCGCTGGTTAGGGTTTACGATCGGGGCCGTCTCACTGATGGTCATCGCAGGGAACCTGTTACTCTTCTTTGCCGCCTGGGTGTCGACCAGCTTTGGACTCCACCAACTTCTCCTGCATTATCGTCATCGGCCCGCCGCGCATCGCGCCGCCTGGACGAAGTTTGCAATCAGCCGATTGGGCGACGCATTTTTGATCGGGGCCCTCGGTTTGATCTGGAACACGTTCGGTACGTTCGATTTGCCAAACCTGTTTTCGCTGGTGAGCGAATCCATGGCGACATCGCAACTGCATTCCGTTCACGTTGCCATTGGCTGGCTGCTGGTCCTGGGAGGCGCCACGAAATCGGCTCAGTTTCCGTTTCATACCTGGCTGCCAGAGACGATGGAAACTCCGACGCCTGTTTCCGCATTGATGCACGCCGGGATCGTCAATGCGGGAGGCTACCTGATCATTCGCTTAAGCCCTCTGGTTGCATTGGCACCTTCAGCCTTGATGACACTGGCAATCATCGGAGCGTTCACCGCCTGCTTCGCCGGTGTCGTGATGATGACTCAGACCAGCGTCAAACGATCGCTGGCGTATTCCACCATTGCCCAGATGGGTTTCATGATGCTGCAATGCGGACTCGGGGCGTTCTCAGCAGCAATGCTACACATTCTGGCTCACTCCCTGTACAAAGCTCACGCCTTTTTGGCCAGTGGGAGTGTGTTGTCACAAGCGTCGGCGATGAAGGGAGTTCACTCACCGAATAAACCAGCGTTCAGCGCAAGCTTGTGGTGCCTGCTGGGGGCAGCGTTATTCTCGGGATTGGCTTTCACAACGATGAGTTCAGCTGTTGAATTAAATGTCATCGCCAAACCAGGAGGCATGGTCCTGGCATTCATTTTTTGCCTCGCGATGACAACTTGGGGGGGGCAGCTGTTCTCGACCGGAAAACCCACGGCGCAACTTACCGGACTGGCGGGAATCGCCGGGCTCAGCCTGATCTACCTGACCGGCTATCTGGCAGTCGATTATTGGGTGGGGAGTTCGATACCCAGCCAGGTTATTACACCGTCCCTGTCACTTGTCACTGCCGTTGTTGCCGCCGCGATCATTGCCGTGTTCGGGCTTCAATTGATGATCTCACAGCAGTTGAACACCAACTGGTTGGCGTCGCTGCGGATTCATGCCGCCAACGGATTTTATGTCGACGCCATCTATCGTCGCACGATTCCGGCTGTGATTCGCGGCGCGAAATCCTGATGGTGAATTGCCCGTTTGACAGAACTCAGATCAGGCGACCACGCCCCCACACAAACCAACCAACGAATTCAATAACAGGAACCTCTCGATGTCGATTGTCAAAGAACAACGTAACTCAGCCGCTCACCCCGGGCTGTTGGAACCAGCCGACCGATCAGCTCCATTTCACCCCGAATCTGATACGGACCGGATCCAGCAAGCGTTGGATTGCGTGCAGCAAGCGGTCTCACCTGTCTGGCCTTTGAAAGACTACGTCGCGGTGAATCCCTACGCGGGCCACAGCGACCAGCCATTCCTTGCTGCTCGACACTGGCTGCAATCCCTCTCGGACCTGGAAACGTTGATGCCAGTTGACTATTACCGCGAACAGTTCGCGGCGGGAAAACTGACCAAGTCCGATATTGTTGCGGCAATCGATGAGTTGGTTTCTGACCAGGTCATTGGCGCCGAACACATTGATGTGAATCAGGTCATCACGTTGCTGCAAGAGATTCCGGAGCCTGCTCCGTCAGCCGACAGGAAGTTTGCGGCTGGCGATTATCCCGACCGCACGCTACACACCTTCGCAGAACTACTGGATCGCCAGACGAATTCAAAGTGGAGCCGGGAAATTGGGGACGAGATCTCCAAACACTGTGCAGCGCATTACGACGAAGGCCAGGCACTCTGGGCGAGCCCGTGGAAATCACTTCCGCTGTACGAAGCTTGGCGGCGGACGGCACAGTGCGATTGGCAATGGGAAGCCTTGGGAGTGCGAGGTTTCCGCAAGCTCGTTTCTCAATTGCCCGTCCATCCTCAGGACGCCTTGGCTGAGTTGCTTACCAGGTTGAAAGTTCCAACCGAGTTGTGGTCCGACTTACTGGTGTGCGAAGCGTTGTCGATGCCGGGCTGGAGTGCCTGGGCGAAATACCAGCACCGGATGGCTGAACAGCAAGATCAGGACTGCCACGATCTGCCGGGCTTGCTCGCCATGCGACTTGCCTATGAGGTTGCCCTTTGCGAACAAATGAATTTTGAGGTCGATTGGGATTTCATCGCCGCACAACACTGTCAGCGGACCCAGCCATTAACTCGGCCAGCGGATGTGGTCATGATGCGATACGCCTTGCTCAAGGCGAGCGAAATCGCGTTCCGCAACCGACTTTTCAACAGCTTGGCGTGTACGAACGAACCGGTGTCGAAAGATCAATCCGCGCAGCATTGCCTGGCACAGATGGTGTTTTGCATCGACGTGCGGTCGGAGCGGATTCGTCGGCACCTGGAAGCAGCCTCGAATCCAATTCAGACGTTTGGCTTCGCTGGCTTTTTTGGCCTGCCGATCGAATTCGTTGAACTGGGAACGACGCAAGGCAGTCCCCAAGTGCCAGCCCTGATTGCTCCGAGTTTCAAGGTCTACGAGGAGATGGATGAAAGCGATGAACGCCAAACAGGAAAGGTTGCCGGACGTCGCTCCCTGGTTCGCTTATTGCGAAAAACCTGGAAGGAGTTCCAGACTTCAGCCACCAGCATGTTCGCGTTTGTCGAATCGACCGGATTGTTTTTCGGGTTCAAGTTACTCGGCCGCACTCTGCGATTGCCCCATGGAACGGGTAGCCGATTCGATGGTGTACCGAAAGCAGACCGCGCGAAACTTGGCCCCTCACTCCGAGGACTCAATCAGCAAGGCATCACCCCTTCCAAACAAGCCGATCTGGCCGAAGCGATCCTGCGAGGAACAGGAATCCTGAATGAATTTAGCCGCTTGGTAGTCTTCTGTGGGCACGGTAGCCGCACGGAGAACAATCCGCTGCAGGCAGGGCTGGACTGTGGTGCCTGCTGCGGGCACTCCGGAGAAGCCAACGCGCGACTGGCCGCCAAGTTGTTGAATCAGGCCTACGTTCGACAGACGCTCGCCAAGCGGGGGATCGCCATCCCAGCGGATACACAGTTTGTCGCTGCGGTCCACAACACGACAACCGACGAGTTGGAATTCTTCGATACGCACCTGGTTCCAGAGTCACACGAGGAAGACTTGAACCAACTTGAAAACATGGCGCGAACGGCCACGCAGCGAACCAACGAAGAGCGACTGTCAGATTTACCCGGCCCTGGCAGCGCCGATCTGGTTCGTCGAAGTAGAGACTGGTCAGAGGTGCGTCCCGAATGGGGCTTGGCCGGTAATGCCGCGTTCATTGCCGCTCCCCGCGAACTGACGCAATCCGCTTCACTCGACGCCCGGTCGTTTTTGCACAGCTATGACCACCGCCTCGATCCGGGATATGCGGTGCTGGAACAGATCATGACCGCACCGCTGGTCGTTGCTCATTGGATCAACATGCAGTACTACGCTTCCACCGTCGATCCAGTGCACTTCGGCAGCGGTAATAAAACAGTTCACAACGTGGTTGGTCGGTTTGGAGTGCTGTCGGGAAATGGCGGTGATTTGATGACGGGCTTGCCTTGGCAGTCGGTGCACGATGGCCGGGAATACCAGCACCACCCGCTGCGTTTGCTCGCCATTCTGGCTGCACCTCGCGAGGCCATCCAGGCGATTCTTTCCAAACACGAATCCGTGGCCAACCTGTTGCAGAATGGCTGGATGCAATTGATTGCTGTCGAAAACGGCGTCAGCTACCGGTACACGGAACAACAGGACTGGATCGAACTTGAAACCAACGCAACTGAACTGGCAACCGTTGCATTTTGAATTTTTAACTTAACTGCTTTATCTCGAAAGGACCTCAATCATGTCAATGACGATTTCGAAGAACACCAATCCTCACATCACCGCCCTGGAAAACGTTTTCGATCAAGCAACGAAGCCCGTCGAGTGGCTGGTGATCGCACATAGTGACGCTCAAATGCTTGATGCCTTGTCATCGGCCATGTGTACCGAGTCGGCGGCCGTGCTGGAAGTCCCCCAGGACACTTGTCAGATCGATGACAAGCTGACCGAAACGATCGAGTGGGCCTTACAGCAACACGGAATTCGAAACCTGGTGCTGGTTGCAAATTCCCGATTCGTTGTCACCGATTGCCAAGCGTCCCTGGTTTCGCCCCCGCAGCACACTCCCGGCGAAATTGAAAAACTGGTCGCAGGACGCGATCGCTTCAACACTCAGAGCCAGGAGACCCAGAAACGATTTGGCTCGCTGGTCCAGCAGCTGTCCGAGATTCGCGAAGTACAGCAGCGTTGCGATCAGAATGAACTGGCGATCTACGGTTTGTTCTATCGCTCCGAGACTGGAGTCTTTCTCGCCTACGACGCGAATCAAGATGCGTTTCGGCCGCTGGTATCCAATTGATTTTCCCACACGATTACTGTCCTGTCCTCGTATCCTGCAGGTCGAAGACCTGCAGGCGCACGCTGGCGGTTGCACCCAAGGAGATGACTTCATGACTTTTTCACCCGCGCTCATCGAAAGTGAAGAGGACGTGAGCACCGAGTTCGTTTCCCGGTCGGCGCACTTGCAACAACTCGAGGCCGAAAGCATCCGCATCTTGCGAGAGGTCGCTGCGGAACTCGAGAATCCTGTGTTGCTCTATTCCATTGGCAAAGACTCGTCAGTGCTCTTGCATTTGTCACTGAAGGCGTTTTATCCCAGCAAGCCTCCGTTTCCGCTGCTGCACATTGATTCGACCTGGGAGTTCCGCGAAATGATCGAGTTTCGTGAACAGTACGTGCGTAACCAGTTGGGTCTGGAGGTGATCGCCTACGTGAATGAAGCAGGTGTCGCCGATGGCATCAATCCTTTTGACCATGGTAGCAAGGTCTATACCGACGTGATGCGGACGCAACCACTGAAGGAGGCCTTGACCAAACACGGATTTGACGGAGCGATTGGCGGCGGGAGACGAGACGAAGAACGGTCACGAGCAAAGGAACGAATCTTCTCGTTTCGCGATCAGCAGCATCGGTGGGATCCACGCAATCAGCGGCCAGAACTGTGGAATCTCTACAACACCTGGAAGAGTCCAAACGAATGCCTTCGGGTGTTTCCATTGTCAAACTGGACAGAGTTGGATATCTGGCAGTACATCCTCCAAGAGCAGATTCCGATCGTTCCGCTTTACTTCGCCAACCCCCGACCAGTCGTTGATCGCGACGGCGACTTGATCGTCGTTGACGACGACCGAATGCGGCTCCGTGATGGGGAAACTCCTGAAATCAAGACCGTTCGATTCAGAACTCTGGGGTGCTATCCAGTCACCGGTGCCATCGAATCATCAGCTACAAGTGTCGAAGCGATCGTACATGAAATGCTGACAACGCGTGTTTCTGAACGTCAGGGCCGAGCCATCGATCGCGACGAATCGGCCGCGATGGAACGCAAGAAACGGGAAGGGTATTTCTAAACGAGCCCGACGTAAATGTTCAAATCGATAACGTTATCAGCCAGATCAGAGAGACCCCTGGATTATCAAGGCAAACTTTCCAATGACCACTTCGACCTTATCAACTGCGGACCTTCAGGGTCGCCAATTATTGCAAGACCACTCCAACAAGGAAATGCTTCGGTTTATCACCTGTGGAAGCGTTGATGATGGCAAGAGCACGTTGATTGGTCGGTTATTGCTGGAGGCCGGTGCGGTCTACGACGACCAGCTGACCGCCCTGCAACGAGATAGCGAAAAGCACGGTACCACCGGCGATGAGATTGATACGGCGTTATTGTTGGACGGGCTCGAGGACGAGCGACAACAAGGCATCACCATTGATGTTGCGTATCGATACTTTTCAACGGCCAAGCGAAAATTCATCATCGCGGATACTCCTGGCCACGAGCAGTTTACTCGGAACATGGCCACCGGTGCCTCAACAGCCAACCTGGCGTTGATTCTGGTTGATGCCAGCAAAGGTATCCTTACTCAGACGAAACGCCACGCCTTCATTGTCTCGCTGCTGGGTATCAAACACGTCGTGCTGGCCGTGAACAAAATGGACTTGGTCGATTACGACCAGGCGGTATTCAAGAAGATTTGTTCGGACTTCCAGGAATTCTCGGCAAATCTTGATGTTCGAGATATTCGATTTCTGCCGTTGTCTGCTCTGAAAGGAGACAACGTCGCAAGTTCAAGTTCGCGGATGCCCTGGTACCAGGACGGGTCGCTGCTGCATTTGCTGGAGAATATCTATATTGCTGCCGATGAGAACCGCCGTGATTTCCGACTTCCAGTTCAGTGGGTGAATCGTCCGCACGCCGACTTCCGCGGTTTCTGCGGCAGCATTGCTTCCGGAACACTACGTGTCGGAGACGAGATCGTTGTACTGCCTTCGAAAAAGAAAACTCGGATCCGCCAGATCTTGTCCTACGATCAAGAATTACAGGAGGCCAGTGCGCCACAATCCGTCACGGTGACGCTCGCGGATGAAATTGATGTCGCTCGCGGCGACATGATCGTTCGCCCGGGCAACCAACCACAGGTCCGACGCGAAGCGGAGGCGATGCTGGTCTGGATGTCAGAACGGCCGCTTCAACCGGGCAGGTCCTATTGGGTGAAACATACGACCAAACGCACCGCCGGAGAAATACAACACGTGCGGTATTCAATCAATGTGAACACGCTGCATCGTTCCGCCGCGATGACTCTTCAATTAAACGAGATTGGTCGCTGCAAACTGTCATTGCGTGACCCATTGATGTTCGACGACTATGAACGAAATCGGGAAACCGGTTCATTCATCCTGGTCGATCGTATCTCGCATGAAACGGTAGCTGCTGGCATGTTGCTGGCGAACAATGACGACTCTGAAGATGGCGGACGTAGCGACGACCAGCCCGCGGGCTCGCGATTGATTCGGGCAGTCAGCCACATCAGCATCAAACAACGCGCCCAGCAATACGGGCACCAGCCGTCCACACTGTTGATATCAGGCCTGTGCGGCTCTGGAAAAACAAGGTTAGCCCTGGAACTGGAAAAAAGACTATTCGAAGAAAACAAAAAGTGCCTGTTGCTCGATGGCCAAACGATGCGTTTTGGAAGCAGCCGAGACCTTGGATTCTCAGCTGATGAAAGCTCCGAGAATCTCCGCCGAGCAGCAGATATCGCGACAACCCTGAACGACTCGGGCCTGATTTGTATCGCCGCCTTTGTCGCCCCGCACGAGGACGTGCGGCAGCAAGTCCGTCAACGAATCGGAGCCGACCGGTTTTTGCATGTCCACCTTTCGACTCCGGTCGATGTCTGCCGCCAGCGCGACCAAACGGGGCGCTATGATGCGGCGGAAGCTGGAGCAATCGTAAATTTCCCTGGCATCTCGTTCGCGTACGAACCGCCGACCGGTGCTGACTTGGTAATCTCCAATGACGACCAACTGCCCGAATCAGCGGCGAACGACGTGCTGGACCTGCTGAGATCAAGGATTGGGATTTAACAGCGACTCCACGGTGCAATTCTCGCCACTTACTGACCCAGATTGGTTGTGGAATCGTCGTTTTTGCGAATCGTGACCTTGCCTTTTGCAGCTTCGATTCGCAGCGGAATTCCTCCGCCGTTGATCTTGCCAAACTGGTACTCATCCGCATTCGATTTGACTTTGGCGAGAATCGATTGGGGACGATCGTTGCCCTCAGCTGGCTCAATTTTGAAGGCGGTTAAACATTGACTGGTTCCGGATGCAATCGCGGTCGACACCTTTACTGACTCGGGCAAGCTAAGGTCAATCGCGCCGTTGTAGGATTCAAAGTCGAGCTTGGCATCGGCAGAGACTTCATGAAAAACAATTTCAAGCTGGCCGTTGCGACTACGAGCCGTCGCGGAGCCAGCAATCCCGATCAGCGTAATATCACTGTGCTCTGAGCGAGCGTTAACCTCTCCGGCAACATTTCTGGCAGAAATCTCTCCGTCCATGTAGCTGTCCAGCGACAGATCTGTACGGTAGGGAACTTTGATCCGCAAGTTCAGTACATAGTCCTGGTTGTAGGCATCGAACTTGATCGTGTTGTCCGGCCGGTTGACGTCAAGATCGTATTTCGGCGTGAACAGAGCCGTTAACCCAGCTTCCTTGGGCTCATCGGATTTCCTGAACTGAGGCGGAGTCAGGACTTCGATCAACACGTCGTTGCTATCGTGCCCCTCGACTTGAACAAAACCACGGTTGATGTCAACGATCAGTCTTCCCTGCTGTTGCTGGTCCGGAAAACTCAACCGATGCGTTTTGAAGACTTCCTGGTCCGTTGCGACTTCACGACCGCCACCGGACATCGGAATGCCAAATTGAGTCGTGGCGAATAGAATCGCGGTTAATGCTAACGTCATCATTACGATGGCTCCTGGTAACAGAGTTCTGGTAAACAAAGACTTGGGGGGCCCGGAATCGGTTGCCAACTGCTCCGGCAATGGGATTCGATCCGGTTGGTACACGTGGGCCAGGCAAGCAACCAGCTGGTCGCGAACGTCAGCTGACGTCGGCCGCTGCAATGGCTGCTTGGCGTGCATCTGTCGGATCAGCTTGCACAGCCATTCCGGTATCTCGGGATTCAGTTCACGGATTGGCTTGGGTTGTTCGTCGGTAATTCTTCTCAACACACCAAACGTCGTTTGTGCACGGAACGGTCGACTGCCGGTACACAACGCATACAGCACACTGCCCAGGCTGAAAACATCGCTGGAACAATCGACTGAATCACCGCGTGCCTGTTCGGGAGACATGTATTCCGGTGTGCCGGCGATGGCCCCGGTGCGGGTCATGGTGGCGTCATCGATCGTTCGGGCCAAACCGAAGTCCGTGATCAAGGCAGTTTCCACGCCCGAATCCAGCATCACGTTAGCGGGTTTAATATCGCGATGAATCAGCCCCTTGTGATGTGCGGCGGCAAGTCCTGCGGCCAGCTGACCGCCGATGCGAAGGACTTCGGTCAACTGCAACGGACCTTGGCGATCCAGCCGTTGCTGAAGCGAAATTCCAGCAACGTAAGGCATCACCAGGAACGGTAACTCGCGATCGGTGCAGACGCCATGGATGGCAATGATGTTCGGGTGCAGGACACCGGCCGCAGCCTTGGCTTCCCGAGCAAATCGATAACGTGCCGTTCCGCAAGCAGCCAACGCAGGGTTCATGACCTTGAGGGCCACCACGCGATCGAGTGCCTTATCGATGGCTTTCAACACAACGCCCATGCAACCGCTTCCCACCACGCCGGCCACTTCATAACCGCCCAATCGCCCCAGCGAGTTGGGATCATCGGTCGGGTCAAGCGTGCTGAGGACTTGCCGAATCGTAAATGGAAGTCGTTGCCCTTGCGTAACGATCCCGTTGGGGGTGACTTCCCGGATCGTCGTACGCGACAGATGCGTGCGAACATCCTGCCAACGATCGGCCGAAGCGGCCAGTTGTTCCAGTTTCTCGCCACAGGCAGGACAGCCATCAAGATGCCTGGTGAGCGTATCAATATCCTGGTCAGACAACGCTCCATCCAGGAAAGCCATCAAGCGATCGGTTTCACATCGAGTTTCGTTCATTCGTACGACTCCTCCAGCTGGGACACGATCTGTGAAAGCTGTTTCATGATGCGACTTCGCACGGCATAGATCGCGCCGACAGATTTCCCGAGCTCGTCGGCGACCTGTTCCATGGCAACGCCCTGGATGGCTGTCAACTCAAACGCCATCCAATTGGTTTTCGTCACCTTGGCCCGCACTTGCTCGGCAGCTTTCAAGTACAGTTGCCGCTTGTATTCGAGATCCAACTCATGCTCGCTGGGAACATCTTGTCTGGCGTTTTCGATCAGCTTCAGCGGCACGCCAGCTCCTCCGGCGGCCTGATCGGGTGGACGCCGGGTGAGGGCATTGAGGGTCGCGTTTTTGGCAATTCGTAACAACCAGTTTCGAAATCGTGTCTGCTGGTTCTGTTGCTCCCAGCCCGCAATGGAATTGGCCACGGAAACGAACACGGTCTGCACCAGGTCGAGCGCATCAGCGTGTTGCAGGCCGCGGGAGACCGCGATTCCGTACACGACCGGCCGATAGAGTTCAACAAACTCTTCCCACGCCAATCTGTTTTCCTGCGATCGAATCTGCAAGAGCAGGCTTTCACGTGTTTCGGGAATCTCTTGCACAGCAGGTTTCGTTGGGTCTCGGGTAGCGACAAATGGAAATCTACCCATTTAACACAAGCGCCAGGAGAATCTGACGCGGCATCAATGAAAAACGTCGAGAGTTTTCACAAACACTGCGAAAAGACGAAAACCTTGAAAGCTTACCGATCGAATTGATCGGTTGAACGTTTCATTGGAACGCGCCGCACACCCTGTTGATCGGCGACATACAAGGTGCGGTCGTCGTTTGACAGCTGCAGATCATTGATCCATGAACGCGCCTGCACGGACAACTTGCCTTGATTGGCGTTCGTCGGATCGACAACATGGATCGAACCGTCCCGACAGCCAACGATGACTTGAGATCCATCATGCATCCAGACGATGGAAGTAGGTATCGACGACAACTTGGCGAACCGGACCATCCGGCCAATCGTGGGCTGCCAGAAACGGACCGTCCGGTCGTCGCTGGCAGAAGCGACCATGGGTAGTCGTGTTTTGGTAGCGTCAGTTGACGGCCTGATCTTGATATCGTTGACAGCGCCGGAATGATTATTGAGGTCCCGTGCGATCAATGGCTTGTCAGGCCGCCAAACGCGAATGATATGGTCCTGCCCAGCCGAAAGGATCTGTCCGGAGTTGAGCGTATCGATTGCAAGAATTCCATCGGCATGCACGCTAAACAGCGAAGACTCCTGGTTGCCAAGTTGGAATCGGCGGCAATCGCCGGTGGCGTCGGCAGCGATCAATCGATCGTTAGCGAGCCACACCAGATCCAGCGCCACATCGTCGAAGCCACCGAAAACCTGAACTCGCTGAAACTCGGGAACTGAGTAAACTTCCACCGCGCCCTCCTCACCAGGCGTCCCTCCCGCCACGGCTACTCGACGACCGTCGGTTGACAGTTTGATGGAGTAGATTTTCTCAAGTTTGCTGTCGAGTTTTCTGGTTGCGCTCAAAGTTGCATCATCGTACAGTTGCAAGCCACGGTCTGAACCGGCAAGCATCACCGACTGGCCGGGAATCAGGCAGACGGCCGTAACGGGAAAGTCCGTCTGATGTTGTGTTTGACAAGCAACGGCGTTACCAAACATGACCAGCCCGATCATGCTGCAGGCAGCAACCGTGAACAACGTTAGACGGAAGTAATGAAGTCGAATCAAACCGAGCCAACCAGTTCCTTTATGACTTGACTTTCGGTGGAGGTAATCCGAATTGGCCGTCCGTCAGGGGTCGTCAATTCCAAGCCAGGGTCAATTCCCAACAGCCGATAAATCGTCGCCACCAGATCACCCGGCGTGACCGGACGATCCTGGGGGCTTTCGCCAACTCCATCACTGGCACCCACCACTTGCCCCGGAATCACACCGCCGCCGGCCATCGCAACGCTAAATACACGCGGCCAATGATCACGACCGCCGGCAGCATTCAGTTTGGGAGTTCGTCCAAACTCACCCATTACGACAACCAGCGTCGACTCAAACAGGTTGCGGGCTTTCAGGTCATCGATCAACGCTGAGAAAGCCAGGTCGAGCGAGGGCGCCAAGCCAACCGGAGTCTGAGCCCCGGAAAATCCATCTTTAATGCGAGTATAAAGATCGGCGTGTGTGTCCCAACCCCGATGGTTGACCGTCACGAACCTGACCCCTCGTTCAATCAGTCGCCTGGCCAACAAACAACTCTGGCCAACCGTTCGACGGCCGTACCGTTGTCGGGTTTGCTCGGTCTCAGCCGACAAATCAAAGGCTTGCTTGGCTTCATTTGATGTCACCAGCCGGAACGCCTGTTCGAACATGGCGTCTTCCGGTCCATCCCCGAGCTGGCCGAACCGATCCAGTTGGCGAACAAACTCTCGTCGCTGCTTCAACCGCTCCAAACTAAGTCCGCGGTACAGATCCAAATCTCGGACCTGAAAACTCTGCTTCGACGGATCACTGCCCAGCGAAAATGGCGAACAGGCAGGATTGAGAAAACCGTGGGACGAAAAATTGCTGCCCCCGACGCGAAAGTCCGGGACGGCAACATTCAGTGGCAGGTTACTGGCTGATTCGAACAGACTGGTGCCAACACTATGGAATGATGGGTATTCCAGCGACGGCGTCGGCTTGAATCCGGTCTGTAGATAGTGGGTTCCAAAGTTATGCTCTCCCAGTGTCGACGTCATCGATCGAATCAGAGCTACATCATTCATCCGTTTCGCTGTTTCCGGCAGGCACTCGCTCAGCCGTATGCCGGGAATCGCAGTCGGAATCGATTCCAACGGGCCTCTAATCTCGCGCGGCGCAGCCGGCTTGGGATCAAAGGTTTCCAGATGACTTGGACCGCCGTCAAGCCAGATCAGAATACATGATTTTGCGGTGGCTTGAACGGGACACGTTTTGTGGGCAGCCGCCTGGGCTTGCTGAATCCGGAAAAAACTGGCCATTCCCAAGCCAAGCGCCGACAAGCCGCCCACCCGGAGGACTTCTCTTCGATCGACTCCATCGCACCTCAGTTTATTCATCGTTACATCTTTGAGTTGAGAGGATACTCGCCAAAGCTAATACACCAGGGGCAGACATCTGGATAAATCGTTTCAATGGTTCGTCGTGAACTCTCGGCTATTTAAAATACTCCACACGAAATCCTCAAACTTGGCCGCCTGATCTGCGGATCCATCAGCAGCCAGTTTTTCTGTCCAGAACCCTTTCTCTGCATCGTTGGGATTTCTACTGAACGCTGTCAAGTAAAAAAACTTCACGACCTCGTCGACTGATTTTTGCTGCTCCAACATCCACTGACAGTGGCTTCCGGGTGCCGTAATCCTCTGGTTGATCAGCTCTCCATTGAGCAGATGCAATTGAGTTGCCAGCCCAACGGAGGCCGTCGCCGAACTGTTTTCGCAAGGCTCTTCCCGGGAGCAACGGCCAAGCACGTCAAGCGACCGCGATGGAATGTTCGGGTCAGGTAATTGGACCGCGCGAGTCTTGGCGGGTTGGCCAGGAAAGGACTCTGAAACGCCGATCACATCGCTGATCGAATCGGCAAGGACTTCGGGAGATAAACGTCGAACCGTTGCATTGGCATAAAACACACGATGCAAATCGGGGGTATCGGCCGAGCCGACGGAACGTTGATAGGTTTCACTATTGCAAATCGTTTTTAATGTATGGCGAATATCAAATTGATGGGCGACAAAATCGTCCGCCAACTTTTTTAACAGCTGCGGGTGGGTTGCTGGATTTGTACTGCGAAGGTCGTCGACGGGCTCAACCAGCCCCCGCCCCAGCAGTGCTTTCCAAAGCCGGTTGACCATTGACCGAGCGAAGTAGGGATTCCCATCGTCGACTGCCCACTTGGAGAACGGTATCCGCAAGTCGCCGGAGTGTTTGATATAGGCCTCGCCGGGCACGCGAGGAACCGCCGGCTGGCCCGACTTGGCGTGGATGTTTTCGCCGTGGGGGTCCAATGTCACGAATCGTGATTGGTTGACGGTTGCAAACACGGAGGCCAGGCCGTGATAGTCGTCCTGTGTCCATCGATCGAAGGGGTGATCGTGGCAGTTTGCGCAGCGGAGCCGGACGCCCAATAACGACTCGGTCACGAACTCAGCTTGTTGCCGCGCATCGTTCGTTGTCCGATAAAAATTAGCCGGTCCATACTGATGCGAGTCGCCTGTCGCCAACAGCAGAGAACTTGCGATCTCTTTCCAAGACCGGTTCTCGGCGATAGCTTGATGCAGCCAGTCGTGATACACCCTGGCTCCGATTTGGTCTTTGGCGCGGGAACGAATTCTCAACTGCAACGCCAGCCGATGAGTCCAGTAGTCATTAAAGGCTTCGGTTGCAAGCAAACGTTCAATCCATCGCTGACGTTTGTCGCGGGACGAATCGCCAAGAAACGTCTCCAACTGCTCCAACGTCGGCAATCGTCCTGTCAAATCCAGCGTCACCCTGCGCAAAAACTCTGAGTCGCTGATTGGCTGGCCTGGAGGTAAATTCAGCTGATCAAGTTTCTCGACAATCAGCTGATCAATAAAGTTCTGCGCCACGGGATAGCTGTGTTCCGTCTCTGATTCGAACGGGACGAGGACTTCAATTGGCTGTACCTGATCGAGGAATCGCGCGATCAATACGTGGCGCCCGGCACGTCGAATGAAGGCTACATTTTTCGAACGGTCGATTTCGACGCTGGAAGGATCCTCCGCCGTAAGCACCGTCCACCTGGTCACATCTTTGGTGGAGCCGTTCGAGAACGTCGCCTTGAACTGAAAAGCATGGCTTTCATTGGGATGCTGAATGACCAATGACTGAGGGCCAACATCGAACGTGGAAAGCTGGGAAGACCCATCGAATGTCGCCCCTTGCTCGATCCAATTACAGATCAAGCGGGCCTCTTCATCGCTGAGATCGAACAACTGGTTTCCACCATGTTCCAATTCGCCTGCCGGTTTACGCACCAACAAGCTGTCGGCGGCGTTCGCTCGGTTGATCCGCCGTCCTTTTCCTTCCAGCGCAATCGCTACATAATCTTCCAGAGGCTGACTTCCATACAACGACAACTTGAAGCCACCTCGACCGGCGGCCGATCCGTGACAGGAACCGGCATTGCATCCGTGACGAGTGAACAACGGGACCAGTTCGGTTTTGAAATCGACTTGACCGCTAGCGCTTCCAGCGACCGACAGCAGTAACACCACCACCGTCAACCAGATCAAGGTTTCGCGACTGGAACAAGTTTTCCCGTCCATCAAACTGCCATTAGTCCTGCTGTTTCTGGAATTTTTCGGTCCACTCTTTCAGTATTTGCTGACAACTTTCGGTACCGTAGTTGCTCAATTTTCCAGAATTGACCACGGTGTTCGTGACGCGGACCAGTTGTTTCCTCGCCACCGGATTTGATTCAATGTAGTTTTCAATTTCCGCGGCAACCTGTTTGACTTGTTCGTCAGAATTCGTTTTCTGAATCAGACTCCGCAGCATGCTGGTCAATTTGGGATCATTTTGGTTCTCGGTCGGTCGATCGGATTTACCGTTTCCACTTGGCCTTCGATCCATACGCCGTTGCATGGGGGGCGCGAATCGCGTTGCCCATGCCTGCAGCTGATCTCGCAGTTCCTGGTTTTCAATGGATTGGATTCGATTCTGCTGCTGCCATCGCCGCATCACGATCCCCAACTGTTGTTGCAGTGGTTGATTGTCACGAATCATTTCCTGGATCTCTGCAATCGATTCGCTGACGCTGTCTGGCGACGCATCTTTGGAACCCAACTGCCGAATCACCTTCATCAGGCCCGGGTCAATCGCAATCGGAGCATCCTGAACCGCCTGGTTTCGATTGAGGTACTTGTTGATGTCCGGCTTATCCGTGGAACCGATGGCGTCAGCTATCGATTCCAAAATCTGAGGGCCATCGGCGTGAGCCCCCGGCTGCACCAGCGCGAAATTGCCAGTAACCTGCTTGGACTTGCCGACTAATACGGTCAACTGGACATTGCGATTCAGTCCGTAGGCACCGGGACCCTCGACGCCTTCAAGAGAATAGCCAACGGGCGTCCCAGCCGGAAAATACTTCTGGATTTTCTCCAACCAGTTTTGGGTATCGGTTGGATCGGCGGTCAGAAAGCAAATCCCGCGAACGAGTTTATCGCCGCCTTGCTGGTCGCAATACCGCATGACCGCGTTTGCCAGCCCGAAGGCGGGTCGCGAACGCTGGTGGACGAAGATCATTACGATCGGTTTTTCTGCTGCTTCGGCAACCAGATCCAGTTCCTTCCCGGCATTGGCTCCGAAAGCAATTTTCATTTCAAAATCGGGCAACGGTTCCCCGACCTGGGGACCAGAGAAGACCTGGGATTGTTCCGTTTGATTTTCCTGAGCAGCCGAATAGCTCACCGTGCAACCAAACAGGAAACTACCCACTGCGAAACAAACGACTTGCGACGATAGATAGTGCATCGTGGGAGCGCCAATGAAGTGAGTGACTTTCTTGCTGGCAAAGCGTGGAGAATACGGCCTGCCAAGACACTTGATTTTCGCACATCGTTGCCCGGTTAACTGTAAATAGAGTCGCAAATCCCGTCAGGTTTGACCATTTTTTTCGGTTTTGATATCGCCACGCCGTTTCAGAATCGATTCAGCTGTCGCTCCAACGTTGATCTCATTTGCTGGCACCAGGATTCCGGCAGCTTTTGTTCAAAGTCTCTCAGCGGCAGTTCGTCCAGCGGCACACCCATCCTGGCCAGCGCCAACCGCCAAGTGAATTGTCCCGTTTTTCCATTGAACATTTCCTCGATTTCAAACCGGATTCAGCAAGCGGCATCAATCATGGCTGACATCTAGAAGAATCTATCAAGGCCTTTGTCAGGCCACTCCAGAGAGGTAACACAAACTGCGCAGGCAGGGCAATCCTTACAATTGAAAAATTTTACTACGCCTTCCCAATCGCTTCTTCCGATGTTTCTTTCCAGAAAGGCGTAAACCGATGCGAAGCCCAGCGTTACTTATTATTCCGATTGTGATCCAGAGTTTGATTGCCGTTAGCTCGATCTACGGGCAAGTTGCTCCGAGTTACCTGACCCCAGTGGACACAGCGCCGGTGCAGAATATTGCTCAGCCTGGATTTTCGGGGCGGAATTCAATCGACTTGGAGACGTCCGACCTGCAAACAACATCTTTGGGCGAAAACAGTTCCAAAGCTAACAACGAAGGGACGTCCTTCGTTCCCACGGTCAAAATAACTGGTTTCTTTCAACTCGATGCCGCGTATTACAGTCAGGACCAAACCAATCGGCTGACCTTGGGAGACATTGACGACGGGCTGGGATTTCGCAGAGCCCGGTTAGCGGCCAAGGGAAATGTCACTGAAGGCATGAGTTACATTCTCGAATTCGATATCGCACAATCCCAGGCTCGTTTCGTCGACGTGTGGATGCAGGCAAACCAAACGCGATTCGGCAATGTGAGAATCGGACGCTTTCGCCAGCCGTTCGGAATGTCGGAATTGAGCAGCGTACGCGAACTTCCATTTCTGGAACGACCGTTGACGTTTACCCAAAGCCCATTCCGACAGACCGGTGTGATGTTCTTTGATCACTCGGTTGACGAGAGGCGCACGTGGGCGGTCTCGGGTTACCGGTTTCTAAGTGACAACTTTGGCAATGTGTTTGCCGATTCAGGCGGTTACGGAATGGCATCCAGGCTGACGACCGTGGTAGCTGAATGGGAGAACGGACTTTGGCATGCCGGTGTTGACTATAGCTACAACAACCCTGGCCGTGGGCTGGTTCAACTGGTCAGCACTAACGAGCTGTTTGTAGGTCAAAACCCCAACTTGGGTCCGACTGGACTGAGCGTGCTACCAATCGTTGGTGTTCCGCCTTTTGTCAACACCGGACCGATTGCAGCTGATACCGCACAGTTTTTCAATGTCGAATCTGCCCTGGCACTGGGGCGAATGGCAATTCAATCGGAAGCGCGGTGGGTCGGCGTAAGCCAACCATCAGGGGGCACGGCCAGTTTCCCTGGAGCTTATGTATCGGTGCGATATATGTTGACCAGAGAATCAATTCCCTACAACAAGCAAGTTGGTGTTTTCGGACGAGTCAAACCAAATTGCAATTTTGACAAGTGTTCCGGGACCGGCGCGTGGGAGCTACTCGGACGAATTTCCCACATCAACTTAAACGACACTGGCATCAATGGCAGACGGTTGACTGACTACACGTTGGGGTGCAACTGGTATTGGAATGCTAACACCAAGCTGCAATTCAATTGGATTCATTCTGATCTTTCAGACCCGACGATCGGATCAAGCATTGCCAATGCGTTTGCGGTTCGGGCGCAGCTTGATTTTTGAAAGCCATCAACCAAAGCCCAAATCTTAATCGGAACTTTCGCTGTTGTCCGATTGAGGAATCGCAACTTTGACTTCGGCGCTGAAGACAGCTGATGGATCATGCCGCTCCTCAAACGTTTTTTCGATGGTTGCCTTGCTACGAGTGAGTTGGCCTTCGAATAGAACTTTACCCTGGTAGGTGATCCGGACTGGTTGATCGAAATTGATCATGTCGTCATTGACTCGAATCAGCAATTCGGGCACATCGCTTTGCTGGATTTCAAATGTCTGCCCGTCGTGTTTCACCCGAACGATCGCTCGCGGTTTGAGATTTTTCTCCTCAACAGCCAACCAGTAGAACCGCTTGTGCGTCCGATCATCCTGCTTCCAGACGATCAAATCGGGAGTCATATCGCGAGTAAACTTGGCCATCCAGGGAACGGCAACAGCATCTTTGCGCTGAACCCAATGTCCCAACCCTTCGTGTATCGTGACGTCGTGGATGTACCCACCGGGATCCTGTTGGTGCAACTCTTCGAGTCTGGATTTCCACTGAGCCGCTTTCTGATTCCGATCGTAGGCACCGTCCTTCTCACCCATGTGAATCGTGAACGGAAGATTGCGAAGCCCTTCTGCCGTCGTTTCGTTGGGGTGACCGGCCATCATTGCCGCAGCCGCCAAGCGGTCGGCCATTCGAGGTGCCAGCTGGAAAACACCATCCCCGCCGGCAGAGTACCCCATAATGTAAACCCGGTTGGGATTGACGTCTTCCAACAAGACCATGTTTTCGATCACGCGTTGGAAGAAATCGTCGATATGGGCTTCATGCCACAGATTCCAGGTATTGGTTGGAGCGCGAGGCACAAAGTACACTCCTTCCTCAGGTTCGTACAGTTTCTTCTGGTTTTCATATTGTGAGTCGTTCACGCGTGGCGGTGCCGAACCGCCGCCATGCATGGAGATAAACAGACTGCGACCCCCCTCGGGTTTTTCCCCAAAGACCTTGTACCAGAACGGCATGGTTCGATCACCGATCTTGATCTCGCGACTCTCGTTTTCTGTTCGTCGTTCGGCGGTCTCAGATTCAACGTACTGCCTCCACAAGTCGGCGACCAGTTTATCTGCCTGTTGTTTGGTGAGTTCCTGCTTGACGGGAGATCCGGCAGTCGTAGGTTCACCGGATCCAGCGCTGCCGCCATCAGCTTCCCGTGGCTCGGTGCGGAACACCACCAATTGGTTGTCGCCGACGATCTTGACCTGCCGCGCGGGCCGGTCCCCCAGCATGACATCGTAGGTTGCACCGATCTTCAGCGGCACGCTCACATGATCATTTCGGTCGAATCGTTCGTCGTTGGTTTGCCCGGCGAAAACTTCCTGACCGGATGCATCTTTGATCACCAACGGCAATCTCACCCGTTGATCGGAGTCGCCCTGCATGGCGACGAACATGATTCGCTCAACTCCATCGGGCAATGTTTCTTTTAATCGAGTGTAACGATCGGTGACATTGACGGCGTACACATAATCCGCTCGTCGATCCCAGACCATCGGAAACCGGATGGGCGTTTTTCGATAGGATGTGGCGTAAATCGCATGCAATCGGTTATCGCGAACTCCTTGCGACGCCTGATTCACAAACCAACCTTTATTCAAATCCATCCCGTTTGGCTCGGCCGCGCCGGTAAATTGCCAACCGTCATCGTAGATCTCGACCCAGCTGTGGTTACCCGATCGATTTGCCCACAATGGCGTCCCAACAAACCGAGCCGGTACGCCAACAGCACGGCAGGCGTCAATCAACACGACGCTTAATCCGGAACACGACGCCAGCCCCTGTTCGATTGATTCACTGGGGCTCTGATCGGCCCGCTTCCGTTTGGTCGAATACTTGACGCCCAAATCCTGAAAGATTTTGTTATTCAGAATTGCCGCGGCCTCTCCAGGAGATTTGGCGTCTTTGACCAGCTTGGCAAATCGTTGATGGAAATCGGATCGCCAGTCTTCGCGAGTCTCCGTGATACTGGCATAAGGCAAGACGTCATTCAGAAAAATATCCTCGGGAATCTGATCATGCCAATTCGATTCCTCCCATGCCTGGTAGGCCAGTTTCACATTATTGAGCAGGAAGTCAGCGTTGAGTGTTGTCAGATCCCGCTCCGGCATGTTGCGAATCAGAAACTCCATGCCTTTCCGATGTGTGGCTGGAACTTTTTCGAGTGCCAGTTCAAGTTGCTGGCGATTTCCACCAGCCTGTTTGAGGGCAACTTGCAGCGCGTCGTCTGCCATCGCCACCGTTGACATCAACATCACCAACAGGGCACCCACCACCGTTTTACGCATTTTTATTTTCCCAATCGGAATGAAAGCCAAAATCATCCGACTAGTTTGGCTGCAATTCAGGCGAATTGCCAGATGCGAGACCCGGGAGGCTTACGAATTCTTGCTGCGAAGGGCATCGACTGGATTCAGGGGCGACCATTCTCAATCTCGACGTAACTGGTTCTGAAACGCCAGGTCACCACCCTTTTGAATTAACCCGACAGAGTAAGTTTCTTGCGCTGCTCATACGTATCGCTGAATGCTCTGGTCCAACAATGGCTCGGTGAGCAATCGATCGTCACGATCCAGCAATGTCCACTCGGCGTCCAAGTCGAGTTCATCGACCTGAATCGTTGCTGCCGGTGCCGGGGCCGTTGTGGCAGGAGCCGAATTCGTATCCGCCGGTTGATTGGTGTGGATCGCCGCTGCAATCGTGCCAGCGATGCAGGCCAGGGCGGGAACGAAGCTGATCAGAATGCTTTTTTTGAGGTTTTTCATCGGAGTTTCCTTTATTCTGGAGGATGTTGTGGCGGCCGGTTGGCCTTCGATCAATGAATTCCCAGCCGCTCGAACAGGCGGACAGGTATTTTCAAAAAAAAGCTTCAAACCCTCACTTCCCTTTAAAAAACCGAGTAAAAACATGAACCAGGACGGTTGGGACGAGATGATTGTTGGCCTGCGGGACGGTGACGCGAAAGCCTGTTCCGATTTCTGGCAGCAGTATGGCGGTCGGCTGCAAGCGGTCGCTCAAAAGCAGATCTCCGAACGGATTCAGCGGCGAGTCGGATCCGATGACGTCGTCCAATCGGCATGCCGAACTTTCTTTCGCCGGCTTAATGAAGGCCAATTTGATTTGCCCGATGCCGATGCATTGTGGAGGCTGATGTGCGCCATCACGCTGACCAAAGCCCGCCGGTTTGCCCGAGACCACTCGCGGCAGAAGCGAGGTGTGGCTGCCGAGCAATACCTCGATGCCGCTACCAAGACAGGCCAGCCCAACATGCAGTTGCCCAGCAACCAGGATTCGCCTGTGGACGCCGCGATGTTTGCCGATCAGCTGGACGCACTGCTGGAAAACCTGTCTCCCCAGGAGTGTTCGGTCCTGGACTTGAAACTGCAAAACCACACCAACGAAGAAATTGCTCAACAGCTGGCCTGTTCAGAACGGACGGTTCGGCGAGTCACACAACAGATCCGTTCCCGTTGGAATACCCTGTTTGATGAAACTCACGAATGATGGCGTTACAAGTGTCCGCTTGATCATCCTGACGGGAATCACCGAATGGAAACCACTCTGTCACCTGGCATTTCATGATGAGCGACAACGAATTTGACGAGGATAACTTTCTCGACGCCGACGCCGCGTCCATTGACCGATTTGAACAATCGTGGCTGGAAAACCAACCTTTGGAGATTTCCAGCTGTCTCCCGCAGCCGTCCGATCCAACATTTCTGGGAACGCTGGAAGAGCTTACTCACATCGATCGCGAGTTTCGTTGGAAGCAACATCAAAGCGGGGACTCCGATGCCTTACGACCATTGGAGTGGTATTGGCAGACCTACCCGGAATTGGAACCGTTGAAGCTGGGATTGATCCAGGGCGAATTTGAACTGGCCAATCGATTTGGTGACAACGTTTCGGTCGACCAGTTCATTGATCGGTTTGGCGATACGGTCGCCGGGCAGTCGTTGCGCCCATTGCTGGAGAAGAGACTGCAACAGTGGCGAGGTCAACAACCGGTCCGGCCAGGCACGACACTGGGGCGTTACGAAATCGTCAACGAACATGGACGGGGTGGATTTGGAGCCGTTTGGCGAGCCAGAGACACGAAACTGGGACGGCGAATTGCCGTCAAACAACTTGGTCAGCGTCTGGCCCATGATGCCGAATCGCGTCGGCGGTTCATCAGTGAAGCCCGTGTCACAGCCAGGTTGGAGCATCCGGGGATCGTTCCGGTTTACGACATCAGCAATGTTCAGGAAGATCACGCCTATTACACGATGCGGCTGATCAAGGGTCGTACCTTGGCCGAAGCCATTGACGACTTGAATCAGTTGGACGTCAATTCGGATGAATACCGTTTGCGAAAACGAAAGCTATTGCAATCGTTGATCGACGCTTGTCGCACGATTGAGTACGCCCATGCCCAGGGCGTCGTGCACCGCGACCTCAAACCTCAGAACATCATCGTCGGTGATTATGGTGAAACCATCTTGCTGGACTGGGGACTGGCAAGTGTGATCGATCAGCCCGAGGATCCCGAAGAAAATGCGCCGTTGGCAACCGACCCCGATGTGCTGACCCCCGCTGAGTCGGTGCATACGTTGCGAGGCAATGCGTTGGGCACTCCCGCATACATGCCGCCTGAACAAGCTCGGGGGGACCTGGAGAACGTCGGATTTCACAGTGACATCTACTCTCTCGGCGCATCGCTATATCATTTGGCGACCGGCCAGATCCCGTTCACCGATGGTTCGTTGGCCGAGTTAATGGATCGAGTCAAAACCGGACAGCTTTCCAGCGCCGATTTGATCAATCCCTCGGTTGAAAAACCACTGGCCGCGATTATTTCACGCGCTATGGCGACCGAGCCCACCGATCGCTATCGCAACGTCGCCGCGCTGGTTGACGATCTGCAGCGTTTCCTGGCCGACCAGCCCGTGTCTGCTTATCGCGATCCGTGGTGGGCCAGGATGGCAAGAAAGATTCGACAGCACCCAACCGCAACGGCTGTCCTGGGTATCAGCACACTGTTTGTTGTGCTGGCTGTCGCGGCAGCCTGGATTGCCAACGACGCTTGGAAAGCTCGCGAGACGGAAAGGCTGAACCGGTTGCGGGTTGCCGCTGAGCGTTCCGACGCGACAGCGTTGTCACAGATTGCCGGCGGCGATTTTGCGGCAGCGGTAGATTCGTTGCGACAAGCTCGGAACCTGCTGGGAGACGAACCTGCGCTCGCGGAGCTGAACCAGTCGCTCGCCGAGCGCGAACAGCGAACTGAAAAGATCGTACGCTTTTATCAACTGTCCAGCCGTGCACAGGAAGCCACGTTTCTGGATCAACCGGACGTATCCGGCAGCTTTTGCCAGGCGGCAGTCAATCAATTGCAGATTCTTGACCATCCCGATTGGTGGGTTTCGTTGCCGGCCGAAGACTTGAGCGAAACTCAACAGGATCAGTTGCGCGCCGAAGTCTATCGGATCCTGACATTGCTGGCTTCGATGCGATTGGCGAACATCTCACAACAGACGATCACCATGGACATGCTGCTCAACCCGCAGGCCGTGGAACCTGATTCGCCAGCGGCAAAGTCACTGCGAGCGGCCGGGTTTGCAGCCCGCGCTGCCAATCGGTTCCGCCCCTCTCGCGCGATGAGGCTGATTGAAGAACTGGCCGATTTTTCTCTTAACCAGGGCCAAGCGGTTGACCTGGCCGACTTGAATCCACGCAATCCAATCGATAGTGCCGTGATGGGTTCCATCCTGGACAACAATGTGCCGACGGGGGTCGTGCGAAATGCCATGAGTGCGGTGCTGGAAATGCGCGACCCCAACGAAGTGGCAAAACAATGGCTCAACGATGCCCTCAAGGAAAGCCCCGACTGGTATTGGCTGCCTGTGTTTGTCGGACATAGTCAAATTCGCACGGGCAACCCGGAAGCCGGGATTCAGACCATCTCGCACGCTGTCGGCGTACGTCCTGATTTCTGGGTCGGCTATCAGTACCGGGCAAAAGCCAGTGTGGCGGCTGCGCAGCTGCAAACGTCACGACCAAGGCGCTCCGAACTGCTCAACGCTGCCAACCGAGATATCCAACGCGCTCTCGATCTCCAACCGGACAACTCGGAGCTGTATTGGATGAAGGCCTGGATTCAGATCCTCCAAAATGCGAACTCAGAGGCCATCATCGACACCTATCTCGAAGCCTATGCATTGCATCCTGAACTTGCCGAGATTGGAAGTGGCCACTTTTCCGGAATCACGAAGGAGTTTATTGACCAGGCGCAAGCCTTCATTGAACTACAAAAGTCAAACGATCAGGTCACGCCCAAGCTGCTGCTGCTGGAGGCAATCGGGGCGTTGTGGCAACAGGAGTTCCAAGACGCATCTGAATTGATTGCGGCAGCGCGCGCGAAATACCCTGAGTATGAGGAACTGCGATCGGTCGAACAGTGGATTCAAACCCGCTTGGAACAACGATCGGATGACATTGAATTTACGCCAGAATCACCGTTTGCCTGGCGATATGTCATGGTCAATGCTGGTCTCCAACAGCGGCAGGGCAATCTTTCTCGGTCACTTGAACTACTTAAGCAAGCCCAGGAAATTGGACGAGCGGTGTGGCAGCAAAGCCGGACACAGGTGGAGACCGTAAAGACAATGGTGTTGACCGGAATGCTGGATGAAGCCCAGTTGTTGCTCGAGGAAACATTTCAACTCGACCAGTCGGCCAAGTTTGATTTGCTCGAACCACTGATTGACCAGCACAGTGGAACAGCCTTGGAGAATACCTACCGACAAATCCGCACTGCCATCGCCGAACGGGTTGCGTATCCCGAATCGTCTGCAACCGAGATCTCATCGCCGGCGCTATTGAATGGAGGTTTTGAACTGGGACTATCGCAACACTGGGCTCCCTTTGCCCGGCGTCAAATGGTTGCGGTTTGGAACAACCGTGGCGGCTCCCGATCCAGTGCGATGCTTTCCAAACGAGATCCCCAAGCCGGCAGCAATTGCCTGGAGATTCAGATCAATAGCCCACGTGACGGAGCGTCGTTTGGCTGGATGTCCCAAGCGTTTCCGGTAACACCTGGTCGCAAGTATCGTATTCAGGCTTGGGTGAAAACGGATCAACTGGAGGATGACGCGCTTTTGCTTGGAATTGGATCCGGGACGCTGGGCCAACTGGATCAATCCATTACGGTTGATGCAGGAACCGTCGACTGGTCACTGCTGGAATTCGAGTTTGAGACGCAATCTTCAACTGCCGACTTTGCGATCAAAACTCAAGGTTCCGGTAAAGCCTGGATCGACGAAATTCAGATCTCCAGCGTCGATTCGCTGGTTGAGAAAAGGCCTTAACAGGTTCGGGGAGCGAAAGAATCTCTTGGCAGAATCAGGAAGAAAAAAAACCGCAGAGACGCAGAGAACGGGGAGCTTGCAGGTGTTCGAAGCGAACTTTGCGCGTCCTCAGCGAACTCTGCGGCTCTGCGGCTCTGCGGCTCTGCGGCTCTGCGGCTCTGCGGCTCTGCGGTTAGCTTTTCGCGTTGAATTGCAATGATCGACCCCGACTGAGCCGCAAAAAACCGGCAAAAACAAATTCCTGGAAAAAGTTGGCCGCTTTCTGAGCCGTTTGGAAATCTGATTGCAGAGCCAAACAAATCCTTAACCAACCGACTCCAGGAGTATCCCATGATTCGCCCAACTCTGATCGCTCTCGCCGCTTTCGTCACTCTGAGCAACTCGCAGGCCCAGGCACAAAACTTCATTTCGCAAACTCACCCGATCCCCGGTACGACAAACTACACGCACGCCGATGCCATGAAGGTGCTGGGGTCGCCAGCACAACACCGAGGTAACTCGACCTTCCCGATGCGAGATACCACCGGAACGTCCAATCGCTGGGATACGATCTGGGAACGCGGCAACGATGCCCAAGCTCGCAACTATCAACGGCAGCAACTGAATTATCGAACAACGGCCAACTATAACCAGCGATATCAGCCGCAATACAACAACGCTTACAACGCGGCTCAGCTGCAACAGAGCATCCAGCAATTCGCCTACGCCGTTCAGCAGCTGCGACAGCAACGCCTGATGCGAATGCAACAACAGCAACAGCAGTATTACCAACGGCCCGCCGTCCAACCAGGCTATCGATTTGGCGGCTACTACCGTTAATCAAGTTCGGCACCACTTCCACCGCACCGACACAGGTCCAAGGTCCGACCAGTGTCGGCTGCGGTCTTTCACGAATCCCCATTCGCATTGGCACACCGCCCGTTCCCATCCTGTCCATTTTTGATAAGGCGTCCATCATGTCAGTCCACGCTCCATCATTCGTTCGGAAACTGCTCTTTGGCAGCGCACTCTTGGGCCTGATTGCCTGTACCTGTGGATGCCCCAAGCCCAAACCAACCGAGAACGCATCTGGGTCGTCAGCGAAAGTGGCGACAACGCAACCAGCGAACGGTTCAGTCGAGAACTCGACGACTCAGCCAGTCTCGTCGACGCCGTCAGCAGGTTTTGAATCGTTGCCTGAACAGGAAGCTAAACGGGTCACGCTGATCGAAATCAGGGAAACAAATCGGGATACGCTACCGGACATGGAGACCGACCATTTGTCGGGAGCGGGGGCGCTGCGATGGCACGACGGCAAACTATACCTTGACTCTCGAACCCAACCTGGACATGAAGACCGAGTCGAAGAGGATGAAATTGACATCTTTGCTACAGTCCCACCACTCAACGTTGACTCGGACATCCCGGCAATGGACTGCCAATTATTCGTGCACTATATCATTCAGTACCAGGGCAGCGAGCGTCAGGGCAGGGTCGAAAAGTGGTTTGCCTTTGAAGAATTGAATGGCCAGTGGTCCGAGCGATTCATTCAGAACGCTGACCCATTGCAACACGACCCAGCCGGCGATGAGCCAGCGTTTGAGTTTTGGTTGGAAACGATCCGTTGCGGTCTCAACGATGAGATATCCATTCAAGTCGTTGGTGGCGATCAAACTTCGATCAGATTCGGCAACCAACAGCACAAGTTGACTCGAGGGCAGCCAGTTGAACTATCCGAGCAAAGCCTCGAGATCGAAATCGAGCAACTACCGCTGACCGGCGCTGCGTTCGGCAACCGAAGCAACTTTGAACCAGACCAAGTCGTGGTACCGGGCAACCGTTTCGGATCGATTCAATTTTCGACCCGCATTGAAGCTGAACTGATCGGATCGGTTCCGCTAGTTCTTGAATAATACGAACCGTCACGTAATGCAAATTTCCCCTGATCAAGAATAATCACCAGTCCCGATCATGCATCAACTCACCTACCACTCCCTTCGGATCCTGGCCTTTACCATCGCGGCATTTTGTTTCTGGACAAACGCTGTCGCGGACCAACCCTGGAGGCTGGTCAAGTCGGATCAACAGCCTGTCGCGATCGCCGTTCACCAATCGCAGGTCGATCGACATTTGGCAGCCAGATTGCGGCACGGCAACGGAAACTCCGGGCCGTTGACGGCAGCCGAAACAGCTCGAATCATTCGCGTCCGCAATCGGATCGTTACTCAGACCCTGCGGTGGGCTGAACAGGCTTATCAACGGGAAGTGGTCGAAATGGGATTTGAGAAACCGCGGGGCATTTGGCACGAGATTGACGGCAAATCTTACCTGCTGCTGTTTCTGCAGGATTTCGGACGCAGTCGTAGCACTACCTGGGGAACCGTCCGGCGATCAGACTCCAGGCTTTCTCTGAACATTGCTGCGTTTTTCGAAAAGGCTGGCCCAGTGACGCGACGCAATCGCCCGCGAATCATGCAGGGCACGATCGCTCACGAATTGTTTCATGCGATCCAGAATCGATACTCGGTACAGTTTTCTCGATGGGCCAAAGAATCGACTGCCGAGTGGTGTGTCGAACAGGTATTTCCCGAGCAGAATCATTTTGTCAACTTTCAAGCCAGATTCTTAAGGCATCCGCACCACAGTCTGCACCGAGTCCAGGAAGTTGAAGCCGGGGAACACGCCGATCAAGCCTCCGGCCACTCGCACAACGGTTATGCGCATTCCATCGGTCGGCCGTATGGTGCTTCCGCATTCTGGATGTTTCTTGAAAAGCACCACCCCAGCAGCACACCACATTGGATGGCGGAAGTCTGGCGGCAGGCAAAATCCAACGACGACGCTTATGCAGTACTGGCGACCGTGTTGGGCGATGGAGAAAAGTTTGGCGAAACATTCCGCGATTACTACACTCGTTTCGCAGTCGGATCGCTGTTGCATGACGAAGCGCCCGAGGATTGTCGGTGGCACGACATTGCCACCTTGACGCACACCAGGAACGGACGCGAGAACAAATTGCGTTCCCCGACGACGGATTTATCAGACGTCTGGTCGCGCTACCTGGAAACTGGATTGCGGGGACCAGACTCCGCAGCGCTGGCGGTCGACTGGTCGGACGCGGCGAAACCGCTGGCCGAACAGAATGGAACGCGTTTGCAACTGAATGCAAACCTTGGTTCACTGGCGGGGACGTCGTATCGGATCTTTCGCTTGCCAGTGGCAATGATGAAACGCCATCAATTGCCAATTCGCCTGGAGATCCCCGCTGCCGAAAACGAACTGGAAATTCGTGCCGTCACTCAGCAGCATTCGGCCTGGCAAGTCATACCGGGAAAGTTCAGCACGCCGGAAAACGGACCGGGAAAGCATCAAGTTACCATCCCGGCCATGAGCCAATCCGCGCATGGATTCGTCTACTTTGTCGTCTGCCGGATGGGAGAAGACCTGCAGCCGAAACGTTATCCACTACGCCTATCGATGGTGCAGCCACCGGCGGTTCAGCTTGTCCGGTTGACCCAGGGTAGCGCGACGTTATTCGAAGCGAAGTGGCAAGCCACCGCCGGGAACGAAACCACTGA
The DNA here is from genome assembly GCA_964545005.1 of uncultured Pirellulaceae bacterium. Classification (GTDB taxonomy): domain Bacteria; phylum Planctomycetota; class Planctomycetia; order Pirellulales; family Pirellulaceae; genus Mariniblastus. Next base: position 29,870 of record CAZJEK010000001.1, read on the forward strand.
ACCAACCCGAGAACGTACCCAAACCGCTTTGACCATGCCCGATCTTACCACCGGGCTACCGGTTGAATTGCTGGTCGAACTGGACCAGGACTGCCGCCGTCAGACGGGGCCCGCTGGTCAACTCAACGGTTCAGATATCAACCTGCAACCCGCCGAAAATGATCGGCTGTGGCGTTGCCAGTTTCCTGCCGAGGCCCTGACTAAGACGAAAGGGCCGCAAACCATCGAATTGAAAATGCAATTGAACATCGGCAGTTCTGAAGTGAACATTGGACTGGACGAGAATCCCGCGACGTTCGCAATGCTTGACTCGGCTTCGAATCGCTGGGAAGGATATGAGCGTGACCAGGGAGCATTCCGGGTCGTGATGCGCCCCAAAGCTACCTACACCGCGACGCTGAATCCGAACTCCATGGTAGAACAACGCCGAACCGGTCCAGTTTGGGTTTCACCCGACCTTAGCAGTGGAGCGATGACCAGGTTAAGCCAGCCGTATGCCGTCGAAGTCCAGTGGGGGGACCATCGCCAATACCTGTACCCAACAAATATTGAAGGATATGGATTTGGCTCGCATCCACTCTCACAACTGGGATCGTTCAAACTACCCGAAGGTTTGGAAACCGAATTGCCCGAGCAACTGACCGCGACATTCATGTTGGCAGACGGGACGCGAATTGAAAAGACATTTGAAGTCGAACTGACATCGACTCCTCTGCCGACAACCTTTGGCAGTCCCACCAACTTGGAACGCGACAGGAAGAGTTGGCTGAAGCGTTACGAGCAGGTGATGAACCGCGACTCAGATGCCGAACAGAAATTTTCCGTGTCGGTGCGCGAGGGATCCCGGTTGATCTTATACGCCAAAGATTTTGACGAAGCCTGGAAGATCTGGCAAATGACGGAAACGGTCTATCGACAGGCCCGTGCCGCCGAAGGTGCCGATACCAATTGGCTGGACCGGCGTTTTGACTACGCCGAACTGACTGCCATGGGGTTGGCCTATCGTTTTCGGCGGATCGATGAACTGCAACAACTGTTGGCCCGTCGTACCGCGGGAGGGCGAGCGAAGATCAGCGACTATTTGGGAGTGATGGATGCCGTCGTTCGGTTCCGCAACGATACGGGTGCGGCTCATCAACTTTGGCAAGAAATGCAACAACTCCCCGCCGCTAATCGAGCAGCTCCCCAGGACCGTTCGATGGTCGAAAACTGGCACTTCCGTTTTGATTCACGAGCCGACTATGAGCAGGAGCTGAAGTTGCCGCGCGAACCGATCACCGGGTTTTAACCTGTCCGGGATTAAGCTGCATCTTGATTAAAACCCTCAGCGGCTTTGCGTGGGAAACTGTTTGCAACGAGGAAGTGATCACGCCAAGTCGCGGAGCCGCGAGGGCTGGTGCGACAAGCGAGGTGATGCCCTGAGCTCACGCTTTTTTGACGAATTCAGATTTTAGCGAGATTGCCCCGATCCCGTCGATTTTGCAATCGATGTCGTGGTCACCGTCGACAATCCGGATGTTCTTGGCCTTGGACCCGACTTTCACCACACCGCCGTTGAATTTCAAATCCTTGATCACGATCACCGTATCACCATCTTGCAGCACGTTGCCGTTGGCATCGCGGGTCGCCGCCGCTTCAGCGGCTTTGGCTTCCTCAGCCGGTGACCACTCATACGCACACGTGGGACAGACAAATAACGGCCCATCCTGATAGGTATATTCACCATCGCACTGGGGACAATTGGGAAGCTCGCTCATGGTTGGGTTCTCATACGAATCCGGATCGATTGAAAGCGTGAGATTCTAAACGACACCACAATTAACGAAACGCCCTGACGGGGAAGCGTAAACAAGCTTGGCGATATTCGTTTCAGAAAATCTTGAATTTTGTGTCAGCTTTTCGCTGGAACCGGATATAGCAACGTGAGAACGCTTTTACATGCCGTCAACACCTGGAAACCAGCCATGAACTTATTCCGCGTTAACAAGACTCAAATTGCCCTCAGCATCGTCGCATTAGCGATTGGACTGCCGGCTGTCGGGACCGCACAACAGACCTATACTCTCACGGATCTGGGAGTCGTCGATGGTCGCACGTCCAGTGAAGCTACCGGAATCAATGATCAGGGTCAGGTCGTCGGAAAAATCAGCGGCGGTGGTTTTGGCGGGTCGTTGGGATTTGTCTGGGACAGCACTAATGGCATGACTGCCCTGACAGGATTTCGTACGACAAACGATTCGAATTACGCAACTGGAATCAACAACCTTGGCCAGGTCATCGGGACCAGTTACCGTGACGCGGGTGATGAACACGCGATTGTCTGGAATGCCAATGGTTCCTCGATCGACTTAGGTGATCTGCCTGGTGGCAACGACAACAGTTTTGGAAATGCGATCAACGATAACGGCCAAGCCACCGGTTTGGGAATCGCAGCCACTGGCCGACGGGCATTTCTGTGGGACTCCACGAATGGAATCACCGATGCGGTCGGCGATCTTGCTGGGGGAGCGGATGAAAGCCGGGGCTATGCGATCAACAATCAAGGCCAGATCGCGGGCTACAGTGTATCGTCAACTGGGCCACGAGCTTATGTCTGGGACGACATCAACGGCATGACTGACCTGGGAGACTTGGCCGGCGGTGATGACTACAGTTTTGCCCACGGGATCAACGATCTCGGCCAAGTGGTTGGATTTGGAACCATTTCCAGCGGACGACGAGCATTTATCTGGGACGAATCGACCGGCATGGTCGACCTGGGAACGATCGCTGGAAGTTCGCTGGAAAGCGTAGCCAACGCGGTCAACGATGACGGGGTCGTCGTAGGACGGTTTCTGGGCAATCAAGGGACATTTATCTGGGAAAACAGCTACGGGATGGTCGATCTACAAGACCTGCTTGATGCATCTGGGACCGGTTGGGAGTTGCAGGATGCGACCGCGATCAATAGTTCGGGACAGATCGTAGGCTGGGGAATCTCACCGGGAGGACAGGGCAGGGCATTTCTATTGACGCCGACTGCCGTTCCTGAGCCGAGCAGTATGTTTGTTCTGACACTGGTAGGCTTTGCCGCTGCAGCTCGGCGGCGTCGCCATCGGTTCCAGCGTCTGGACTAAAAACAAACGACGCATTGTCGAATCCGCTATTTCCCTGCGGGGAAGGAACCGCTCGCAAATGTCTTCACTCACAGCCCGGGTGTCGGTTGGCTGCTGGGTGAAGACAAACTTCAATTAGTTTTTGCATCGTCGAAGCGTCGAATCTAAAATGCGACTCGTAGCTTCTTCAACCAAGTGCGAGCGATCGGAACGAATTTTGCGAGACACCAGCGCGAGTCTGTTAAGCGGATTGCGAAAACATCCCGATGACCGCCGGTATGAACACTGCTGGGAACGATTTATCGACAAGTATACCCCGGTAATTTACGGTTGGTGTCGGCGGGTAGGATTGAATCATCAAGATACCGAAGAGGTTACTCAGCAATTAATGTGTCGCCTTGTGTCGGCATTGAGAAACTACCAATACGACGAACAACAGAAATTTCGCAGTTGGTTATTCATTTGTACTCGAAACGTGATTTTTCAATTTTGGAAAAATCAGGCCACCTACCGCCATGACTCTGGCAGTGACCTCAACCAGATTTGCCAGAGCCAATCGCTGATTGAGTTTTTGAACGACCAGTACGACCGGGAGTTTGAATTCGAAGCCCGGCACCGAGTCCAGCACTCAGTCAAACCGCGAGACTGGAATATTTTTATCGAGCTAACCCAGACTCAAAAATCAGCCAGCGAAATCGCAAATGCTCACCAGCTCACCGTGGACAATGTTTACAAAGTGAAATCCCGAATCGTTGCCGCCTTGCGCGCAGAAATCGCCAAACTGCAAGCACAGGGTATCGATTCCTGATAACGTTCGACTTGGGGAACCAGGAACCATGCCTGACGAGCAAAACGGATCATCGAACGACCTGCCTGACGGCTATGACCCAGAGTTAGCCGCACGGATCAAATCGAAACTATTGTCCGCCCCCCCAGTTTCGCTACCGGACAGTATTTCCACCGATTCGCAGATTCGTCTTGTCTCCGATGAAATCCGGGCCGGTGGACTGGGTTGTGTCGGTCGCTATTGGGACGAAGAACTGGACCGTGAGGTCGCGGTCAAGTTTATCAAACCCAACATGGACGAAGCCTTCCAGCAGCGTTTCCATCGCGAGATCACGATTACCAGTTCGCTCGATCATCCGGGGGTCGTCCCGATCTACAACATTGGTCACTGCGATGGCCAGCCGTATTACACCATGCGCTTTGTTTCAGGTGTGACGTTCGCTGAAGCCGTCGAGCAATTTCATTCCGGCCCAGAAAACAAAATTCGCCGCGACAACCCGCGTTTCCGAAATCTGCTGGAGAGCTTCAAGTCTGCTTGCGCCACGATTGGCTACGCTCACCAGGAAAAATCAGTTTGGCACCGCGATGTGAAGCCACAAAACATCATGATCGAAAGCGGTCTGACGGTGGTCCTGGACTGGGGGCTTGCGAAACAGGTCGCTCGGAACAACGGTGACTTGCTGGACGATCGATTCCAATCCCCAGGGCAGCCCTCCGATAACTTTCGGCAAGGTATCGATCAGGACGTGACAAGGGCCGATCAGTATCTAGGGTCTCCAGCTTATATGGCACCCGAACAAGGCCGAGGCCAGATCGAACTTATCGACAATCTGACCGACGTTTACGGATTGGGGGCGACGCTATTTGAACTATTGACCGGGCAGGCCCCACACCATCAGTCCCAAGCGATGGCCGAGACTGTCACGATGGCACAAGCGCTATCGACCCGGACGGAAAAACAGTCCAGCTCAGAGGCCGACCAGTTGCATCGTTTGTTGCAGCAGATTGCCACCCAGCCGACACCTTCTGCCAAAGCAGTCAACCCAGCGGTCCCCGGCGAGCTGGATTCGATTTGTCGCCGGGCAATGGCATTTTCCAAGCCGGACCGATATCAATCTCCTCTTGAGATTCAGGAAGACTTGGAATGCTGGTTGACGCAATCGCAGGTTGCTGCCCATCGTTACAGCTACCGGGAACATTTTCTGGGGTGGATTCGCAAACATTCGGGTATCACCGCCGTCGCACTGGTTGCCACTTTACTATTGGCAGCGATTTCGATCGTGTCCTATTGGCTGGTCGCTGACGCCAAAATGCGGACCGATACCGCATTACAGGAAATCCGCAACGAACGCTCGGCCCGAATTGATGACCTGTTGGCGATCTACATTTCGGCCACGCCTGTTCAGGCAGAAGTGATTTTAAATGAACTCGAATCGTATTCAGCGGTCGAGCTCGAACGAGGCATTCGGGCGGCGGATATTCCAGCCAACTCAATTCAACAATCTCGACGCTTGCAATTGATTCATCTGGACGATCACCCGGAAACCCTGACCGAGTTGGTTGATCCACAATCTGAGCTGTCCGCAGGTGAACTAAGCCTGGTCCGGTCGGCGATCCATGCCCCTGGCCTGTATCAGGACGAGAGAATTCTCAATTGGCTGTGGGAAACGTCCGATTCACCGGAAAACTGTCTGCCAACAGCCGCAATATTAGCTCGTTTGGTGCCGGATGATCCGCGTTGGCAATCAACGGCGCCAACAGTGGCCGCGCGACTGCTGCGAACGGGTAATCAGCAGACCAAGGCCTGGGCGGACCTGTATCGTGACGTCCGGCGGTGGTTGAAACAACCGTTGATGATCCGGTACCAGGGCGACCCTCGGGCTGTTGGATCAGCCAAAGGGACATCGGCACTGTTGTTGCTAGAGTTCTTTAAGGATGATCCGGACGTTTTGGTTTCGTTAATCGGAAATGCAGACAAAGCGATGCTCGACGCAATCCTGAACTATTTGAAGCCAATCACCGCGAGTGCCAAAAACACCATTAACCAGGTGATTGCCACTCCGCGCCCGGCGAAGTCCTTTGTCGGTGAACATTGGCTGAGTGAAATCGTCGCAGAATCCAATGGCATGATTACCGATGCCTTCGCCATCTGCGATGCCATGCCTGACTCTGTATTCGATCGTTTCGCGAGTCGGCTTCGATCGATGGGCTATCGTCCCCAACAAGTCCAGCCCTATCAACTGGCTGGCAAGCCGGTGGTTGCCTCGACCTGGGTTCGCGACGATCGACCGTTTCAAACTTCCTGGCAACTTCCCGGATCCAAAATTCAGGAATTGATTCGCTCCAATCGAACTCTCGGGTGGATTCCTTGCAGTCTGTCCGCAGAACTCATCGACGAAGAGATCCGTTACACCATGGTATTTTGCCAGGACCATACAGACGTCGGAGTCTATCAGGTCCTGCTGGACAACTCGTTGGCCGATCACAAGCCACTGTCGCGCGAATTGGGATTGAAGGGTTTCCAGCAGCGAAACTATATCGAGATCCTGGACGGGAATTCTGAATTGATGATTGCCGGGTTGTACCGTCACGACCCAAGCCAATTTGACCAGGCATCCGTCGCCGCCCTGCTAGAAGACACCGATGACCCGGATCTGCTTCGCTTGGTCGATCTGGTTCCCATCAGCCTACAGCGCGGCCCCCGTGGCTTGACTGGAATCTGGATTGACAATTCAACTGTCAAGGGAGTTATCGTTGCCAATTCTGACAGAAGTGACCGTATTGAAGCGTGGAAATCCCTGGCAAACAACGGCTTTCTGCCAATTGAAGTCTCGATCGCCAATAACTCGAGCCAGTCCAGGCCAGAGCCGTTCAGCATCTGGCACCGATCGGCAAGAAGTGCCTCCTCATTGGCCAACTATGCGATGGCACTGTGCCGTCTGGGCGATGACGGCTTGATCGTCCAGTCGTTAATGCGCGCTCCAGATTCAACATTGAGAACGTTGCTGATCCATCGTTTCCAAACCGATGGAGTTGATCCGGCCCGATTGGTGAACTGGCTGCAAGTGTCCGCCGATCCCGGCATCCGTGCAGCGATCATTCAGGCATTGGGGCATTTTTCAGAAGTTGATTTTGAAGCCGCAGAATTCAACCGTGCGATCGAGTTGATCCGAAACGCTCATCTCGAGGATTCGGATGCAGGAGTCCATAGTTCAGCCCAGTGGGCGCTGACACAGTGGCATGTTGAACCGGATTCCATCTCGCCTGATTCTGCTCCCAGCGAATTTAAAAACTGGTACGTCGACGCCTCAGGGCAAACCATGTCCGTGGTACGAGGGCCAACGACATTTAACATGGGGTCCCGAATTCGCCCGCGAATGAGCTCCGCACCGGAGAACCAACACCTGCGGTCGATCGATCGAGATTTTGCAATTGGGATTCACGAGGTCACCTGGGAACAATATGCAGAATTCATGCCCGAACTGCCACCGGGCTTTACCCGGCACTACGGCAAACTTGAAAATGGCCGCCCCAACCCCCACGCTCCCCAGTATCAAGTCAGCTGGTACCGTGCCGCCGAATATTGCAACTGGTTGAGCCAGCGGGCCGGATTACCGAAATCCGAGTGGTGCTACCTTCCCGCAGAAGATGGCCGCTACCGGCCCGGCATGCAGGTGGCCGATAACTTTTTGGAACGAAGCGGCTATCGACTGCCAACCGAAGCCGAATGGGAATATGCAGCTCGAGCGGGTAGCACGACGCCCCGTTTTTTCGGTCTCGCGAGCGAAATGTTGACAGCGTACGGGTGGCACAAAGCCAACTCAAATATCACAACCCACACCGTGGGCAGTTTGAAGCCGAATGAACTGGGACTGTTCGACGTTTACGGCAATGTCTGGGAATGGTGCCACGGAAGTCGCGACGATAACTGGCCCGAATACTTCGAACATGCCGATGACAACAACCTGAACACGCTCCCGCTGAACAACCAGCATCCGCGAATACTTCGCGGAGGTTCGATCGTCAATCCAGCTGGACTGCTTCGTTCTTCGATGCGAAGCTTCAACAAGCCCAGCAATGAGCAGTTTACGATCGGATTTCGTGTCGCCAGAACGCTAACAGGCAATGCTGAGAAATAGGTGATTCTCGATTGGGGACACTGGCAACGCTGAAGCGATACTTGGCGATCTCTCGTTCAACCAGCCGACAAATCCATTGTCGCCACGCGATGTTCAAGAAAATTATCAGCTTTCGATAAATTCGTGTCGCCCCCGCCTATTTTCTGCCATTCACCCCTACAGAGTGCCGTTTCCACTTGTGCCAATGGCGGATTGCGATCGCGGCTGACCATTTCTCCGTCAATCTCACGTCGAATGGTAGTTGAGTCAATTTTACCTGGAAAGTGCGAGTCCATCATGCTGTTGAACCCGACCGCCGGTTGTCAGATCAGGAGGACGGCGCCCGCCGTATCGTGGTGGCTGATGATCAGTCTAGTTGTTTGTTGCTCGACAACCCTCCACGCGCAGAATCGCCATTGGAGTGCCCCTGTCGACGGGAACTGGAACGAATCGTCCAAATGGACCGGCAGCGAAGTCCCGGATACGACATTGGAGACGGCCAACATTAATACGGCGGGAAGCTACGAGGTCGTCTACAACGATAACTACTCGATTGCAGGCCTGACTCTGGGTGCGACCGGCGCATCATTGACAATGTTTGGCACCGGTGGACAACACTCGTCCTTGGAAATAGCCAACGACCTGTTTGTCTCTGGAACGATTAACCTGAATAGCTACACGGACGGGCTGGACACGATACTGATTGGCAATGGCACGATTACGAATCAAGCGGCAGGCACGTTTAACTTCGGCGGCACCAGTTCCAACAGCGCCTCGGATCGAATCATCCGGACGAGTCTATTTGCCAACCAGGGAACATTTAACGTCAACCAGAATGGACGATTCGATCTCGCGGGAGGAGTCGTCACCAACCAGGGAAATATCAACGTCGCCGCCGGAAAATCACTCGGCTTCGGTGCCAGCAATACGTTGAACTTGAATGCGGGAACGGTCAATAACCAGGGTCTGATTTCGTTGACCGGCGGAACGGTCAACTTCAATGGAGGCAACCTGATCGGCAACGGGATCGTACTGCGCAGTTCAACCCTCAATCTATCGGGCACGGGATCGGCCAAATTTGACTTGACCGGAACCAACGATTTCAGCGGAAATGTCGTCAACGGACAAGAATTGAATCTGCTTGCAATTCCGGGATTGGCTAATGTCACGACCGTCACGAGCGACTTCAACAACTTCGGCATCATTAACCTGGACAGCAATGCCGATGGCGTTGATGTCATCATGAACCGAGCCGGATTGATCGGCAATTCGCTGGGCGGAACCATCAATTTTGGTGGCACCAGCAGTAACAACGCCACCGACCGTCGACTGCAAGCTGACGTATTCGTCAACGATGGCGTTGTGAACATCAATCAGTTCGCCAACTTCGACAAAACCGATG
>CAZJEK010000001.1:39370-82435 GCA_964545005.1 uncultured Pirellulaceae bacterium
CCGATTTCACCAACCACAGCACGGTCAATCTGGACAGCTTCGCCGACGGTGTCGACGTGTCGTTGGTTCGCAACGGCACAATCACCAACGCCGCCGGCGGCACACTTAACTTTGGCGGTACCAGCAGCAACAACGCCACCGACCGCCGACTGCAAGCTGACGTGTTCGTCAACGATGGCGTCGTCAACATCAACCAGTTCGCAAACTTCGACAAAACCGATGGAGTCTACACAAATAACAACCAGATCAATATCGCTGCCGGCAGCCGATTGCAGTTCGGAAACAACAACACGTTTAACCAGAACGGCGGCACCTTCGACAATCAGGGCAATCTGACTTTTGACCATGACACCTTGAATTTCAATGGTGGTAACTTCACCGGCAATACCATCAACCTCAGAAACTCGACGCTGAACAACAACACGACCGGCACGGGCGTCTTCAACCTGACAGGAACCACCAACTACTCCGGCGATCTCGTCGCTGGGCAGTTGCTGAATCTGAATGCGATCGGCGGTCTGGCTCAGGTCACCACCTTGGGAGCCGATTTCACCAACCACAGCACGGTCAATCTGGACAGCTTCGCCGACGGTGTCGACGTGTCGTTGGTTCGCAACGGCACAATCACCAACGCCGCCGGCGGCACACTTAACTTTGGCGGTACCAGCAGCAACAACGCCACCGACCGCCGACTGCAAGCTGACGTGTTCGTCAACGATGGCGTCGTCAACATCAACCAGTTCGCAAACTTCGACAAAACCGATGGAGTCTACACAAATAACAACCAGATCAATATCGCTGCCGGCAGCCGATTGCAGTTCGGAAACAACAACACGTTTAACCAGAACGGCGGTACCTTCGATAATCAGGGCAATCTGACTTTCGACCATGACACTTTGAATTTCAATGGTGGTAACTTCACCGGCAATACCATCAACCTCAGAAACTCAACGTTGTCGATTGGGACAGGTAGCGTCGGGACAGGCAACTTTGTCCTGACTGGTAACAACACCTTCAGTGGCGACTTGGCGAATGATCAAACCCTGCATGTCCTCGTCGTACCCGGAGTAGCCGCAACGACAACTGCCACATCTGATTTTATCAACGCTAGTCAAATCACACTGACCAGCGACATTGACGGCGTTGATGCCCGGTTCGTGCGAGACGGCCTGGTCACCATTTCGGCATCGGGAAGTGTCGTTTTTGACGGCACATCGACCAATCCCGCTACCGATCGGATATTCGATGCGGAACTTCACAACTTCGGGCTGGTGGAAATCAAATCCGAAAACCTGCTGGCTCAGATCGGTTCCAACTCCACCACGCATTCGATGACGCATCTAAATTCGGGAACGATCCTGAACCGGGGCGGTCGACTCACGCTGGCGGGTGATTCGTTCGTAAACCAGGACGATGGAACTCTGAGCGGCAATGGAATCCTTGATTTCCAGCAAACTGACCTGATCAATGCAGGTGTCATCGCCCCCGGATTGAGTGCGGGACAGCTTACGATTCTGGGCCAAGTAGATTTCACCAGTTCGGCAGAGTTGCAAATTGAACTCGGCGGAAATTTATCCGATGAATACGACTCGATCACCATCACGGACAACCTGGTGCTCGACGGTGCTCTATCCGTGGTCTTTATCGACGGCTTCGAGAATTCGGTTCTTTCGACGGATTCTTTTTTAATTGTCGACTCGGCTGCCACCAGTGGAATCTTTGACGGATTAGCCGATGGGCAACGTTTTTCGACAGCCGACGGATTGGGATCGTTTCAAATCAGCTACGCCAACAACAATGTCGTTTTGGGTAACTTTTTAAGCTCCGTGCCGGAACCGGGAAGTTCCATCTTGATCATGGGGCTAAGTTTGATCCCAATGCTGGCACGTCGCCGAAAATAGTTGCCAAGCGACGGTGGGAACAACATCAAGATCGAAGGCTATTCTTTGTTTTCGTATTTTGCTGCCTGTTCGGGCATGTCCCTGGCCGTGTACAAACGAACCAGGCGATTTCTGGCCTGGTCAACTTTCTCGCGTGCTCGAACTGGAATCGTGGCTTCCAATGCTCGCAATTTTTCATATCCCAGCAACAAGCAGGATTCCGCTTCAGCCAACTGGTTTAGCCCAAGGTAAGCCTCCCCCTGCATACTCATCGTGTTATAGCGCAACCAATGTTCAGGCATCGTTCGCTGCCGAGATTTGTGCACAACCTCCAGCACGTCCAGCGCACCCTGAAAGTCTTTTAAACCAAGCAGCGCAGTCGCCTCAAGTGACATTGCCGTTTGGGCAAACCCGCTGTCCTTTCCTTGTTCACCCGCCGCCTGGACAACCTCTCGACACAGCGGCAACGAAGGTTCCAGCTTCGACGCCTGCTGGAGTGTAGCAGCGAGATTTAACATCGAACGAAGTGTCGCGGGATGGCCTGCACGGAGCCGACTTTTTTGAACTGCAATCGTATCTTCAAAAATCTTGATGGCGGCGTCAAAGTCTTCGTTCAAGCGATAAGCACTGGCCAGGTTATTGGCCACCGTCAGCGACTCTGGATGTTCTGGACCCCGGGTTTCGATCGATCGATCGTAGATCGACTTGAATTGTTCAGCGGCTTGGCCGTAGTCGCCCGATTCCAGGTATGCCACTGCCAAACCTCCAGCAGCGACCAGCGTCCGCGAATGATTGGAACCATAAGCCTGCTCACTGCGATCCCTGGACTCCTTCAACAGGTCAATCGCTTCGTCCAATCGATTTTCGTCAACGTTCAAACTCCCCAAACGGGACATGATTGCCAGCGTCTGAAAATGATCATCGCCCAGACTTTCTCGAGCAATGGGAAGCAACTTCTCCAATACGGTTCTGGCAGTTTGTCGATCTGAGGCACTCAACAGATGAGCCGCAAAATTGCTGCCGTTGATGATGGTCTTGAGGCTGTCCGGACCTTTGGAATCTAGCCTGGTTTGGTAAACCCGGCCTGAAATCGACGCAGCTTGATTGGGTCGACCATCCAGATACAAGGCGTTGGCCAGATCGTTCAACAGGGTAATCAATTGGGATGAATCGTTGCCGAACTCTGTTTCAAAATCGGGAACCAGTTTCTCCAACGCGATCGCGGCCTGGTGGGGATCCCCCGCTTGCATTTGAATGACTGCGGCAAGCCTTGAGAACTCCAAATGGTCGGGGGACATCTGGCCCAAATGTTCCGAACTGGTCGTCAGCACCTCCAACATCAACGTAGACGATTGGGGGTCATCGAGCCGTTGGCAGAGCTGAGCATATTTCGCTTTTGCCTTCAACGTCGAGCGATCCTCGGCTCCAAGTTCTCGATCGAAGATTCTCCACGCCTGCTCCAGCAACGGCTGGGATTGAGCGTATTGTCCGAGTCCTTCATACGTTGCACCAATGGCCTGAAGCATCTTTGCCAACATCAGCGGTTCGTCTTTGAAATCGGACTCCAACTGCATCACAGCTTGGTCGAGGATTTGGACAACCGTCACTTCTCGGCCGTCCAAATTCGGATCAGGACTTCGTAAGGCCCCCACCAAGTATTCCAATGCATCATTCGTCTGTTGTTCAGATCGCTCGGTTTCCTTTCGCAGTTGCTGCTCTTGTTGCACCAGCTGATCCAGTTGGATATTTTTTTGCTCAACTTCACGGGCGTGGTTTCCTACCAACCAGGAAACAACCAGCAGGACCGGAACAGCCAGACCAGATGCCGCCACACTCGCTCCAGCCACTCCCCGGTGATTCCTGACCCAGCGCCAAAGGCGGGTGCCGATCGGGTCGCGGTAGACAGCAATCGGCTGGTCGGCAAGAAACAGCTCAATCTCGTTGCCCACCGCGCGGGCCGATGGGTACCTATTTTCCGGTTCAGGCGACATTGCCTTGGCGGCTATGGCCAGCAAGGGAGCCAGCGGATGTTTCTTGCCAACTCGCAATCTAGAGGCATGAACCATAGATTTTGCGGAATCGTTAGCTTTCGGCGGATCACCAGTGGCCAAATGAAATAGTGTAGCGCCCAAGCTGTAAACATCGCTTAAGGCCTGAAGCTGATGCTGCCGGCCTTCAGCCTGCTCTGGGCTCATGTATCCCGGCGTCCCCAGCACGGTGCCGACCCTGGTTTGCAAGTTGTCATCGTTTTGTCGATCCAGATCTTGGAGATCTGAGACTGGCAGCGCATCAGCATCCATCAGTTTGGCCAGTCCCCAGTCCACCAGCAAGGTTTCTCCATACGGACCCAGCATGATATTCTCGGGCTTGATATCACGATGAATCACACCCTGGCTGTGGGCATACTCGATGGCCTCACAGACGTCGACCAGCCGTTGCAGGAGTTTACGCAATTCAATCGTGTGCCGACCGGCGACACGGGTTCGGTGGAATTCAACAATCTCTTCCTGTAGACTTCGACCTTGTATCAACCTCATCGCATAGTAAGGCTGACCATTGTCGAGCCGCCCCATAGCGTACACTGGCACGATTGAGGGATGCTCCAACTTACCAGTGATTTTCGCTTCTCTCAGAAATCGTCGGCGGTAGTGCTGCTGGCCAGCGTACCTGGCTCGAATCTCCTTGATCGCAACCGTACGGCCGAATTGCAGGTCGTCGGCGACACTTACCTGGCCCAACCCCCCCTGGGCTCGAAGTTTGGTAATACGAAACCGATGATCAATGGGGGTGCTGGAATCCAATGCGGAGAACTCTTCCGGTATGTCAACCGACTGCAGGTCAGGAAATCGCTGCACGTATTGGTGCCACAGTCCGGAACCGAATAATGCTTTCGTTTCCATCCCCCCTCCATCAGTCGCTTGAGAGGGGCGTGCCTCCAGCAGACTCTGATTCGTCGCATCACTGGGCTCTCGACGATAGAACGCGTCCAGAATGACAAGCTCGATCAAACAATGCTGTTTAATCTCCTCGGGCAGGTCAGTTGCATAGGAGGCCAAGTCAGGGATTCGGCCAGACGACCACTCCTCTTCGAACCGATCGCAGACCGCGTCGACCTGTTTCAACTGTTGTAATGTCAGGGGTGTTATCGCCACTGGATTGCTCACGATTGAATTGAAAACCAATGGGTATGCGTGATTCAGATTTGAGTTTTGAAACCTGCTTCGAGTGATTCCGTAAGTCGAACCTGGATTCGCTGCCAACCGATGCGTGAAACTGAAAAATTATTTGAGCAAGTCTACGAGTGTTTGTTGTCCTCCAGCCAAGTCGACTCAACCAATTTTAATTTCCGCTGAATTGATCGGACATGGAGGGAAAGCCGTTCGGCGATTTCGCTCGTCTCCAATCCCTCCAACTTCAACCAGACAATTTTTTTCAGAACCGGGTTGTCCAGTGAATCAATTCGCTGTTGAAACTCTTCCAGGATTTGAGCTTCAACTTCGGGCGCTGGCTGTCGGGAGACCAGATTTTGCAGGTCGATGCCACGAGTAATTTTCCCACCTTCGCCGCTCTGTTTTTGATAGAACCGCCATTGCCGAATCGCTTTGCGTGCGGTGATGGTTGCCAGAACTCGCCATAAATCCTGATTGTCTTGAACTTGAGACAATCCGCCGTTCTTGATACCGCTGAAGAAACTTCTCAACGCGCTGATCACCGCGCCTTCTTCATCGGCAACTTGCGGTGGCAGGCCGCCCAATCGATGCTTGGCAAGCCCGACCAAGCGATCGTAAAACGCCTCCACCAGCTCTTGTGTGGCAACGACGTCGCCAGACTTCAACCGCGCGATCCAATCGTCGAGACCCTGTTTTGAATTTGTATCCATGAAGCCAACTTGATCGGCCGCGAGCGTTCGATTCGGGCAACATCAAAGTATGTTGCCCAACTATCATATCAAGAGGTTCGACAGCCACTCAGAAAAATTACCCTCTGTGAGAGCCGGCCAGCTGACAGCGATTTGGCACGAATCGCTGAACAGCGTTGCAGATCACGGCACCGCAACTCTCGGAGCGTCGGGCTATTCCTGATCAAACAGCAGCTCTTGAGCCTGTTGGCGATACTGCTCAAACAGCTCTGGTTCGTCTGAAAACTCCTGATGAAGCTGGATCGCTTGAGCGTATTTTTCCCGCGCCTGTTCCTGCGATCCCAAGTTGGCCAGCGCCATCGCAATCATGATGGTGTTCAACGGCGAAAGTTGCTCGTCCAGTTCGCTGGAACGGTTGAATTGGTTGATCGCTTCCTGCCAATTTTGTAACTCATAGTGCGCGAAAGCCAAGGTGCTGACATAATTGCCATTCTCGGGTGCATTGGCGATGGCCTGCCCAGCCAGCTTTAAAGCCCGCGCCGGATCTCGGAATGACTCGGCGGGACAAGTGACCAGCAGCCAGGCCGGTTGATTGAAGACTTGCGATCGAAACTTTTCAAAGCCAGCCTGCTGTTCCAGTGAGTCAATCAATGCCATCGCTTGTTCATACGAATCAAGTGCCGCTTGGTACTCTTTCAGTTCCGTTTGCACATTGCCCAACAGCGTATACGCCATCACAACGCGGATCTGCCGAAAGCTTTCGTTCTGGCGTTCCTGCTGCAACTTTTTCGCCAATTCCAGCATTCGCTGGACCACGCGGACACTCGCCTGAAGATCTCCCGCTTGCTGCAATAAGAAACCCAGCTTGCTCGAATGTGAAATCAACTGAGTGGCATAGGTTGCCGAATCCGGATCCTCGACAAGCAACTGTTCCTCAATCTCGACGGCCTGTTGATAGGCTTCGATCGCCTCTTCAAGCCGATCCTGATCGTTGAGTTCTTCAGCTAATTTGGCCCACTCGCTGGCCAAACCTTTGCGGCGACTTAGCAACGAAGGGTTTAACGCCACGCCTTTGCGATACAACTCAACGCGAGCGCGGTAGCCGGCTTCGACGCTCGCTGAATCCTGACCTGCTCTCGCGAGACCAATTCGCAGCCCCAGCAAAACCAACCGATCCTCAACTGACGTCTCCAATGAAACGATTTGATCAATCCCAAAACCACCCAGCCGTTGATTGATCTCGCGTTGCAAAGACTTGGCCTCTTCCTGTTTGCTTTTGCTACGCGACTGGGAAATCAAGGATTCCAGGTTGCGTATCCCCAGCAACAATCGAATTTGATCTCGATCGTCTCCGCCAGATTCCAATTCACGCAACAGCTGTACCTGTTCGCGCATTCGATCCTCGGCATCTGATTTCTGATTGGTTTCGATCAGGGCGTCGGCCAGCCGGCCAAGTTCAACCGTCAGATCTCGCCGATAGGTTCGAGAACTGGGGAACAGTGCCACCAGTGTTTCCCATTGCCTGACAGACGACTGGTAGGCCTCGACCGCATCGTCGTTACGGCTCTGGACCTCAGCCAGATCCCCGACTTCGCTCAATACATTGGCGTAACGAACCCGATGCCGGGGAGTAGCGGGGTAGTCTTCGGTCAATTGACGATAGGCGGAGACCGCTTTGGCTTGATACTTTAGCGCCGCATCCAGCCGAGACTCCTGCCGCAATGTCTCGACCAGTTGCCGGCAGCAATTGGCGTACACGGCCAGCTTGCCTTCGTTCTGAGGATCATCGTTGATCACGAGTTCCATCAACTCGACCGCCCGTTCACGTAGACGTTCAGCCGCAGCATGCTGTCCGAACGTGACCAATTTGATCGCATAGTTGTTCAGCACCCGGGCCAGATCACGACGATAGCCGATGGCTTCTTTTTCGGCGACCAGTTGTTCCAATCTGGCGATTGCTGGATCAAATTCCGCCTTAGCCTCATCCAGTCCGTTCAGCATCCGCCCCAGGTCTGCTTGGGCCGCAGCGTACTTGGCAGCCAACTGTCCGTCGTCAGGATTCTCGAGATGTAGCTGTTTACTCAACGCCAGACATTTCCGTTGCTGCTGCCGGGCCTGATCGTTTTTTGAACGCCGATTCAGAAACGACGCGTATCCCGAGTAAGCGGAGGCAATGCTACGTTGCCATTGTTCTCGGTCCGGAGCGCGGTTGCGAATCTTCTCGTAACCAGCAATTGCCGCCTTGTAGGCTGCATCTGCTTCCTCGCTATTTCCCAATGCTGATTGAATCCTGGCGATCTGTCGTTGGGCATCAGCAACCTGCATCGCAACCCGGGGGTCATCCGGGTTGCGACTGGCGAATCGTTTGAAAAACACCAACGCGTCGTTCAACACTTCGGCGCGGAGTTGTTTGGCTTGGGGAATATCGGCCAGCGTATCTGACCCTAGATGCCCCAACACGCGGTCGACCGATTCGAGCGCGTCGCTCAAATCGGCTTCCGACGCCATCCTGGCGGCTTCGGCTTCTCGCCATTGCCAGGTCACACCGATGGTTCCGGCCAGAATCGAGACGGTCAGAATCGCCATCAAACTGGCAATCGCTGGCCGCCGTCGACACCACCGCCAGGTTTTTCCAACGACTCCCAACGGACGAGCTTGAATCGGTTTACCATCCAACCAGCGTTGCAGTTCATCAATCAACGCCGTCACCGTGGGGTATCGTCCCACAGGCTCTCGGCTGATGGCTTTCAATGAAATGGTTTCCAGGTCTTTCGGGATTCGACTCTGAAACCGAGACGGAGGTGGAGGATCGTCTTCGATCACCTGCTGAATCAATTTCTGCACGTTTCCCCGGAACGGAACTTCGCCGCACAACAGCTGATAGAGAATCACACCCAGGCTGTAAATATCCGATCGGGGACCAACGTTGCTCAGATCTCCCCGCGCTTGTTCGGGACTCATGTAAGCCGGGGTGCCGACCGTTTGTCCTTCGATCGTGACGTTCACATCCGACTGACTGCGGCGAGCCAGACCGAAATCCATCACGCGCGGCTGCAGCGGTACCGAATCATCATTAACCATGATGTTGGACGGCTTGAGGTCCCGGTGGATCACTCCACGTTGATGAGCATGTTGCACGGCCTGAGCGATATTGATCATCAACTCAGCCGCTTCACGAAATTCGAACGTTCGCTCGTCCATCACCATCGATAACGGACGTCCTTCGATCAATTCGCTGACGATGTAGGGAATACCCTGATGGCGGCCAGTATCGAAAATTCTGACGATCCCCGGATGATCCAGTTGCGCTGCATGTCGGGACTCGCGGAGAAAGCGTTCGCCATCTTCAGGAGTCAGGAACCGGCTGGCACGTGGAATCTTGACCGCCACAGTCCGATCCAGTTTCGGGTCCCAGGCGCGATAAACGAAACCAAACGCCCCTTGGCCAATCCGTTCCTGCAACACGTGACGACCGATTGACACGGACTGGCCACAATAGGTGCAATCGGTGACTCCTCGCTGATACCCGTCCAGGGACTTCCCGCAGTGAGCACAGACCCAATCGGTCGAAGGTTGACTTGGCGACGAAACCTGCGATCCGCTAAACTCCAACTGAAACATCATTTCGATTTGATGAGCCAGTGCGGGAAATCGCCGACAGTAGGCCTCGGCGTTCAACGATTCGGATTGTGGATGAAATGAGTATTCTGTGCGAATCAACTCCAGTACCGCCAATTCGTCAGCAGCCAATTCGGGGAACGCTGTCGTGTAAGCCTCGACCCGTGTTTCGGCGTCGTGCTGGATGCGATTCTGCAAATCAATGCAGACCAGGTCGGTCAGTAAATCGGAATCAGAACGAACCGAATCCGGGATGGCGGTGGCCAAATCCGGAGCACTTCCTGATCCCCAATGACTTTCGAGCGCATGCAGGGCCGCGTCTTGTTGGTTGGAATCAGTCACAGTCGGTCGTCGCTTGGGCCAGGGAGTCATTCGACTCGATTCGAATTTGAACCACGCTGCATTTTAAACGCCAGACATGACGCTTGTCTGAACGTTTTTGTGGCTGGCGGGGGCTACGAACCGAAAAATGTTCGCTGATGATGTACAAGTCGGTGCTGTGGTTCATAAAATCACTCGTTTGCTGTCCCGCGAGTTTGCAAATCGTCCCAACATTTTCAAGTGACCACCGATTCATGGGTGAACTGGACCGACTTAGCCAGATCGAAACGCTGTGGTCGATGGTGCACCAGGCCCATCAATCCGACGAACAGGCGGCTCGTGAAGCCCAACGTCAACTGCTGGAAAAATACGGCGATGCGATCAAACGGTATCTCAACACCCGTCTCCGCGATTCGGCAGTGGCTGACGACATCTACCAGGATTTCGCCGTCAAGTTTGTCCGCGGTGATTTTCATAAAGCATCTCCTGAAATCGGACGTTTTCGTACGTTTATTCGTACCATTCTCTACCGTCAAATCGCGGACTATTTTCGCCGGCGAAAGCGGCGGGGGGATGTCCAACTGGACGTCGAACAATTCGAACCCTCCGCGGCAGATTCGAATTCAGCCCAACGCGATGAGGAATTTGCACAAGTTTGGCGCGACGAGATGCTGAAGAAAGCCTGGGACGCGTTGTACGAGTTGGAAACTGAACATGACAAGCCCTGGTATTCCGTGTTGCAACTGCGAGTCGAGAACCCCAAATTAAGATCGCTTGACCTGGCCAGTGAAATGAGCGAGCAATTGGGCAAGCCGATTTCATCGGCCAACGTCCGGGTGATGCTGCACCGCGCCCGGGAAAAGTTTTCCGTGCTATTGATTGAGGCCATCTCAAGTTCATTGGAAAATAATTCTCCGGATTCAATCGAAGCGGAATTGGCTGATCTGAAGTTGCTGGAATACTGCCAGGCAGCATTGGCTCAGTATCGTGAACAATATCAGCGATAGGGTCGTCCAAAAGTTGCACTCTCTCACTGCTGCCACTCTTTGCAGATTCATTAAAAAACCGCAGAGGCGCAGAGAACAGGGAGCTTGCCTTTTTGAAGGGAACTTTGTGCGTTCTCAGCGAACTCTGCGTCTCTGCGGTTAGGTCTTCGCGGTGGATGCAATGCTCGACTACTTATCGGCAAACAGCTGCCAAACCTGTTCGGCGTTGCGTTTGATGCGATAAGTTCGTCCTGCCAGCAATCGGTATCGACGTTGCTGAACACCGTCGAAAAAACTGATGATCCAATTTGCGTCTCCCGCGAAGTGCTGCTCCTGTCCTGCAGTCATCGAATACAGAAAACTGTTTCCGCCGGACGACAGGGTATAGCTGAGGCTGCCCTGGGTTCCTGTGACACACCGCATCATGATTGCTTGTTTGGTGTTGATGGGTTGAGCTGGCCTGGTCGCTTGCCCGGCCGCCAAATTGCCGTTGCCAGGGTAGGTTTGCATTCTGGGTTGTTGATATTGAGGGTATGGCTGCTGGTAAAGAGGCTGGTTTTGCCCGGGATATATTTGGCCACCCTCAGAACGGTTGGGAAAATAGGGCAGGGTACCGGAACCAGGCAGCATCCCTGGATCGGGCTGAATCTGACCGCCACCGCCAGGCAACATGAATCCCCCGTCGCCTGGGCGGAATCGTTGCGAACCGCCGCCGGAGTTTTGACCACCTTCGCTGGGCACCGCGCCCAAGGCGCGAGGCCGATCGCCCTGTTGGCCACCCTGTTGGCCGCCCGGCTGCGAACCCAGTTCCTGCTGGATGATTTCGCGGCCTCGTGTTCGAAGCTCTTCGCCGAACTCGCGGAACAATCCGCCTTGTGCCCAGGTAACCGAAGGGCCAATCAGCCCGATCATGAGCGCGATTACAAAAAAACGTTTCATCGTAATATCCTGTTTTGAATTTTGTTTGAGGGTGAAACCAGCTGCGAAGCGGCAAGGGACAGCCTCACCATGGCTATTGATTCTGAAGTTCCAGCACGTTGCCCAGGCGTGCGTACTCGGGCGTGTAAAAGACCGGTTGCTGTTTGCCACCGGTTAGGTCTTTGACTCGGATTTCCACTCCCGCCGCCAATTCGACTGGATTGAATAGTGCATCGCCGGGCGACGGATTGGTATCAAACGTTTGATCGCCAACGGTCTCCAGGACCGCCTTCAAAAAGGCACTGGTATTGGACGTCGTCAACGCCACCGGAGTCTGCTGTAGCGACGTCGACGACAGAAAGATGGTGCCCATCTCCGGAGCCGCCAGATCTAACAATGGATTTCGCAACCCCGGACGAATCGATGTCTCGGTTGGCTTTAAATCCAGGAACACCATTCGCTTGCAGTCCGGCAAATCCAACTGCAACGTATCCATCAAGTCTCGCCAGGAGACAGCGGAAGAACGCGCCCGGGCTTCCTCTGAATTGGAAGCGGCGATGTAAAAGTTGTCCCGTCGATCCACGATGGCTTGCGAAGCGATATAGACCATCGCCACATCATTGGATTTGACATTGTCAGCCAACCATTGAAACCCGTCGACGATTTGATCGTCGCTGACCGAATCAACCAGCAGCTTGGTTTTGATCTCTCCGTACAGCTTTCCGTTTTGATGAGCCTGCATGGCTTTGGCAAACGCCCCCGCATCGCCGCTGGCGTGTGGTAGTCCCGATGACAATTCATCGAACTGGGAAACACCGATTGCTAAAACGACGGCGTTGGGCCTTTCAATACTGGCCGGCCGCTTGAAATTAACGACGATGTGTTTCCCCTGGGAACTGGATTTGGCGTTGGCCGCAATCAGTACCAGATCGTTCGGTCCGGCCTGGAGTTCCATGGGGTACTCAATTTCCATCGTCAACTGATTCAACTGAGTGGGGCGGAAGACTTTCGCCACCGATCCATTGTGCAACAAGGTCAATGCGGTCAGCGGTAGTCCATTGACACTATTGGCAACACCTCGCACCGTCACTTGTCGGGCTTCGGTTTGCCATCGATCGGTCGGCGAGATAATCCGCACGCTGGGCGGATGATGTTCGGCGATCACTTCCGGCTGGCGAAAATCCACTTCTTCCCGATCAGGATCATCCTTGTTCAGCATGGACAATGCCGCCTGCAACGAACCGGTTTCGATAATCGCATCGATGACATCCGGTCGATACAGTTTGTCGCGAAACTGTTGGACTTCGAAAAAGGTTGATGCCTGGTCATAGCCGCGATTTAAATGCCAACCAATCAATTGGTCGGCTCCCGGCGATGCGTCGTAATAGCCCTGCGGATGCCAGACGATCCACTGTCCATCGTCTCCCATGTAAAAATTGAGCACTGGTTCGACGAAATCGTATCCCGGTGCCATGATCATCGTGTATTCAAACTCCTGGTCGCCACGTTTCATCTTGACGGGAACCTGTTGGCCGGGACGATAGTCAAACTCGCCGACCAGCATCAGTTCAAACATTTCCGTCAGCGACTTACCATCGATCGAAACGATGCGATCTCCAACTTCGACACCCGCTTTGGCCGAAGAAGATCCAGGGACGACTTCGCGTACTGCGCTGTTTTCAAATTTAAAGTCAAAGATCCCGGTGGGCACCGGATTCTCCAGCGACCACAAGCGAATCGTACGATCGGTCGAAGAGGTGGCGATCAATTTTCCATTGGTCGATGCGCTGATCGCTGACACCAACCCGCCATGCCCGATGAAAGCCCGTTTTAGTTCGTCGGATTCCGAATCCCACAACGCCAACAGCCCTTCATTGTCACCAAAGACAACCGGTTGCTGGACGTCCAGGACCGGTGAGTCCAGCAAGGTGTAGACCGTTGGGTTGCGACCGGAACTGATCCGGTATTCGGACTGCACCTGGGCATTGAGTAATCGTTCGACCAGATAGTGAGCATCCTGGCGGCGGACTTTGATCTGCGTATCACCGCGGTGGGGTGTTTCATCGATCAGCTGGAAGTCTTCGGCGACCGCCAGATCGGTGATCGCTCGCTGTTTCAGATCGAGAACGCGAGTCGCTTCACCATGCTGATTGCGATCCCATTGATCTGGTTTGTGGGGAGTCGTTCCAAAGGCAAGTCGGGTCGTTTGCTTGTCAAATCCGACTTCGTAGATCGGTTTACCTTGCCCCGCAAACTTGAACTTGCGTTCACCCGTAGCCGCATCCCAAACGTGAACCTCACCAAATTTGTCACCGCTGGCGACCAGTGTTCCTCGCGGTTGCAGGGACAACGCCGTGACGGCCCAACGGTGCTTGTCGTAGCTGGCAAGTTCCTCAACCGGGATGGCACTGGCGACCGGATCTCGTGACTCCCAGACGCGAACCCAAAATCGGCTGCGACCATCTTGAACAGCGTTTCCGGCTCCCGCCCACCGTCCTTCTTCCATGCGAAAGTCCAGCACCCGTGGTTCGACAGTAGCATCGTACGGCAGCTTGACCAGTTTGTTGAAAATATCGACCAACCAACTTCGTACGCGGGGTGGCATATTGTCACCGGCACCCAATCGCTGCCCTGAATCCGTGGCATAGACCTGGGGGCCTTCGAAGTCGATACCGATGAGAAAATGCCCTGGTCCCGGAAAACTGACCGCATCAAAAATCGGCTGGTCGCGATCTCGTGCGGGAATTCGCTGCAATACTTCTCGCGTTGACCAATCCCGGACCAGCATCAATCCATCGGCGTCAACGGAAACCAGCTGCTGGCCATCACGGGAGAATGCAAGTTTACGACACGGTGCGGTGTGCCCGGTCAGTACCTCGTCGATCTCCTCCAGGGCATCCGTGGCGTAGACGCGGATGTTGCCATGTTGGCGGTAGTCACTGACTCCCACCAGCAAAAACTTACCATCGGGCGACCAGCATACGGCATTGACATTGCCGTACGACGTGCGAGACATGTCGCCACGTAAGGTGTTGAGCAAGTCACCCGTGACGGCGTCCCAGATGCGAACCACCTTGCCTCCGCTGACGGCGATTGTTGTACCATCGGGGCTGAATTCCAAGTCCGTGATTTCGTCCATGAACCCACCGCTGTCAATGACCAGTTCGGCAGGCCCAGTGAATTGTTCAGCAATCTGTTTGACGGTTTGGGTTTCCGGTCGGATTGGATCCTGATCCTGGCCTTGGCCAGTACTGGTCAGCACTGTATTCAAATTGGTTGGAGGCGTGAATTTCAGCGCCGCACTGGGTGTGTGTGATGGAGTAACGGGAACCACCAATCGCAAACCGATATCTGGACCACCTTCCCAGTTCGCACTGTGCCGCCAGGTCACGCGGACGTGATCGCCAGGTGGAATCTGAAAGCTACAGCCTTTGATCACAAACTGGCTGGCATTCAATTGGCGATCACACCATTCGGCGGCATTGCCAATCGCGTCGACCAATCCCAACAGACTGGCACCGGCTGCCGCTTGACCGACATTGGCTAATCCCGTTTCCTGATCCGATTCACCCCGAAACAAACGACATTGATTGGCGGCCAGTTCCGGTTCCAGTTCCCCATTGGCCCAAGGCAAGGGGTACCCGCTATCGTCAGGCCCGCGCACTGCGGCTTCCCATTCGAATTCGGTTGGCAGCCGCCCGCCCGCCCATTGGCAAAACTCAGCCGCCTCGCGAATGGTGACTCCAGTCATCGGAAGCTCATCAGCTTCCTCCTGATCCAATATCGAATTCGAAATTGACGAACGGAAGATTTGATACTGAGACCGGGTGACCTCCTGGATGCCAATGTAAAACGGATCTTCGATCGCGACTGTCTGGCCGGGCAACTCCCAGGTTCGCGGTTTTCCGTCGGTTACGCCAAACTGATATTGGCCCGCAGACACCAGTGCCATTTCCAATGGCGCGTCGGCCAGTTTTTGCACCAGGGCTCGACGGGGCAATCCGGTGGCCGCGTCGGTTTCAGTACCTGGCTTGGGGATCAATGACGACGGCAACGCGATCGCTGGCGGTTCGGGTCGGGGCGGTTGGGTTTTGTCGAGCGTCAATACCAGTTCGAAGCCGGACTGCTCAATCTCTTCCATCGACCAGGTCGCGACTTTCGATTGATATCCGTCAGCGGAGGCGAACAGCTTCAGTTTTTCCTGCTCGGACAACAGCTGTAGCTGGCCGTCGGTCAGCTCGATTTCCTGGCCATCAATCGTGACTCGAGCATCTACCGGTTGCAGTTTCAAGCGAACGTTGACGAACTGAGGCTCCGGCTCCGTAGTCGGTTCGGTAACCGGTTTGGCCACTTCATCCGGCTTGCCAGATTCTCCGCCTCCTTCGGCAATCGCTTGGGGCTGGGCATTGAGTTCAATGTCAAAAACAGTTTGCTCCGCCGTGACGTCAATCGTTGAGCGGTGGGTCTGATAACCATCCCTGGTCAGCGCAATGTCGTATTCACCCGGCTTGAGTGCCAAGTCGTCCAGCGCGGCTGACTGACCATCGACTGTGAGCAACACCCCGGCTTGGTCGGGGAAAACGTTGATGGTAATCGCCAGTGATTCTTCCGGTGCAACGATCGGCGCCGGATCGGGTTGGCGATCGGCGATCGGATTGGGCGCACCCCGCAACTTCAAACCGATCACGACAGCAGCAGCCAGCATCGCGATGCAAACTGGCCACAACACCCAGGGCTTGCCGAGAACTTCGTTCAATCGATCCTTGCCGCTGGCGGGTGCGGCGGTGGTTGGCTGGCGAGTTGTCCGCGCTGGTTTTTCACGTAACTTGACGGCCTTGCTGGGCAGAATCGCAGCCGGATTCTCGTGTTTGACGCTGGGCTTGGTAGCAATCACGGGAACGGGAACCAATGGCCCGACATCGAGCATTTGCAACGCCTCGGCAGCGGTCGCTGGTCGATCGTCAACCCGCTTCTGCAACAGCTGGTCGATGACCGCCGCCAGATCGTCGGGGACATTGGCCGCTAATTTCTGCACGGGCTTCATTGGCTCGGCCGAGCTGTGCCACCTTAACCAGGCGACATCAGGATCGATGGCACCGGCATCAGTACCCGGAAACAGTCCATTGAATTTCGGGCCGGTCAACAGTTCCAGCGCCGTGAATCCGAGACAGTACAAATCAACCCCGGGACCAAACGCACCGAACTCCGGCAGTATCAATTCTGGGGCCAGATACTTTTTGCTACCCTCCGGTGCCCGCAATTCACCGTCCACGCTGGAGGCTTCGAAGTCGGAAAGCTTGACTTGCCCCTGGTCATTAATCAGCACATTGGAGGGTCGGACTGATCCGTGAACTTTGTCCTTGGCGTGCAGGAATTCCAGCGCCGACAAAATCTGTCGCACGACACTGCGAACCATGTCAGGATCCAGCGGTTTCGTCTCAATCTGGCGAGCCAAGGACCCCTTCATCAATTCCATCACGATCCAGGCACGATCCCGATCAACGGTATGGATGCGGAGCACATTCTGGTGTTCGAATTGCGCCAGGAAACTGGCTTCTTTCAGAAATTCAGCAATTCGCAACTGGTCGGCTCGGCCCCCATCGGAACCTGGTTCAACGGTCAGCTCTTTGATCGCCACTTCGCGGTTCAACAGCAGATCCCAGGCGCGGTGTACGACAGAGTTTTCCCCCCGTCCGATCTCTTCAAACAGCTCGTAATTTGGATGTTTCGCCATGATTTTCCTGTCCCGGTAAGGTCCGTTTCGCTGCTCTTACGGGGCCCACATCCACCTGTTACAGAAAAATCTGGCCGGCACCTGAAATACTCTCTGGCGGCTGCGTAAGAGCATCGGTGGAACGAGATCTGCCTTACCTAACCTGGCCAAATCAGTTGACCCAAGGATCACGCGAACTGTGAATCATCGAGACATCTACCGCGAATCGACTCGTCATTTCCTGCAACCGGTCCTGCCGTTGCTGAATGATCCGGAAGTTTCCGAGATCTTGATCAATGGTCCAGAGACGATCTTTTTTGAGAAATCAGGGCGGCTGGCCAAGTTCGACGCTGCATTTCCATCGGCGGCCACCCTGCTGGCGGCAGCTCGGAACATCGCTGAATTCGCCGGCCGATCGCTGGACGATGATCGGCACAGCATGGACGCGCGTTTGCCGGACGGATCCCGGGTTCACGTGATTGTGCCCCCCAGCTCTCGCAATGGGGTTTGCATTTCAATCCGAAAATTTCGCCAGGCCAGCTTTGACATGGCGCAACTGGTCGCCTGGAACAGCCTGACCGCCCCGGCTGCCGAATTCCTGTCTTTATGCGTTCAGGCCCATCGCAACATCGTGATTGCCGGGGGAACCGGTTCCGGGAAAACCTCATTATTAAACGCTCTATCCGGAGAGATTCCGCCGCAGGAGAGAATCGTGGTGATCGAGGACAGTTCGGAGTTGCAACTGCAACAGCCACACACCGTTTACCTGGAAGCCCAACCGCAACGCCCTGATGGGGGCGGCCGAGTCACGATCCGAGACCTGTTTGTCGATTCCTTGCGAATGCGGCCAGACAGGATTGTGGTTGGAGAAGTTCGCCGTGGTGAGGCCCTGGATTTGATTCAGTCGATGATCTCGGGACACTCGGGGGCCTTGACCACCGTTCACGCATCGACACCCCAGGACGCCGCGATTCGATTGGAAACGTTGAGCATGATGAGTGAGGTTGTGTTGCCGGCCCATGTGGCTCGGCTGCAAGTCGCGTCAGCGCTCCAGCTGGTGATCTGCATCAACCGGCAAACCGATGGATCTCGCCGAATCGAATCGATCACCGAATGTCTGGGGCTGGACAATTCCGGGCAGTATCAGTTCCGGGAATTGTTTCAGCTGGCCGCCGGTGGCGGGGACGGCAATGGTAACCAAATCATTCAGCTGGAGCCCTGCGGGAATCGCCCCTCCTTCTGGCAACTGCCACATAGGCTGGGACTGGGCGACCAAATCAAGCTGACGGCAGATATGTTCCGCGATTAGTCGTAGCATCGCGTTCCATTTTTTGTCCAGCCGATTGGGCACCAGCCCCGGACGAGACTGGTTGACGCCAAAATTTTGCTGTTTCTACCGCTTTGCATGTAGAGATTCCCTCAATAAGCAGCGGTTTGTTCGCAGTTAATGGTCGGCGAACTAGCCTGATCTGTGGACTACAAGGAAACGCAAAGACACGAAGTCGCATAGACGCAGAGATTTTCCAAAAGTGCCAAGCGACAAGCGGCTGTGAAATACGAAGCGTAGCGAACTACAGGACTTAGTGAGGAATCAGTGAAGGAATCGAATCACACTTTGCGACTTTGCGTCTCGGCGACTTTGCGTTAATCCAATGCAACCTCACCTCTGATTTCGAAATACATACATTCCGGTAGAGTCAGGAATTTTGAAAGTCGGTGGCTAGCGCCAAAACCGCTGGGCACGGGCCACACAGTCGCAAGAAAAGTCCTTTTTTTTGTAACACCCCGTATTCAGGCGCATAAGAGCGGCGTAACCAACACCAACTTCAGGAGCCCTAGCCGTGGCCAAGACACGCAACCCAGTTGACCTGTTTCACAACGATGAAGATGGCATCGAAGCCGTTCAAGTGATCATGATCGTCGCCATCGCCGCCATCGTACTGATCGCCGTGATGACGGTCGGACAAGAAGTATTGGACTGGCTAAAAGAAAAGTGGAACGAACTTAAAGGCAAGAACATTTCCTAGATTTTTTGGCCAAGAATCCGGCAGCGGTAATGGGTGAGATTTAAACCGCAGACGCGCAGAGGCCAGCGAGGGAAATCGATCAACCAATCTCAAAACGAACTGACTCACATGTCCTCCATCAGCCAACTCCAGCCAGCACCCCAGATTAACAACCCAGGACTCAGCCGATCACAGCTGTGGTTGGTCGCCGCTGTGACTCCAGCAATCCTGGCTCCACTGTGGATGCTGCTCCCAACGGCGACCCCTGAATCAGCCCCGACACTGACAGGATTGTTGCTGACGATACTGTTGGTAACGGCAACGGTAACCGATCTGAGCTGGCGAAAGATCTTCAACTGGACGACCTACACCATGTTTGCCTGGGCGATTCTGCTTAACGTGGGCGCCTGGATAGGGTTACCGTTGGCGACCATCGGACTTTCCAGCTGTTTCATCGGGGCCTTCGTTTGCTTCCTGATCATGTTGATTCCCTACTCGTTGGCGAGAGGTGGAGCAGGTGATGTCAAACTGGCAACGGCGATCGGTGCCCTGGTAGGGCTGGACGCTGGCTTGCTGGTGATCGCGTTCGCATACATCATCGCCGCCGTCACGATCGTGGGCTGGACATGCTGGGTACATGGCCCCTGGAATTTGCTCGGTGCCATGGCGCGGCGTTTGACCGCCGGTTGGTTGCCTTCGGTTGACGCCCCCAACCAACAGCAAAGGAGCCTGTTACAGCACCCCATTCCGCTGGCCGGATTCTTCTTGCTGGCGACCCTGGCGGTCGAATTGGATTTGCCGGGCTGGTTGAGGAGCTTCTGATGTACCACCATCGCCCGAGAGCCGGCGCTGCCAATCTGGAACTGGTGCTGGCCACGGCCATTGCCATTCCCATTGCAGGCGGACTGCTGTTTTTGGGTTTTCAGATCTGCCGGTACGTATTTTCGGCACTCAGCGGATCGCTGTCGATGCCTTTCGTCTGAATACCATGCACGACCAACCTACCTTCACCGACCGATCAGGATTCTGGAGCTCCCTCCACCAGGGAGAAGACGGAAGTGCGTACACGTTGTCTTACGTGATGGTGATTCCGATTCTGATGTTGCTGATCTGTGTGGTTATCGAAACGACGTTGATGATGATGGCCAAAGCAGGCACGTCCTACGCCGCGTTTTCCGGGGCACGTACGGGGATTGTCTGGTCATCGGCCAGTGAAGACTGGTCGACGGCCGAAGAGCGAATCAAAACCGCCGCCGTCCAGTCCTTTGTTCCGTTTGCCAGTGGAATGGGTTCGCAAGGCAGCCCACCTTCGCCAGCCTCGGACTACGTTGACTCATACACTCAGTTCGTCGACGATCCGGCAGCGGAATCCTATCTTTCGGCCAAGTACGCCAACGCCAGCCAACGCCTGACCGTTGTCGTCGACGGCCCCCCGGGAGCGCACGATGCGGAAATTACGGTCAAGGTTGAATACCGTTTTCGATTCAACATCCCCGGCATCGGCAGGTTGATCGGAGAACCCGACGGCGACGGGTATTCGTTTCCTCTTCGCAGCGAAGTCACACTTCAAAACGAGGGACCTAAAAATCCGCAGCAAGACCTGGGAATCGGCTATGGCAAACTCGAATAAACGGGCTTCGGCGCGAGACCGTGTGGGCGCGTTTCACGACGACGAGACGGGAAAGATCAGTCTGTTGGCTTCAATGTTGATGTTGGCGCTGGTCGCGTTGGCCGGCTTGATCGGCAATACGGGCCACATCACTACCGAGAAACTGGAGCTGCAAAATGCAGCCGATTCGGTGGCTTACTCGTCCAGCCTGTGGATGGCGCGGGGAATGAACGCGGTCACCGCCACCAATCATCTGCTGGGCGAAGCAACCGCCATGGCGGCGGTCCATGAAGCGCTCGGGGGCCCTGAACTGGACCTCGAAGTCGAGCGAAACACGTCTGAAAATTCAGCGCTCGATGGAATCATTCGCTCGTTAGCACCGCTTGCCCCGGTAGCCCCCTCCATTTACTCACCACCCCCGATCCCCAACACTGATCGCCGAATCGTCAAATTTGTCACCGATCGCACTTCACCAGCCGACGGATCGATGAAAGCGTTTGCCACCATCTACGATGCCCGGATGTCGCTGAAACGGCAACTGGTCATCATCCTGCCCGCCAAGGCGTTTGCCAACCTGGGTTTCCTGGTACCTCCTCCTTGGGGATACGCCACTGCCGCGGCAGCCTATGCCGTTCACATTACGGCAACCGCCAACCTGGTCTTGATCGGCAAAGAATGGTTTGTGCTCGAAGCATTGGAAGCGATTGCCGGATTGTTCAAACCGGTCAAGAAAACTATCGAGCGACAATTGATTCCAACACTGTCAGCCCACGCTGATTTTGTCGCCAGCTTCGATCCGGCATCCGGAAAATCGAAGCCGGGAATCATCAATGGCGCTGTCGAACGTGTGGTCCTGGACTTGGAACAACGCTTGGACGTCGAAGCATCGCTGTTTCCCGAATTCGAAAATCTGCGATTGCCAGTGGAACCCGAACCTGAACCGGATCTGCGTGGCACCAGCCAACCGACGGCCGGTTGGGGCAGCGACCAACCGGCCAGTTTTCCGATGCCGGAACTGGGCAGCGACCGAATGCGACGAAAACTTCAAACAGCAATCGACAAGATGCAAGACCGCTTGGACAAGCTGCGTCAAGACTTGCAAGACCTCGATCAATTCGAATCAGACATCGACGATCGACTGGACGAAGACGACGTCGACGCGAGTGAAAAAGCTGAGCTGGAGAATGAAAAACAGGAAATCGCAACCTCCCGTCAAAATAAACAGCGACGGATCGAGGAACTGGAACAGAAGCTTGCTGAAATTCAGTCTCAGCGGCAACAACTGGAGCAAGCACTCAACCAGCCCATCCCGAATCGTTCTGATAATCCCAGTATTGAAAGTGTTCCACGACAGTTAAACCAGGACCAGGAACGCTACACGCAATGGGTTCGCGCAAGCTATCCTCATGTCGACGGCTTTCGCGCTCCAATCGCCGCCTGGCTAAATCAATGGGCTCCCAAATCCAAAGCGGCCGACCATTTCGAAAAATGGACCAACCGCTATATGCTGATCAAAGCCTGGCAATTTCGCAGCGGATACTCAACCAGCAAATCAGGCACGCGAATCCGTTGGGACAAACGCAATCCATTGCTACACATGCTGGTCATGGAAGATGCCTACCGCGGTTCTCGCGATCGCAAGGGACATGAGAACTGGACAGGCGATAGTCCAGTTGCCAAACGGGAGGCGGAACAACGATTCACGCTGGTGGGAGTCGCACATCGCGATTATCAACCACTTTTCTCCGAAGTGCTGTATCCGTCGGCCACGAAAACTGGCATGACCAGCTACGCGCAAGCGATTTTTTACAACGCCAATCCACAGCAGCCTGGATCTGGCCGGGGACGGGTTCAAGATTCGATTGGCTGGGACACGCTCAACTGGGATCCATCCGCCCGGCCTCCTGAATGGGCCGCGCCGGCCACTCAAGCGGCACCTCGTTGGCCCTGGGAAGCCTTCGATGGGCGCAGCTCCCAACCGGTCGCGCGGGTCAAACTCAACTGGCAAGCGAAACTGATGCCAGTCCGAAAAACCAGAATTCAGGAAACCGCTGTAACACTCGACGGCGACGCGCGTAAGAACCTGGAACACGCAGAAAAGTATCTGGAAAAACTGGGCAACCATTGATGAGCCTAACCGATCGCCATACCGTATTTCCGCTGAACGCATCGCGTGGGGTGGCGACATTGGAATTGGTGCTTTGCCTGCCCATTCTACTGGTGTTGATCGTGGGAATCGTCTGGCTGGGCAACTCAGTCATCACACAAACGGAAGTCGTGATCGATGCGCGATATCAAACCTGGCAACAG
The DNA here is from genome assembly GCA_964545005.1 of uncultured Pirellulaceae bacterium. Lineage (GTDB taxonomy): Bacteria > Planctomycetota > Planctomycetia > Pirellulales > Pirellulaceae > Mariniblastus. The sequence goes on from CAZJEK010000001.1 coordinate 62,591, forward strand.
CGCAGCTCGAACCAGGGCACCGCTTTGCTGTTCCTGACCGACGACATTGTCTCCGAAAACTCGACCGAAAAAGTCACCGTCAGTCCCTTGTTCGATGACATGGCCTCACCCGAATCCTCGCATGACGTGATGGCCGACGCCTGGGACTTTGAACTGCTTCCACTCGATCAGGCTCCCAACTGGAAACAGTACCTGTTGGCTGCTGCCAACGCCAAAACAGCGGGCCTGCAAAACGGCTACGTCGATGCTCGAAATCAGTTGAGTCAGTTCCAAAACGCCGCTGGCAACGTCTGGAAATCGATGGCGGCCGACATGATTCGAGACCTGACCCGGTTGGGCGATTCAGCGAAAACCCTGCTATCCGATGCGGAATCAACTGAATCCAGGCAGCAGCAACAAGCCCGAAATCGGATAAAGAAATCCTTGGATGCCAAACGGGAACAGTTGAAATCTGCCAAACAAGAATTGCGCGAACTGGATCAGGACGCTTCGGATGGACTTCGTGATGTACTGAAAAATCGCGTTGATCGACTGCAAGCCGAAATCGATGACCTCGAAGCAGACTTGAAGGCGATCGACGAATGAATGTGAACAACCAACCATCGCTTGCTGGCCGAGTTTCCGATATCGTCGCGCGACTGGTAAGCCTGTTTGCCCTGATCTGGCTGGGACTGATCGTTGCCACCAACCTGGCCTGGTTGTTGCCCCGTGAACCTGCGCAGCCAACGTCCGCAACGCTTGAGCAACCAGTCGACTTGCCTAACCTGCTTGGCTTCGAGCCCGGTTGCTGGACGTTCACGGACTCTCCCGTTTCCATTCGGAAGTCGATGGTCACGACCGAGCAAGTTCGAGAGCAACTGGAATCGCTTTCCGACGTTCGCTTGCAGAATGCCATCGCTGCGCCGGAAATTGATCGGCTGATCGAACTGCTTCAATCCAGTGGTGCCAATCGAGTCGAACGGGCGGACCGACAAGTATGGGTTTTGGACAACGAACAGGTTCAATTCTGCCTGGTCGCTACCAGGGAAGACTCGCCGAAACTGATTGCTGGCGGATTCGCCGTCTGCCATGGCAACCAATGGGAATTGGCCGTGGTTCAGCCCGCGCCTCGGCAAACCGACCACCTGCTGCCGATGCCAGCCGACGCCCGCATTGAATGTGCCCGTACAGGTTTAACGGGAAACAAACAGTTGGAAATATTCACGGTCGCCGAATCGAAATCGTCGCTGATTCAGCGGTGGCGATCCCAGGGCTGGCAGGTCACTCCGACGCCCTGGAACCGCAATGACGGATTCAGTTACTGGTGTACTCGAGGCGAGAAGCTGGTTTACGCGTGGTCACAACATGACACCGGATCGCGCACGTTGATGTTGTCCTCGACCCAAACCTTGAACAAGGGCTTTATCACACCTTGAGATCTGCGTTGGCGATGATCACATCATACCTGTTCTCAGAGGTTTGCGTTCAGTGCCAACCCCAATTTTTAAGTTAGACGCTGCACTAGGAAGAACAATGAAACAGTTGATGGGACTCGGATTGGCCGCCTTGCTGGGATTGATCGCAGCTGGATTGAACTGGTTCTGGATCTCCGGGTTAGCCACGCCGGACGAATTCGTGGCGGTCGCAACAGACATCTCTGCGGGAGACGTGATTGGTGAAGACGACCTGTTGGCCGTGCCGGTCCCGGGCAACTCGGAAACGCTTCGCCAGGCGTTTATTCCCTGGGTGAATCGCGCTGTACTATTCGGGGCGCCGGCGCACCGGGACTACCTTGAAGGTGATATCGTTTTATATCGGGACATCCAACCTCCTGCCGACGCATCTCGCTGGGACGTTATCGGTCCGTTTCAACTGATCAGCGTTGGTGAACGATTCAAGCAACGCAATGGCGATGAATTTGATACCGCACGAACGGATGGCAACAACTTGACGATCGCTGTTGATGCAAATTTTGATGAACGAACTCGCAAGCTGTTGGAGGTGATCCGAACCGATCGCAATACCGAGCTGGCGTCGCCGGCCATCGTGGCGGTCCAGGTGCTACCAGCGACCGCACGCACCGCCACGGATCCGACCACTCAACGCGACAACGTGGTTTACCAAACCGTTTCGCTGGACGGAATCGCCAATGTTCCCCGCGTGCTGCTGGAAGGTGACATGATCCGATTTGTAATCCCGGCACGTTCCACCTATTGACGTTGTACCGAATAGCGTCTGAAGAATCAGAGCTCGCAGCTTCGCAAGACAAATGAAGAAATAGACCCATGAAAATCTGGTTCAACAATGTGATCGACACCGAACGCAACGTTGCCGAAGTCACCGGCAATCGCGTTCGCATCGGCCGCAGCCCAGACAACGACGTCGTGCTGGACAGTCCATTTGTGGCAGGAGAAGCCGCCGTCTTGCATAAGCGCAACGGTGTCTGGGAACTGGTCGCGCTGGGAATCAACGGGATCAAATTGGGAGACCGACAGCTGTACAACGGGGATCGTTGTGAGATCCGTTCCAACCTCTCGATCAGCCTGTTTCCGTTTACCCTGACGCTGGACCTGCCATACGCGGTTGAATTGGACCAGGAGACCGAACGCCAGCAACTCGACGAAGCAATGTCCAAGCTAGTCGGGGAAGTGCACATCGAGTTATTGCAGCGGATGAACTTGACCGCAGACTCGGCGGGACAACGTGACAATGAAGGCTACTTGCTGGAACTGGAACGAACGATCGACACGATTTCGCGCGGTCGACTATTTCAGGGCGACCACGCAGCCTTGATCACGCACACGGCCGGGCATGGATTGCGAGACCACATGCTGGCCCACGCCAGCCAGCCTACCGACGATTCGCTGCTATCATCCGAACGTCACTGGAGCCAAATCCTGACCGTTGTCCCCGAGCGGGAACAGGAGCTGGTTTCTACCGTGCAATACATTGAGGGTCTCCTGGAGATCACACCGCAAGCTCCAGACAAACGTCGGATCGCGGCCATCGATGGCGGCTTCTGGGCTTCCTGGGAGGCAGTTGGCGATCGCTTGCATCACGAGTTTCGGCAGTACCTGGCGCTGCGGTACATAAAAAAAGAAATCAAGAATATCGTCTTCGGCTATGGTCCCCTGGAAGACTTGCTCAGGCTACCCAGTGTTTCCGAAATCATGGTCGTCGATCGGGAGCATGTCTATATTGAGCGAAACGGGGTGTTGGAAAACTCGGGTAAACGTTTCATCTCCGATGAGATTATCGAGACGATCATTCAGCGAATTGTGGCCCGAGTCAGCCGGCGGATTGACAAATCCCAGCCGCTGGTTGATGCCCGGTTGAGTGACGGTAGCCGCGTCAACGCCGTCATCGCTCCCTTGGCCGTCAGTGGCCCCACCTTGACGATTCGCAAGTTTCCGTACCGGAAGATGCTGATCGACGACCTCGTCGCCAAAGGAGCACTGACTCGGACGGTCGCAGAATTTTTGCGCGCGATTGTACTGTGCCGAAGAAATGTGTTGATTTCTGGCGGAACCGGCAGCGGCAAAACCACATTGCTGAACTGCTTAAGCGATTTCATTCCCGACCAGGAACGGATCGTAACGGTGGAAGATACCGCCGAGTTGCAGCTGAATAAAGAACACGTCGTGCGAATGGAGACCAAGGAAGCCAACGTCGAAGGGTCGGGCGAGTACTCAATCGGAGATCTCGTCCGCAACGCGCTACGAATGCGTCCAGACCGAATCGTTGTCGGAGAATGCCGTGGTCCGGAAGCGTTGGACATGTTGCAGGCGATGAACACCGGCCACGATGGATCACTGACCACGATCCATGCCAACAACGCCACCGACGTATTGCGTCGCCTGGAAGTACTGGTCCAAATGGCTGCAGATCTGCCTGTCTCTTCAATTCACCAACAAATTGCGTCTGCCATTGACATTATCGTCCAGTTGAAGCGGCTTCGCGATGGGCGGCGCGTCATCAGCCAGATTACTGAATGCACCGGAATCAATCCGAGGACCGGGGCCATCGAACTGCGAGATTTATATCTGCTCGACAGCATGGCCGCCACTGACGGCTTGCAACCAACCGGACGCTTGCCGACCTTCATCGGCGAATTGATCGCGACCGAAACCCTGGATTTGAAATCGTTTTACCATTCATCATCGCGGGGAGCATCGGCGTGATTCCGTACCTTTCCACTGCACTGATGTTGCTCGCCGGTTGGATTGCTGGACGATCTCTGGGACAGTTCTGGGATGCCTGTGCCCAGTACTACGTTTCGGACCTGCTGCCAATTCTGGATTCCCTGTCGCTGAACCGGGAGCAGTCCCAGTCCCTGCTACGCTGGTGGGGCTGGAGCCTGGTGATCAGCTTCCTGGTGCTGACGTTTGCATTGGGAATGCTTCCGATTGCGATTGCGGTGGTCTTGTTACTGATTGTTGCGCCGCGTTGGATTTTGAAGTTGGTGATCGAGCGTCGTCGAAAACTGCTGCGCGATCAACTGGTCGGTGGAACCTCCTCGCTGGCGAATGCTTGCCGCGCCGGATTGTCTTTGGCTCAAGGATTGGAAACCGTCTCCCGCGAAGTTCCTCAACCACTGTCGACCGAACTGCAGCGGATTGTCAATCAATATGAGCACGGTCGCTCATTATCCGAAGCGATCACCGAAACCAAGGACCGATTGCAGCTGGACAGCTTCACGTTGTTCGCTTCGGCACTCAAAGTCAGCCTCGGACGCGGGGGCAGAATCACCGAATCACTGGAACAAATTGGCCAGACGCTGCAAGAAAACCAACGGGTAGAACGAAAGCTGGAATCGGAAACCGCCAGTGGACGCAAAGTCGTATTGTTGTTGGCTCTGTTTCCGTTTGTCTTCCTGGCAGGTTTTTATATTTTGCACCCCAGCGGTACGGCACTCGTATTCCAATCGCTGATCGGCCAATTTGTGTTGCTGGCCGTGATTGGATTGGTGGTGTTAAGTGCCTGGTGGAGTAATCGCATTCTGTCGATTGAATTGTGAGGGAACCGATGATGCTCAACTCGATCAGCCTGTTGATGCTGGCGTCGCTGATGGCTGGCGGCAGTGTGGGACTGGCCTCGGCAATCATGACTGGCATGATCGCTGGTAACCGGGCGGCGCGAGAATCGTTCGAGCAATCCAGACGCGATCAACTGCGTCGCGTAAGTCGACTGTATCGTTGGTTCGAACCACTGGTCGACGAGCTGGTTCGTTTCTTTCCGGATGGCCATGCAACCGACAAGCTGAAACACCATCTCGACCTGACGGCCGATTCGCCTCCCTGGACCGCCAGTGAATTCATGGCAGTCAAATCGATCGAAGCCGGCATGATTGGATTCGCCATTATGGCGTTCGTGACTTTGTTGACCATGCCCTGGCTGGGACTCGGGATGGCTATTATCACGGGCTTGATCTATCCCTCCTTGGCTCGCAATTCGGTCATCAATCGAGGACAACGCCGGCTGCGAAAAATCAAGCTCAGGCTTCCGTTCGCAATTGACCAGATCTCCTTGATGATGGAAGCCGGGGCTGGTTTCGAAGATAGTCTGCGAACGGTCGTGGCCGACAACCGCGAACACCCGCTCAGCCTGGAATTGGCCGAAGTGATCCGGCAAATGTCGCTGGGTCGACCACGCCGCCAGGCACTGGCCGGGTTTCGTGATCGAATGGCCGATGACGATATCTCGGAAATCATTTTTGCCATCGTCAAAGGCGAAGAACTGGGCACACCATTGAGTCATATCCTGAGAGAACAAGCGGGCCAAATGAGACTTAAACGATCCCAATGGGGCGAAAAAGCGGCTTCTGAAGCCGAGGTTCAGATGGTGTTTCCGGGCATGATCACGATGGTTGCCTGCCTGCTGGTGATCGTTGCTCCGATCTTGTTGCCAGTTGTCATCGCATTACTGGAAAGTTGAATTGAATCTCGAACCTCAAACCCAGGACAACGTCATGAACGCACGCATCACCATCCAGTCCGGCATCGCGTCAGGAACCTCTCACCGCATCAACAGCCGTGTGGCCCGTGTAGGAAGTGATCCCAGGTCGGATGTTTGTGTCCCCAGTGCCGGGATCCCCAGCCATGCTTTGACCCTGGAGTTTCGCGACAACAACCGCTGCCTGGTCTACAACCGATGCCGGGAAAGTGTCTTTGTCGGTGCCCAGGTTGTGGAACCGGAACACGTGGTGGAATGGCCGGAAACGGATATCCTCCAACTTGGCTCCGACACGGAACTGTTGCTTGATTTTGAAACGGAAGACAGGCAAAGCTTCCCGATAGAAGTACTTGATTCTGTTGATTCCGAAGAAACCGAAGACGGGATCTCACACGATTCACAAGTGACCCAGGATTCGAGTTCCAACCAGAAGTCGACGTCAAAAACCGTGTTGCAACTGGTCGTCATTGTTGCTTGTCTGGCCGGATGTGTTCTGCTGCTGATTCGTGATCAAAACCGCAAGGAAGGTGTCAAATCGGGCCCAGGTTTTGCTGATGTGGTATCGGCGGCCCTGACCGACACCGAAATCTCGCCCAACTTGCTGCGACGAATTCAATTTGCTGAAGCCCAGCGAATTCGCGGTCGAAATGATGAGGCAATGGAGTTGTTTCAGCGTATTCGGGATGATTTACTGGAACAGATGGGAAACTTCGAATCGACCGAGGATACTCCGCAACGACAGTTGATTCAGTTGGTTCAAAACCGGTTGATTGATTAGACTGAGGTTCATCATGCTTCATTCGGGAGTCAACCTTGTTCGCTTTGCATTTTCTCTGCCCTCCCTTGGTCTTACTGGCACTGGCCTTTGCGCTCGTTCCTCCGTCTACTTCGTTCAGTGCACCGCAGTCATCGCGACAATGGAAACTGGACGAACCGGTTCCGGAACGAGCGGCCGAATTCTTCTTTCCACCTGAGATTGGACCAGGGCCATTTGAACTATCAACGACGTTGACGCTGGCCAAACTTGATGGCACGGCCGCTTCGGTTCGATTCGGCCAGCGTCTTAACTTCGGGTTTGACAGCCGCCAAGGCGGCTTGTTTGTCGAAGGCTCCGCAGTTGGCAGAACCCAACTACTTGAGAACCACCGCGGATTGATCACCGCCGGCCAGCCGCTTCAATTCCAGGCCAAACGGAATGCCGACGGTGTTTTGAGGTTTTGGATTGACGATCAGGAAGTTTATTCCACCAACAAGCTGGCTGGTCCGATCGGACAAATCGTGATGCGGCCATGGCGCAATCGGATGTCGATTTCTGCGGCGACCATCCAGGGCAATCTGTCGAAAATAGAAGATGGAATCTATCTAAAACCATTTACGGCGCCGTTACTGATCGACGGCAGCGATCAATCGGTGGTTCGCTTTCGCATCAAAACCAGGGGCCGCAAAAAAATCCGCAGCATTCGATTGGACCTGACGGGCACGACCTCGCTGGAGATACTGGAACAGATCTCAATCTCGCCAGCGGACCAGCCTGATTCCAGCCTGGCTGAGTCATCAAAAATCCAGCGGGCAACGGCGATCGAGTGGTCCCAGGCGATCGAACCAGGATCCCACGAGTTCTCAATCAACTGCCGCCTGAAGCCAGGTTCGGACTTGCTGAATCGCGTTGCTATCTCGGTCGCGTCGATCGAATACGAAGACGGTAGCGTTGAGTCGCCAGAGGATCAACCGCGGCCCGCCATCCGCCAACGCCTCGCTTATTGCATCCACAAACGCCATCAGTTTGACTGCCACACGTTCCGAATTCCTGGCATCGCGATCACGCCTTCAGGAACGTTGCTGGCGGTTTATGACATGCGCTACAACAGCTCGCGGGATTTGCAGGAGGACATCGACATTGGCCTGTCGCGATCGACTGATGGCGGGCAAACATGGTCCCAACCAACGCCGATCATGGACATGGGTGAATTCGGTGGCAAGCCGGAACGGGAAAACGGCTGCAGTGATCCAAATATTCTGGTGGACTCAACCACCGGTGAGATTTTTGTCAGTGCCGTTTGGACGTTTGGCAAGCCAGGGACTCACCAGTGGTCGGGGCGGGGCAGTGAACCCGGATTTGAAATCGGAACAACGGCTCAGTTCATGGTCGTTCGCAGCAACGACGAAGGGCAGACATGGTCTCAGCCAGAAAACTGGACCCGCCAGCTTAAACAGCAGGCATGGTGGCTGTTTGCTCCCGCACCAGGAAATGGGATCACCTTGTCCGATGGCACGTTGGTGATGCCGACGCAGGGCAGAGACGCCACTGGGCTTCCGTTCTCCAACCTCATGTTCAGTACCGATCACGGGAACACCTGGACCGTTGGCCAAGCCGCTCGTGAAAACACAACCGAATGCGCGGTGGCGGAACTGTCTGACGGAAGCTTGATGCTGAACATGCGAGACAATCGCAATCGCAGTTGGAAAGGCGACAACAATGGCCGAGCCGTTGCCATCACCGACGATCGCGGCCAATCATGGCAGGTCCACCCGACGGACCATGGCGGTCTACCGGAACCGACGTGCATGGCCAGCTTGATCAGCCATCGTGTGAGCGATCAGGAACGGATCCTGCTGTTTTCCAATCCTCGCAACAAACATTCCCGCCGCGAGATGACCATTCAACTCAGCCGTGATGAGGGCACCACCTGGCCAGCGACCGATCGAATTCTGCTGGATGAAATGGGAGGAGCCTATTCGTCGCTGGTGATGATTGATCACGAAACGATCGGGATTCTGTACGAATCGTCGCGAGCGGATCTGGTGTTCCAGAAGTTGAAACTATCGGAATTCAATCAATGAGTTGAACGTTGTCGTCTTTCGCCCGATTCGTAGTCTCAGGGATCCAGCACCAGGAAGCATCTCGTCAATCCTGTTGATCCTGAACATCCTGTCAAACTTGTTGGTGAATCTTGCCAACGCTGTCCATTGTGAGCAAGGTCCGAAAAAGGGGACAGGATGGACAAGATTAACATGATCAACAAGATGCGTTTTGAAGAAAACGAATCAATCGACAGTTCAACCTCAACGCCAACCAGTTCAGCTGGACAATTAATATCAGCCTCTTCGCGAAAGTCACGGTGAGAGAAATTCGTCCAGTCCAGCTTGCCTCACTTTCGACTCGATCCCTAACAGCACGTTGGCTGGCAAGCAATCTGATCGGTCACCAGTCCGACCTCCACGAAATACCGAATAGGGCGAATCACTGGACTGGGTGGCGACCGAATCCAAAAACTCCCGAACTTGCTGATGCATTTCCAAGCCAGCAAACAACAGCAACGATTTGGCAACCGACTCGGCATCGTACAGCAACGACTCGTAACGAACCACCATCACGCGGCCAGGGCACTGGACAGCCAGCCGTTGATACTGCAACGTCAACTCGCACCAGTCGGCAACGCCCCAGTATTCGCCGGGACCTTCCTGCTTGCGGCTACCACCATTCCACCAGGCATCTTCCAGCACATCGCCGGCAGGAAATTCTTTGCATTGCCACCACGATGCAATCGCAGTGCGGGGATCACGCACGAGGTAAATGATCTTGGCGCCGGGTAGCCTATCGAGCGCTGTCCAATAGGCTTCGTGAAACCGCGTGTCTTTGATGCACAACAATCGGCACAAGTCGGAGCATTTGTTCCAGGTCGGCAACTCGCCCGTTTTTCGACGATAGGCATGCGTCATGAATTCATCATTCGATTCACGAGCTGCTTTCATATGGGTCAGCCACTGTTCCGCGGTCGCGTCAACATCAATCGAGTTCTTCAATGGATACGAATAGTTCGGAGAAAAACGCAAACAGACTTCAGGATGCGATTCGAAAATCTGCGACAACCAGGTTGTCCCTGAGCGGGGCATGCCCAACAGGAACAGCGGACTGGCGTAGATAGAGTTCAGCGTTCTCATTCACGAATCAGCAAGGCATCGAAGCGATAGTGGCTGGTGTACAATTCATCCGGTTGATCAATCCGGTGTACCGCAAAGCCGAATGGCCGGGCGACGTGTTCCAGCGTTTCCAACGTCCACCAGTGGCCCAGATGGGGTTCCCCCGCTGCCAATCCAGCCAGGTAAAAACCCCATCGTTCGGGCGTATCATAAAAGTTTTTGATTCGATCCTGGTCAGGCAAGGAACCCAAAAACAAACGGTTTAGCGCCGGAAAGCAGTGGCCAACGCTGCGTAAGCAATCGGCAGCCTGTTCCAGGCTCAAGTGCTGCCAGACTTCATACGAGAATCCGCAGGTAATCGTTGGGTGTTGAATTCCAGACGGCAACGGGTCGATTTCCGATACCCAATATTCCACGGGCAACCCGGCGGTTGTCCGTTCCGCTTCCTCAACCATCTGCTCCGAAACGTCAATCGCCAGCATCGCTTGACAGTGGTTGATGATGCGACGAGTAATGATCCCGTTGCCGCATCCCAGATCGACCACTCGCAGCGACGTTCGTTCGAGTTCCAGCGCGGCCACGATTTGCTGCTCGATCAACTGCAGGCTGGACGCGGCGACCGGTTGGCCGAACTCGGTTTTCCCGACCTGTTTTAAACGGTCCGACAGCGTCGCATTGACAGGCAACGGCGATGTTTGTCGATAGTATGCTTTCCAATCCATCAATCGACAATCGAATACTGATTCACTAAACCGGCGGTCCGTTCGGCCCCATTCCACATCAACACATCAAGAATCGATAACCCGGCCAGGAAGGAACGGTCTCCTTGCCGATAGCTGGTCAACGATGGTTCGATGAACTGCAGCTTGACGTCTACCGCATTGAACTCCCGAGGCTGAAATAGCTCTCGACCGCCGGGGAGATTGATGTAGGTCGTTGCCTGAAATGCCTGGCACATTCTCAGTGCCCATTGCCCCGCATGTTCGACTTCCACGCTGCGGTTCGACAATTGGGAAAAAACAACACTGGAATCGAGTTCGATCTTCAGATGGCGGGCCGTAGCCGAAATGGTTTCGATCAGGACCTCGGACAACCAGGAAGAATTGGAACGGGTTGCCGCGGAGACAAAGTCCATCGTTTCTTCAAAAAACGGAGCCCGCAATTGTCGATAATAGGCCAAGCTGCGCACCAGGTCGGTTTTCCAGTCGACGTTGCCAGTTGCGATTCGCTTGTCACGAATGGACGTGATACGCGATGACTTGATCAATGGAATTCGAATGTACTTCCAACCGACTTTTGCGGGCGAAAGAATCCGGTTTCGGTTGACCCAGCCGTGTCGAATGTACTGCGGCGTATCGAATACGATCCAGCAATCGGCCGCTGCCATCAGCTGAAAATAACCCAGATAAGGAAAGAAGTAGGGCTGCATGGCGGCCAGTCTCTTTTGTCGGCACCGATCGACCGGTTTCGGCAAAATCGAATCGATCGTTGCTTGCTTGTCGACTGGATGATTCACGCGACCGAACCCCGATCCCTGGACGATTCTTTTACCCCGTTGCTGGAATCTTAGAACAGCCGGCCAACGGCCTCAATATCGCTTTCCACGGTCGACCGCAGCTGCTTCAGGTCAGCTGCCCCATTTTACCGGACCGGAACTCGTCAATCGCCTCGTGAATTTCTTCCTGGGTGTTCATCACAAACGGCCCATGTCCTGCGACGGGCTCGTCAATCGGTTCACCCGACAGCAACAAGATGCGAGATTCAGTGTTCGTAGTCAGCGAAATCGCATCTCCATGGCGACTGAAGAGAACGGCTTGCACGGGTTCCAGTTGCTCGTTTCCGAACTGGACCGCACCTCGTTGCACGATTGCAATCGTGTTGTGACCGGACGGAACGTCAAGTTCGACATTGGCATCAGCCTGAAGCTCCAGATCCCAAATGTTGATCGGAGTAAATGTCTGGGCCGGGCCCGATTCACCCAACAACTGACCGGCAATGACTCTGGCCACCCCCGCGTCAGCGGGTAACCGCACTCGCGGGAACTGACTGTCGCGCAGGTCCTGATACTTTGGCGATGTCGACTTGTCCTTGGCGGGCAGGTTGACCCACAGTTGCACCATCTCCAACATTCCACCTTGGCGAGTGAAGGATTCGCCGTGGTATTCTTCATGAACGACCCCCTTGCCGGCCGTCATCCATTGGACGTCGCCTGGTTCCAGTTTTCCACTGCCGCCACCGGAATCGCGGTGGGCCAGTTCACCTTGATACAGGATGGTCACGGTTTCAAAACCCTTGTGCGGATGAACGTCGACGCCTCGCTTGTTGATCGACGGAGGAAATTCATGGGGACCGGCGTAATCCAGTAGCAGAAACGGATCGTACTGATTGCCGCCTGCGTAGGAAAACAGGCTGCGGACGGGAAACCCATCCCCGACCCAATGCTGCTGGATGTCTCGAATCACACGTTTGATTGACTTGTTCACGATGCTATCTCCCATGTTCAACTTCATCCTGTCATTACCGTAGAATCGATCTTGTAAACGACCTGCCTGTTCTCGGAGGTTTGCCTTCGGTGCCAAACCTAGAAAGTTAGCAGTCACAAAGCACCTGCATCTCCGCCCATGGTTTTCGAACGGGCACTTAAAGGTCAAAATATTGGCTCTGTACCACGCATCGGACAGACCGATGCGAGAGCTTTTGTGTTCATTGAAAGTACTGACGATGTCCTGGACGACGCTGGTAGATGCGACCACCTTACAATCGCGGCTGAACTCGGAGGACCTGGTGGTCGTGGATTGTCGTTTTGACTTGAGCGATCCACAGGCTGGTCGGCGAGCCTACCTTGAAGGACATATTCCCGGGGCCGTTTATGCCGACCTCGATCACGACCTTAGCGGACCACCACTAACGGATCGGGGACGACACCCCTTGCCCAGCCCGGCTCGAATGAGACAGGTGTTTGGGCAACTGGGAATCGATGGCAGCAAACAGGTCGTCGCGTATGACGATCGGGCCAACATGATGGCGGCCCGATTGTGGTGGATGCTGAATTACATGGGGCACACAGCCGTCGCGGTTCTGGATGGCGGTTGGCCGGCCTGGTCCCAGTGGGTCCAACAACAATCCGATGAATCATTGCTGGAATCAGGCGAGAATCAACCTCCTCCGGCTCAGTTTGCCGGCCAACCCAATGAAGATTGGCTGGTCGTGATGGAACAGGTGCCCGATCAACCGTTGCTGATCGATTCGCGTGCCCCAGAACGCTATGCGGGAGAAATTGAACCGCTGGATCCGAAGGCGGGACACATCCCCGGTGCCGTTAACTCACACTACGCCAACGTTTTGGGCGAGGGGCAACACTTCCAGCAACCGGAGGCCATTCGGGAACGGCTGGCAGCCGTGATGGGCGATACTGATCCAGCCGAAGCGACGTTTTACTGCGGCTCGGGGGTGAGCGCTTGTGTCAACTTGCTCGCCGCTGCTCATGCCGGATTACCAACCCGCAAACTGTACGTCGGCTCGTGGAGTGAGTGGTGCCGTAAAGACGACCAATAGAGCGGTCTCGCCAATCGAATCATCTACGCCTGTTGCTGGTCCGCAATTTTGCAGATCGTATCAAACTGTTTCCTGGTCACCGGTTGGACAGACAGTCGAGAACCTTTCTGCAACAGCACCATTCCGTCGAGCGCCTTGACCTGTTTCAGGTCGGGCAACGAAATCAACTGCTTGAACTTCTTGACCAGTTTGATATCGACCATGTACCAGCGGGGATCTTCCTGTCGCGACTTGGGGTCATAGTGTTTATCCTTGGGATCAAACGCCGTGAAATCAGGGTAGCCTTCCTTGACGACTTGGGCGACTCCGACGACTCCCGGCGGTTTGGCGTTGGAATGGTAAAACAGCACCTGGTCACCCTGTTTCATTTCGTCCCGCATGAAGTTTCGGGCCTGGTAGTTGCGGACGCCATCCCAGTGTGTCGTCTGCTTGGGTGACTTGGCCAGATCGTCAATGGAAAACGCATCCGGCTCCGATTTCATCAACCAGTATTTCATCGTCTGTCCGCCAGTTGGATAGGGTGTACTAATAAAACGAGGCACGCGAAGTGCCTCGAAAAGTCCAGGTTTGAATTTGAGTGGGGATCAATCACGCCGTTGGCGATTGGCAGTGGTTTTAGTAGCCCAACGACTACGCGTGGCAAGTTTGCAAACCCAGGGAAACCCGACGCATCAGCGAGGAGACCCGCATCAGTGTAGCCTGCGCTCACGCGTTTAGTAGTTGCACACTTTTGGAAACCCGACGCGTAAGCGAGGGAAAAACACGCACACTTTTGGAAACCCGACGCGTAAGCGAGGGAAAAACACGCATCGGTGTAGCCCTCGCTCACGCGTCGGGTTTCCATTCCCAAGCAAAATCCGCATTGGTATTAGTGCGTGCTACAGGCTAATTTTCAGTCCGCAATTTGCCTTTGCGAAATGCTTCGGCCATGGCTTTGGGAACGTGCGCTTCGGCCATCACCAGTTGGGCTCGCTGCTCGGCCACGTCGGCTTTCATTTCCTGTTCTTTGGCAATCGCTTCGGCGCGGCGTTTTTCCGCGGCGGCCTGAGCGACGCGGGTGTCGGCTTCGGCTTGATCGGCCTGCAATCGAGCTCCAATGTTTTCACCAACATCAATATCGGCAATGTCAATCGAAACGATTTCAAATGCCGTATGTGCGTCCAATCCACGCTCCAGAACGGCTCGCGAAATCCGATCGGGATTTTCCAGCACCTGCTGGTGCTTGTCAGACGATCCGATCGACGAAATGATCGATTCACCGACCCGCGCAATGACGGTTTCTTCAGTGGCACCACCGATCAACTGCTCCAGGTTGGTTCGCACCGTCACGCGAGCGCGAATCTTCAGTTCAACGCCGTCCTTGGACATCGCGCTCAAGAAGTTCTTACCACTGCGTTGGGGATCCGGGCATTCGATCACTTTTGGATAGACCGAGGTGCGGACCGCATCCATCACATCGCGACCGGCGAGGTCAATGGCTGCAGCGCGATCAAAATCCAAGTCGATGTTAGCGCGTTGAGCCGCGATGATGGAATTGATCACGCGAATCACGTCGCCGCCGGCAAGATAGTGAGCTTCCAGTTTATTGGTACTGATTCCACTTTCACCGCGAATGTCCAGCCCCGCTTGTTTGGCCATGATTTTGGCGCGAACAATCACGGCCGGGCGGACTTTTCGAAAGCCCATACCGACCAGCGAAAACATGCGAACTTCAGCACCGGACGTCAACGCTTGAATCCACAGCTTGCCGTACGTGGCAGCCAGGAAAAACAGGACCATCGCCGCGAATCCGGCCAGGATGATCACGCCCCAGATTAACCAGGTCTTGATTTCGTCGGGAATCAGTGGATCGGCCGCAGGTGGGTTGGCTCCGGCCAACAGAGAACTCATCATGGGATTGAAAACTTGCTGTATCACGCTGGAGTCCTTGTCAAAAGCTAGTTTTGGATCACCCCATGATAACGATTGCGGCTGCCGTTGTCAGCTTGCTGGACTTCCAGACAGGATCAATTTTGGCCTGTCTGGGACGGCAAGATCGTTGAATTTGCCCAAGGGTTCGATTGGCCTGACGCGTTTCCGAATTGATGGCGATGGTCTAAAATTGGGACCCTGCCAGGCCAATTGAGCCTGTCTCTGGCCCCGAATAGGACCAGCTATCAAGCCGCACGTGACCCCAGGATGCGACATGTCCGTCGAGACTGTACCGGCCGATTCCAATGCCGGCACCGAAGATGCCAACGTTTATTTCCGCTGCTTTGCCGGCTGCGAGGGCAAGCACTCGATTTACGACGTCATTTACCGCTGCCCCAAATGCAATTCGTTGCTGGAAGTGCACCACGAACGTGAGCCGTTAAGCCAACGCAACCCCTACCAGTGGCAACAGCTATTTGATTCCCGCGCCAGCACGACCCATTGGCCCTTCGGCAGCGGTGTTTGGGGAATGCGCGAATGGGTGATCCCGGATCTTCGCGACGAAAACGTGGTCAGCATGAACGAAGGGAACACCAACTTGTTCTGGGCCGACCGGCTGGGCAAACAACTGGGCGTGCCCGACCTGTGGATCAAGCTTTGCGGCAACAGCCACACTGGCAGCTTCAAAGACCTGGGCATGACGGTTCTGGTCAGCGTCGTGAAACAGATGATGTCGATGGATAATCACCCGGTCAAGGCAGTGGCTTGTGCCAGCACCGGAGACACCTCGGCCGCGCTGGCAGCTTACGCGGCGTACGCTGGTATCCCGGCAATCATCTTTCTACCGGCGGGCAAAGTCAGCACCGCCCAATTGATCCAACCAGTCAGCAACGGGGCTCATGTTCTGGCCCTGGATACCGACTTCGATGGCTGCATGAAAATTGTCCAGGAAGTGACTGAAGACCAGAGTATCTATCTGGCCAACTCGATGAACTCGTTGCGAATCGAAGGCCAGAAAACCGTCGGCATCGAAATCTGCCGGCAATTCGACTGGGAAGTTCCCGACTGGATCATCATTCCAGTCGGCAACCTGGGTAACATCAGCGCCCTGCACAAAGGATTCAAGCTGATGATGGACCTGGGACTCATTCGCAAGATGCCGCGTCTGGTGGCAGCCCAGGCCGAACGTGCGGATCCGTTTTTCCGCTCCTTCAAAAACAACTTTCAAGGCAAGGAATCGGTTACTGCCGGTGAAACACTGGCCAACGCGATTCGGATTGGCGACCCGGTCAGCTACGAGAAAGCGGTTCGCGCGGTGATCGAAACCAACGGAATCGTCGAACAAGCTTCCGAGCAGGAACTGGCAGCCGCAGCCGCCAAGGCAGATTTAACCGGCATGTTTTGCTGCCCGCATACCGGCGTCGCGCTGGCGGTGCTTGAAAAGCTGATCGCAAGAGGCGAAATCAAACCATCGGACCGTACGGTGGTCATCAGTACCGCTCACGGATTAAAGTTCACCGATTTCAAAGTCGGTTACCATGAGTCCAAACTCGACGGCATCGAATCGGAATTCGCCAATCCTCCCGTCTATCTCGACGCCGACACCAACAAGGTCAAAGCAGCGATCCAATCCCAGCTCAAACTTTAATCCGATGTTTCCAGATCTAACCACGTTTCAGCAGTTAGCTGATCAATACGATGCGATTCCGGTGACGCGCCAGCTGCTTTCCGATTCGCTAACGCCTGTTTCGGCATTCAAGCGAATTGACGATGGGCAAACCGCCTGCTTGTTCGAATCGGTCGTGGGTGGCGAGAAAGTCGGCCGATACAGTTTTCTGGCCGTCGGACCACAACTTGAACTGTCCAGTTTTGGCAATCAGGTTACCGTTTCCGGCGCCGATGGTGGCACTGAATCCTACCACGCTGACAACCCGCTGGATGAAATCCGGAAACGCATCAAGCAAGTCAAAGTCGCTCAGTTCCCAGGAATGCCGCCGTTTACTGGCGGTGCGGTTGGGTACGCCGGATACGATGCGGTGCGGTATGTTGAACACCTGCCCAACGCGCCTCAAGATGATCGCGGACTGGCCGACATGTCGTTCGCGTTCTATGACACGATGCTGGTCTTTGACCATATCAACAAGACGATCACGTTGGTCGCATTGGCCTGGCCTAAACAACACGATTCGTTTGAATCGGCCTATCAGGATGCGCTAGCGCGGATTAACCAGCGGCTGGAGCAATTGAATCGCAGTGACGATGGACTGCGCTGTGTCGATGTCAATCGACCGACAGGCGACATGGTTCCCTACGAATCCAATTTCACGCAACCGCAATTCGAACAGGCGGTCAAAGATTGCATCGAATACATCAAGGCAGGAGACATCTTTCAGGTTGTCCTCAGCCAGCGTTTGCAACTTGAGATCAACAGCGATCCGTTCGAAGTCTACCGCAGCCTGCGTGTCATGAACCCCAGTCCGTTCATGTTTTTCCTTCGCAGCGGCGAAACGACGCTGGTCGGCAGTTCGCCGGAAATCATGTGTCGGGTCGTCGACAACGTCATGACCGTGCGACCGCTGGCCGGAACCCGCCCTCGGGGCAAAACGGAAGCCGAAGACCTGGCCCTGGAAACGGAACTGCTGGCTGACGAAAAAGAACGAGCCGAACATGTGATGCTCGTCGATCTGGGGCGCAATGATGTCGGCCGCGTCGCGCGTTATGGGACCGTCGAAATTCCCGACGTAATGGTGATCGAGCGTTACAGTCATGTGATGCATATCAGTTCGACGGTAACGGGCGAGCTGAACCCACCTCACGACGCCTTTGACGCATTGATGGCCAGCTTACCGGCGGGCACGGTATCCGGCGCTCCCAAAGTCCGTGCCATGGAGATCATCGACGAATTCGAACCGCACCGCCGGGGCCCCTACGCAGGCGCGGTTGGCTATATCGATTACTCGAACAACATGGATACCTGCATCGCGCTGCGAACCATCGTCATCAAAGGCAATACGGCCTATGTCCAAGCGGGCGCAGGCATCGTGGCCGATTCCGATCCTGCTGCAGAATACCAGGAAACCTTGAACAAGGCCCGCGGCCTGTTGCGAGCCATTCAAATGACCGAGCAACGATACGATGAAAGTTAATCTGGCAGCTGCACTCAACGGCATCGAGCAACTCTGGTCGCCCAAAGTGATTGCCGAGCTGGACGACCATTATGCCAAGGTCGCCAAGCTACACGGCGAGTTTTGCTGGCACCAACACGATGATGAGGATGAACTGTTTTTGGTGCTCCAGGGAAGTCTCTGCCTGCAGTTCAAAGACCGCGACGATGTCACCCTGAATCCGGGCGAGTTATATGTTGTCCCCAAGGGGGTGCAGCACAACCCGGTCGCTGCCGAGGAATGCCATGTTTTGCTGATCGAGAAGAAATCGACATTGCATACCGGCGAAACGGTGACCGCTCAAACGCGATCAATCGACGAGCAGTTGTCAGGGTTTTAAACGGTCAGCCAATCTCTGTGGAGAAGCTGACATTTTTTCTGACGCCCCAGATGGAATACAGCTCTCGTTAAATCGACGATGTAAAAAACCGCAGAGCCGCAGAGTCTATTGAGCATGGATTAAAGAGCTCCGTGCCTCTGCGACTCTGCGGTAATTATTCGTATCCAATATTAAGGGAGCCAGCGTTTCCACCTTGCAACTTGGGAAAACCGGGGGCTCTGGCGAACCCATCTGCCGGGGCTTGGACGATTCCGCTGATTACTACCACCCGGACATTCGTTTCCTCCCTCAATTCTGCTAGCTCAAACACGTCAAGTCGCTGGATTCTGTTCCACTTCGCCCCATGAAAACCCGATGAAATAGGGTACCGCCGACTATTTTGGGCAAACTTTGAGCAATGGTTCAAGTTTAACGGCTGGTGGCGCGGCCGCACGATGCCTCGGATGGCATCCAGACCGGGCCCGAATTTGAATCGAAGGAGTCGATTGTTAATGGGGCGAGTCCAATCTACGACATGGAAACGGTCGACGCGTACGGGTCGGATTGCGCTCTGGATCATGGTCCTGAGTTTCTGTTGCCCTGCAATCGGCCAAGCCGAACAGCCTGCCGACTGGCCTCAACCACGCGCCTTAAATGAGCAG
Source organism: uncultured Pirellulaceae bacterium (assembly GCA_964545005.1). GTDB lineage: Bacteria > Planctomycetota > Planctomycetia > Pirellulales > Pirellulaceae > Mariniblastus. Next base: position 82,054 of record CAZJEK010000001.1, read on the forward strand.
CTGGAATCAATCGCCGAATTTCAGGCGACCGCCGCCTGGTCGCGAACCACCCTTCAGCTGATCTCGTTTGTCACCGACGGCAGTCTGGAGCCCAGTCAGCGTTTGGCCAGCTTGCAACAATTGGCCAAGCAACGCGATCAAATCTCGACGCTATTGACCCAACTGCAACAATCACAAATTCCGCAAGAACAGTTTTCGGAAATCTACAACCATCTCGTACGGTTACATTATCGACTGTCGCGGCGGATCGCAGTGTGGGATGCACTGTTGCGAATTCCTGTGCGAGAATCCATCGGCGACGACTCCTCCCGCGTCCAACAAGCAAGCTACGGCAATATTGAATTCAGCGAGCTTCCTGAGGGATGGGTTGAATTCCTTCGTC
>CAZJEK010000001.1:82445-98648 GCA_964545005.1 uncultured Pirellulaceae bacterium
ATTTGGCACTCTCAATCCCGATCCCGAATTGCAACGCGAAACAGCCCGACGAATCCTGGCGCGAATCTACTCGCCAGCTCTGGGTGAAAAACAGTCGGAATTTGTTCAGCGAGCGATCGATCAGCAAGTCATCGATTTTCTCAAGGAACACGCCAGCGAGCCGATCGATCCCGTCGACGTGTTGAAGCGGCTGGAATACTACGAATCCAAGCCCGGTAATCGGTCCAGCCACGTGCTTAATGATCGGTACCAGGATTTACTATGGTCCGATGTCCAAGCGGACAACGTGTTGGCGGAAATTCTGGACGCCCATTATCGCAATGCCAACTTTCGGATGGCGATTTCCAGCGAATTCATGAACCGGCTGTTACCTAAACTGCCGACCATTGCCGAACCCGTCTCCGAGACCATACAGGGTGCCCGCGTTTCTGGTAGTAGTCAGGTCAGCAACCAGATTCAAGTCAACTTGGTTCCAGACCCCGAACGGCTGAACTTTCAGATTCAAACGGACGGACAAGTGCATTCCGATACCGTTGCTCGGACCAAGGGCTTCCGAATTCTCAACCAGGGGTTGGCTCAGTTTCAGGTGACCAAACAGATTACGGTTGATGGCAATGGCATTGATGGCAGTCACAAGGCAACTGCCGATACATCAGCGCATCAACTGTTGGTCGGTGTCCAATCCAAGCTCGATCACATGCCCATGCTGGGCAACATCGCCCGCAAAATGGCTGAGAAACGTGTTCGCGAACAGGCTCCGGAGTCGAATCAGATTTTTAGGCGGAAAGTTACGCGGTCTGCCGTCGAACGTGTCGAATCCGAGATGTCCCAGCAGATTGCCAAGGTCGAAGCTGCGGCCACTGAAAACCTGCTACAGCCATTACTCGCCTTGGAACTGGATCCCGAACCCTTGCAATTGGCGACGACTCCCGAGCGGATTGTGATGCGATACCGGCTGGCCGGTCGCGACCAGATGGCCGCTAATACGGCTCGCCCGCAGGAAACCGGAAACAGCCTGTTATCATTCCAGGTGCATCAGTCCTTAATCAACAATGCGATTGCCAGGTTGGAGCTTGGTGGCCAGACATTCAACAGCGATTCGCTGGCCGAACACTTGCAACAGAAGCTGGGACTCGAAAAAAAGCCGCTGGCAAACGGTGACAAGGAAGACCGAGACGCTGAATTCACGTTCGACAAGTTTGATCCAATCAAGATTGATTTTGTCGACAACCGGATCTTGATAACGCTGAACTTCGACGAGCTGAATGTAGCTGGCAAGACTACGCTCAGAAAAGTTCCGATGACCGTTGGCTATGCCGTTACGACGGACGGGTTGAAAGTTCATCTGCATCAGGATGAGACCAGGAAAGTTCTGGGAACCGCCAGACATCGCTTCGGAGAGAAGGCGGCCATCAGTGTGGTGATGAATGTGCTGTTCGATGAGCACTACGAGCTTGATGCCTTGCCGGCGAAGTTCCGCAACTACCCGCAAGCCCGTTCGCTAACGGTTTCTCAGCTCATCATTGATGATGGTTGGATGGGAGTTGCCCTGGACGATCCCCAACCAGCTCGACAAGCTCAATCTGACACTGATGCTGATGATCCGCGGCTCGGCAGCAACATCCGCAAACTGCTGGATCGACGATAAAAAGCACAGTATCTGCTAATCCTTATCAACCATCCGTTGATGCTAAACGCGTTGTCATCCCCTGTGATGGCTACGGACCCTGGCTATTCACCAAGCCTATCACCGCCATCGTCACGACTCCGCCACCACAGACCAGTCCCAGGAAACCCAGCACAATCCCGATCCAGGCATGGACCGAACCCTTGATGGCGGGATTTCGTTTGCGGTCACGAAGTCCAAGAATGCCCAGGACGATCGAAACGATTCCCAATGGGAAAAACAACAATGAAAAAATCCCCAAGTAGTAAGCAATCAACGCTTTCGGATTTTTGTAGGGGATGACACCCCCAGTAGCGTCGCCTTGTTGGGAAGCCATCTGAGCTTCCAATGGTTCTCCGCTTTTGACGGGTGCTGAATATGGATTGGAGCTATCCGGGTTTGGAGAATCAGACATTGGCTGGCTTTTCGAGATTAAGTTGAAAGTTGCTGGTATTTTATTTGAAGACCCGGTGGCAAGCTATATTGTCGCCTTTCGCTCCGAGAAAGTTGTGTCGATAGGTGGCGGCTTCCAGCGGCTTTGGCGCTAGCCAGCGACCTTCGTAAGTTTACGCGACAACTGGCTTTCGTCCGTGGCTAGCGCCCAATCGGCTGGACAAAAAATGTCTGCCTCTCCGCGAAAACTTTTTCGTTCACCCTAATCGTAGTTGCAGGGATAAAACACCAGAGATCATCTCGTCAATCTTGTTGATCCTGAACATCCTGTCAAACTTCCAGGTGAATCTTGCGTACGCTGTCCATTCTGAGCAGGGTCCGAAAAAGGGAACAGGATCAACAAGATGAACATGATCAACAAGATGCGTGTTGCAGAAAACGAGCCAATCGACAATTCAACACGAGCGTTAACCAGTTCGGCTGGACAAAAAATGTCTGCCCAGAATTCCAACTACCGTTTCTTCTGACACTTGCGACAGAAAAACGTCGAACGTTGGGCTTGCACAATTCGCTGGATCTCTGCATTCCCGCAGGTCGGACACGGTTCACCAGCGCGGTCATAGACGCGATGTTCGTTTTGATAGCTGCCCGAATCATTCAACGCATTCCGATAGGTCCCATCCGATAGCGTGGATCCTTCGTACTCAATCGCCTGCTGCAGAACCTCCAACATGCACTGGTGGATTTGGCTCCAGCGGCGAGACGTAATTCGATCGCAACGAGTCTGCGGATGCACACCCGCCAAATGCAGGATCTCCGAAGCGTACAAGTTGCCGATGCCCAGGACTTTCGATTGATCCAGCAACGCCACTTTGACTTCTCGCTTGGACGGTCGCAGGCGATTCGCCAGTTCTTCAGGCGTTATCTCCAACGCATCCGGTCCCAGTGATCCATCATTTCGCTTGTCGTAGTATTGCTGGTCGGTCCATAACGCAACTTTCCCCAACCCACGCCGATCCCAGTACAGAATTTGCCGAATCGAACAACCGGTCAGCTGCAATGAGAACCGCAGATGTTCAGTGGTCGGCGCGGCACCGACCAGAACCAGGCCGGTCATTCGCGGCTCGAGAATCAAGCGATCCATCGAGTCCAACACAATCACAACTCGTTTGCCCAACCGTTCAACGGCGATAATCTGCCGACCTGTGACGCGTCGATTCAGCCGATCGATTCGAGGTGCGATTTCGATCGGCCGTCGGGAGCACGGCATCCGGCTGGCCTGCACCACAGTGCCACCCACGGCAGCGAGGATTCCGCGGCGCATCGTCTCAACTTCGGGCAATTCGGGCATGGGGGCAGTTCTCCACGAGGGTAGGGAGGTCACTCCCGAAGCCTCCAATTTAGCCCGCCCCTGCAGAAGCACCAGAGCTGAACGTTTTTCAGGCCTTGATGATTAGTGGACTGTAACGAATAAGGCTTGGGGCCTCGAACGGCCTGAATCGGAAACACTGCAAGCGTTAAAAATCACTCTTGACGGTCCACTAGCTCGTAGATTCCATCGAGTTCATCTGGGCCACCGCTCCAGCGATTCCGCGAGCGATGGGTAACGCCTGAGCCTTCCGCTCGATGGGCAGCATCAGTGTGAAGCAAGTGCCTTTGCCCACAGTGCTTTCGACGCGAATCTTGCCGCCGTGAGCTTCGATGATATTCTTGCAGGTCGACAAGCCGATTCCCGTTCCGCCTTTACCGGTTTCATCGGGACCTTGCTTGGTCGTAAAATAGGGCTCAAAGATCCGGACCAGTTTTTCGTGAGCAATCCCGGAACCGTAATCTCGCACCGCCAGGTCGACCGTGTTGGTCTGCTCGTTGTGACGCAGGCGAATCACCAGCTGTCCGCCTTCGGACATCGCCTGCCGCGCGTTGATCAACAGGTTCATCAGGACCTGCTGAATCTGATTGCCAATGACAGGGACTTCAGGAGTATCGACTGCCAGATCCAGCTCAACCGAAATCCGGTACTTTTGCATTTCCCGTTCGAGCAAGACCATTGATTCTTCGATCAGTCGAGCCAGATTGGTCAACTCAAACTGCTCACTTCGATTCCGGGCCATGCCCAGCACTGCGTTGGTGATCTTCGCCGCCCGAGCTCCAGCTTTATTAATTTTTTCAAAAGCCTTGTCCCGAGTCTGCTGGTCCTGATGACGCATCCCCATTTTGGCATAGTTGATGATGGTCATCAGCACATTGTTAAATTCGTGGGTGGTGGTGCTGACCAGTTCACCGAGTGCTGTCATTCGCTGCATTTCCTGCAAACGACGTTTAAGTGCCTCATTTTCTTCGCGAAGTTGATTGATTTCTGATTCGGAGACACTCACCGCATTACTTTCCGTAGTTGATCGACGACCACCCTGTGCTATCGGATTACATCGGCCAATTCCTATGGGCTCTAAAACGCGAATCCCTATAATCTGTCTGGGGACAACTGTTAAACAGTGACAGTTCCGGAGTCCTATTAAGACAGGGAAGTTGGATGAGTACGATCGAGCAAATTGAGCATTTTTCACGACTGGCAACCGCAGCCGGATACGAAGTCCGCCACGAATATTTCGGCGGCACTGGCGGCGGGGTCTGCGAAGTCGCGGGGCGAAAAATCCTGTTCCTGGACCTGGGACTTTCGTCGCTTGATCAGTTGGAAAAATTAAACCAAATTATCTCAACCGAGCCAGTTTTGGCTCAAGCCCACTTGTCGCAGGCCGCTCGCAAGCCCGCGGCTTAACCACGACCAGTCACGAAACCGCATCGCAAGTTCGCGACGGTCGAAACCAGGTTATTGGAAGAATCATCATTAAGAGGAAAACCGCAGAGGCGCAAAGAGCGGGGAGCTTGTAGAGATTTGAAAGGAACGTTGCACATCCTCTGCGTCTCTGCGGTTAGCATTTCGCGTTCGATGCAATGGTTGACTGCCAACCGAGAACCAAAGGCGACATCCAATTTCCATCAATTAATGGGCTTGTTCAATTCAATCACGTTGAACATCCCGTTGAATGGATCGCCGCAGATCGCGATTCGCCCAACACCAGGTGCGTCAAATGGGCCATGACAAATCTGCCCACCAGCCTTGGTGATCGCAGCCGCCGTTTGCTCGGCATCGGCTGATTGGAAATAAACGGCCCAATGGGCAGGAATATCCTGTTCCCAGTCATCGGTCATTTCCATGATTCCGCCGACCTGTTTTTGACCGTTGAGCGCGATGCGATAGTTGCTGGGCGAACCTTCGTGATCGAGGTAAGTCCATCCCAACAGCTGTTCATAAAATTCCAATGCGCCATCGAACTGACGGGTGGCCAATTCATTCCAGCAAGCTGCCCCGGGCTGTCCAAAGACTTCGGCACCATGATGCTCGTCCGGTTGCCAGACGGCAAACATGGCTCCGGCTGGATCATGTAAAAATGCCATGGTACCGGCATCCATCACCTTCATTGGTTCCATCATCGCACCGCCACCCAATTCACCCGCCTTGGCACAGGCCGCAGCGCAGTCATCGACCAGCACATAGCTGTTCCAAATTGACGGCATTTCCTGAGCCATCATTTCGTCAGACATTTGGCCGATGCCGCCCACCAGCTGACCATCAAGTTTGAACATCCCATAGGGTGGGCCGCCGGTTTCCTGATCTTCACACGTCCAACCAAAAACCTGGTGATAAAAGTCCTTGGCCTCAGGCATATTTCGTGAATTCAAATCGACCCAGCAAAAATCGCCGTGGTTAAACGACTGACCCATGGAACGCTCCTGCAAAACGGTGTTCAAGTTGCCTGATACTCATTGCCGGCAATAACAGGCAACCCGCTGATTGTAATGGGGCTACTGCTGGATTGCCATCAGAGCCGCAAGGATCTGCTGACCCCACCACTATGTTCGCAAGATATGTCCGGCGAGAATTGGGAACACAACTGAATCTGCATCACTTCGCGACCGGAACTGGCGGCCAAATAGCGTTGGCATCCTGTCCGCGCGTGGTCAGCGTGAGCATGCGTGATCATTGCTCGATCCACCGGCTTCCACGGATCGATGTAGAAATTGCCTGCTTCGCAAAACAGTCCCGGAGGAGTTGTCGTCAGCAGGTCTGGCATTAGTCAAAATCTCTCACCACAAGTTTGGCGTTCCGTGCCACTCCCAGCAGCACCATGGAGCAAACGGCAGAGGCGCAGAATTCTGGAAGAATCACCGTCCGAAACCTCAGTTTCCTCTGCGTCTCTGCGGTGAACAAACTCATTGTTACTCTCGCGGCTTGTCTAATAGGCGACCGCCTTCACCATTCACTCGTTATCCGTTTCACGCCCCACGGCAGTTGACTTTTGGCGGCAGCGATGACTGCAATACCTGACTTGTTCCCAGTCGCGTCGCCACTTTTTTCGCCATGTAAACGGTCGTCCACAGGTTGCACAGATCTTGGTGGGTAAGTTGGGTTTGCTATGGGCCATTTCGGTCACAATGAATCTGGGACAGTCCAGCGACTGTTAACCGCACTGTCGCGAACCGGGTAACAAGCACGATCGAAGTGTCACCCCAGGAAATCACGATGCCATTTGATTTGCCCGCGCATTTGCAGGAACGGACCCGCTGTTTCCACCGTGGCGAAGTGCTGCCGGCCGGAGATTTTGTGTTGTACTGGATGGCAACGGCCGTTCGAGCCGACGAAAACCCGGCCCTCGACGTGGCCCGACACGTAGCTCGACAAGCCGACCTGCCGCTGCTGGTCTACCAGGGATTGTCGGAGCACTATCGGTACGCTTCCGATCGCCACCACGCTTTCATGTTGCAGGGAGCACGCGATGTTCAACAGCAATTGAAGGCCCAAAACATCAGTTACGCGTTTCACCTGGCAACACCGGAAGATCGATCACCCCATCTGATCAACTTGGCTCAACAGGCGGCACTCGTCGTGGCCGAGGATATGCCGGTCGGTCCACCAAGCGTTTTTCGTCAACGTTTGGCGGAGCAAGTCGATACGCCGATCTGGCTGGTCGATACCGCCTGTGTCGTGCCGATGCAATTGGTCGGAGAAGCCCACACTCGAGCATTCAGGTTTCGCAACGCAACCAACAAACTCTTCGCTGCCAGAGTTCAGCGGGATTGGCCGCAACTTGATTTCTCCAACCAGCCGTTCGACTTATCACGACTGCCGTTTACGCCGGTTGATTTGCAACAAGCTTCAATTCCAGATTTAATTTCGAGCTGCGAGATCGACCATGCCGTCGGACCGGTCCCCGACACGACAGGCGGTTCCTCTGCCGGTTATGCGCGGTGGAATGAGTTCAAACAACACCGGTTGTCGCGGTATGCGAAAACAAGGAACAATCCGTTGGACACCGGCGCCAGCCGAATGTCAGCCTACCTGCATTATGGGATGGTGTCTCCCTTTCGAATCGCCCGCGAAACATCGCTGGTTGGTCACGTCGGTGCGGCAAAATACCTCGACGAATTGTTTGTCTGGCGAGAATTGGCCTACGGGTTCTGCTTTTACCGAGACGATTACGAACAGTGGTCAGCGTTGCCAGACTGGGCTCAAGCCACGTTGCAAGCGCATGGCAACGACGCGCGCCAGGCATTGTACAGCTGGGAACAATTGGCCCGGGCACAAACAAACGACGCCCTGTGGAACGCTGCCCAGCGATCATTGCTGCAACAGGGTGAACTCCACAACAACGTGAGAATGACCTGGGGCAAGGCAATCCTTGATTGGACCGAATCACCACAACGGGCTCTGGAAACCATCATTGATCTGAACCATCGTTACGCGCTCGATGGTCGCGACCCCGCATCTTACGGGGGGATTCTGTGGTGCCTGGGCCAGTTTGATCGTCCTTTCAAGCCCCGACAACCTGTGATTGGTACTGTCCGCCCACGTCCGACCAGCGATCACGCCAAGCGATTGAACGTTAAGGAATATGGTGAACTGGTATCCCGGCCCCGGTATTCATCGACGCCCAACGTGGCCGTCATCGGCGCGGGCTTATCGGGCCTGATCGCCGCCCGCACACTGGCTGACCATGGGTTATTCGTCGCCGTCTTCGAAAAGAGTCGTGGCGTTGGCGGTCGAATGGCCACCCGGCGCACCGATCACGGCGACTTCGATCACGGCGCTCAATACTTTACTGTCCGCGATCCTCGATTCCGACGCTACGTCGATAGCTGGTTGCGAACAGGATTGGTTCAACCCTGGCCCGATACAGACGAAGGGCAAACGATCGTCGTCCTCAACAACGGTCAACTTGAACGGGAATCAAACTCCATCAAACGCTTCGTGCCAACACCGACAATGAATGCCGTTGCCAAACATCTGGCTCAGGGAGTAAACGTTCAGCTGAATACACGCGTTCATCACATCGATACCGAACGCGGCGCAATTTCACTGCACGATGATTCCGGCAATCCGCTGGGGCAGTTTGATCGGTTGATCGTTTCTGCGCCAGCCGCACAAACCGCCGAATTGCTGTCAGCCAGTTTCCCCGAGCTGGCCACCGAGATTTCCCAGATTGAAATGAACCCCTGCTGGGCGACCATGGTCAGCTTCGACCGCCCTGTCACGGAAAACTGGCAGGGGGCGTTTTTACATGACAGCTTCCTGTCATGGACGTCCCGCAACAGCACCAAACCAGATCGCGATCCTCCCAGAGAAAATGTCGTGATTCACGCCAGCCCGGAGTGGACGTTGCAACAGTGGGACTCCGATCCACAACAGGTAGCCCAAATGATGCTGGCCGAGTTCTGGAACGTCACTGGTTGCCAACCGCAGGTACCCAGCCAGTTGATCGCCCATCGCTGGAAGTACGCGATCCCTGTCGAATCCACATCCACCATTTCGTGTTGCGATGCGAACGGCTTGGTCACCGTTTGCGGCGACTGGGTGCAGGGTGGGCGAGTCGAAGGAGCATTTTTGAGCGGGATGGCCGCCGCCGGACAGCTACTTTCACGAATCGCCCTTGTTGAGTGATCAATCCGCGTCAACTGATCCTCGACTTACTTGATGTGCATCGCGTCGGTCGTTCGCCGCAACGTGGGGTAATCGACATACCCCTCCGCCCCGCCGCCGTAGAACGTGTCCTGATCCGGTTCATTCAAGTCCGCGTCTTGCCCGATCCGTTCGACCAGGTCCGGGTTGGCAATGAACAGCCGGCCAAAGGCAACCGCGTCGGCGTGCCCCGCATCGATCCACTCGGTCGCTTCTTCGGGCGTGAAACCGCCATTGATAATGAATGCCGAATCGAAAACGTCACGCATGCTTTTGATCGCCGCTTCGCTGACTTGTTGCGAATCATCACCGGTGTGCGAGTTGGTCCGCACCACGTGCAGGTAAGCCAACCCCTTGCCCGAGATGGCTTTGGCGGCAGCGGTGTATAGTGTGACGGGATCACTATCGCGACTGCCACCCGGTCCGCCAATCGGCGTCAGCCGGACGCCAATCCGCTCCGGCGGCAGGACTTCGCATAGCGCATCGACGACTTCGACCAACAAGCGAACTCGATTTTCAATCGAACCACCGTACTGATCGTCCCGCTGGTTTACCGAGTCACGTAGGAATTGATCAATCAGATAGCCGTTGGCGGCATGTAATTCAATTCCATCAAAACCAGCCGCTTGCGACTGCCGCGCCGCATGGCGATAGTCATCAAGCAGTCGCGGAATTTCTTCCAGTGTGAGGGCACGAGATTCCTCAAACGGAACCATCGGTCCGTCAGGATGATAGCTGCCAACGAATGCCTCACCTTCCGGGGTCCAGACGCTGGATGAAACGGGTTGCCCCTGATTTGGCTGAAACACTGGATGTGATACCGCACCGACATGCCACAGCTGGCAGAAAATGTGGCCTCCGGCGTTGTGCACCGCTTCGTTGACCAATCGCCAACTTTCCACCTGGGCGTCGGTATGAATTCCAGGCGTCCATGCGTACCCAATCCCCTCCTGCGAAATCTGGGTTGCTTCGGAAACGATCAGACCGGCGGTGGCACGTTGGGCATAATACAGCGCGTGGAGTGCGGTCTGGGTACGCTGATCATGATCCGAACGGGCTCGTGTCAACGGAGCCATCCAGATTCGATTGGGAAGTTCGATGCTTCCCAGCTGGATAGGTTTAAACAAGGACTTCAAATTCGTGGATGGTTGTTCGCAATTGGAAACGGACATGGGTTGCTTTCTAATTTGCCGAATACTTATTCGGGTGACATTCTGGGGACAGGAAGCGTTGCGGAAACTCGACCACGACGCATTCATATCACGCCGTAGGCCAACATCGCATCAGCAACTTTCTTGAAACCGGCTACGTTGGCACCATCGACGTAATTGATTCTTTCGCCGTGATCGATGGCTTCGACGCAGCGGCGGTGGATTCCTTTCATGATCTCTCTCAATCGTTCATCGACCTCTTCCCGACTCCAGCTGATTCGCATCGAATTTTGGCTCATCTCCAGCCCACTTACCGCTACCCCGCCAGCATTGGCAGCCTTTCCGGGCGCATGCAGGATGTTGTTTTTTCGCAAACGTTCGGCCGCCTTGTTCGTGGTCGGCATGTTGGAACCTTCACAAACCGCCACGACTCCATTGTTAATCAAAGCTTGGACGCCATCGGCATCGAGTTCGTTCTGCGTTGCGCAGGGAACGGCCACATCACATTTGACGCCCCAGGGCTTGGCGTCTGGATGAAACGTAACGCCGTCAAATTTTTCAGCGAACTCGGAGATCCGCCCACGGCGATTTTCTTTCAGGTCATGAACAAATTCCAGCTGCTCTTCGTTCAAACCCTCCTTGATCTCGACAAAACCATCGGAGTCGCTCAGCGTGACGACCTTGGCCTGCTTCTGAATCGCTTTTTCAGCCGCATAACGAGCCACATTGCCACTGCCGCTGATTGCCAGCGTCTTTCCTTCCAGGCCTTCGTCATGTTGCTGGAGCATTTCTTCCAGAAAGTAGATGCAACCATACCCGGTAGCTTCGGTGCGGACGGCACTGCCGCCGTAAGAGCAACCCTTGCCAGTCAGAACACCAGTCCAGCGATTTTCCATCCGCATGTATTGGCCGAACAGAAAACTGATTTCGCGAGAACCGACACCGATATCACCAGCTGGAACGTCGACGTCTTCACCGATGTGGCGATGCAGTTCTGTCATCAGGGACTGACAAAACCGCATGACCTCATATTCCGATTTGCCTTTGGGGTTGAAGTTCGAGCCACCTTTAGCTCCCCCCATCGGCAACCCGGTCAAGCTGTTCTTGAAGATCTGTTCGAAGCCCAGAAACTTGAGCACGCTTTCGTTGACGGTCGGTGCGAATCGAAGCCCACCTTTGTAAGGTCCCAGGCAATGATTGAACTGGACCCGCCAGGCACGGTTAGCCCGAATCTGACCATCATCGGTTTGCCATGAAACACGGAACGAAATAATACGGTCGGGCTCAGTCAACCGTTCCAGAATCTGCGCCTGGTGATATTTCGAATGATCCAGATACCAGGGCATGATCGAGGCAGCGACCTCCTCGACTGCCTGGTGAAATTCGGACTGGTGCGGGTTTCGTTTCTCCAACCCCTGTAAAAACTCTTTCAATTCTTTCATCGACTCCGGCTTTCATAACACTTTTTTGACCGTGCTTTCAACCGCAATCAAATCCAATCATCAACTCGGTGAACGAAGTGTCTGCGTGGTTTTTCCTGATCGATCCTGCCACAGGAACTTGGCACTCTCTTTGAAAGCACTGCAGCCTCCGCACGTTTCAAATTTCTCAAGTTCACTGGTTATTGGTGTTGGAAAGCGTATCCAGAAACTTGCCGGCGGGCGAACGAAACAGGGCCGCGGCGTTGGAACCGTCCAAGTGCTGATGTTCCTCTGGAAGAATTTCGACTTGCCCGTTGTAGCGCAGCGAATCTGCGACGGCCTGGTTGCAAGCGACCAAGTCGGCATCATGGGACAGCACCAACGTTTCGACTTGCCCCAATTCGGCGGCTTTCCGAATATCATCTAATTCATCACTGGCCCAGTCGGTATGCAGTTTTTCCTTGACCGCTTCGACGGCTCGCTGCTGACGCTGCGACTTCATCTGATCCAGAATCGGCTGCGCGCGTTCGAGAAGCTGTTCAGGCGTCAGATCATCCGGATTGCCGTCAATGGTTTGATCCAACAGGTGCTTGTAACTGAGCGCCTCTTTAATCAACGGGAACAAGTATTCGACACCGGCGAACACCAGTGGATTGTTTTCCTGGCCGAAGTAGTCATCCAGGCAATCATCCAGCTTATGGAAGTACTGTAACAGCTCGTCTTTCTTTTTGATGTCCGGATCGCTGCCGCCGTGACCGTGAAACACTGCATCCGAACCACCAGCGTTGCCCGACCTGGAGGTCGAATGCTGCTGTAGTGCGCTGACATATTCGTCAATATTGAGGGCGTCACGCAGGTTGTCCGGAAAGTTATCGGGCTGCAGGTCGTCGATCTCGTTGCCCGTTACTCGCAACAGTCGAACTCGCTTGGGACTGCAAGCCAGGATGTAGCAGACTCGCGAGTTGACGACTGCGTCAACAACTGGACCAACCATAAAGCGGTCGCCCACGAAAGCGAGAGGGTCGATTTCAGTGTCCAACTGGAACAACCTGCCACCGGATTCGCTGGCGAAGTAGGCCAATCCATGTTGTTGATGTTGCCAAAACTCGTTGTCACCCAGCTTGCCTCTGGCTGGGTCGAGTAGCTGGTCGATCAATTCCTGGTCAACCTTCGCATCGGATAACTGTTGCTCCGCATCACGGACAACGTTTTTCCAGTAGATCTCGTTTTTTTGAACTTGCTTACCAGCCTTTTCCATCGGTGCCAGCAAGGTGATCGCCGTTGAATTGAAATCTTCTGTTGCAACAAGCTGTTGGAGCGTTTGGTCGTTTAGCGTTTCCATCTTTCCTTCTCTCATCAAGGTTGCGCCATGGGCATCGGCGCACGGCCAGATCTAAGATTGTTTCCACTCAACCTTTCCGTTTGCATATTTCATGCCGGACGGATCGAGCGGACATTGACACTCCGTTGACTTCGTCAGTTCAAGGGCCGCTTCATATTTGAACAACCGCGCGGGGCATTTTCGACAACCGTTTTGCTTCGGCTGGTCAAACAACTTCCAGGCTGAGCAAAGTCAACCCAACTGCAGAGCATATCGTGAACGAGTACAGGTCATTCTGTTCCCTCAATCCTGGCGTCTCGCCCTGGTTGTGGATTCAAACACAAACAGCAAGGCTGGCAACAGAATCAAGTCTCCGATCATCGCCAGAAAGAGCATTCCGAACATCAATCCACCAAATCGCGACACCGGCAGCAGTGGACAATTGACGTACACCAGCATTCCTAACCCGATAATCAACGACGTCGACATGATTGATCCGGCGCAGTGTTGAAAGGTCCGTTCCATCGTCGTTCGAATGGGAAGCCCTCGGCGACGACCGCGTTGATACCAGGTCATAAAATGAACGGTATCGTCCACCGAAATGCCGATCGCGATACTGGCTGTCATGATGGAGCCCAAGTCGATTTGGGGGCTGAACCAACCCAGTGTCCCGAATGTCAGGATCAAAGGAAACAGATTGGGAACCATCGCAATCAAGCCCAGGCGAATGCTTTTTAAGAACAGAACCACAACAATCGCAACCAAACCAATGGTCATCCAACAGCTGTCACCCAAAGCCGTGGAAAGATTCTGATTGATCCTGGCCATGATGCTGCCACGGCCGGCCAGTGTGATTTTGGGTTCAGCCATATCGGCGGTGTTGGCGGTCGCCAGCCATGCGGCCATGGACCTTTGAACTTGGTGCTGGATTTCTCGCTCAATCTCGGCTAGTGGGACCGTATCACGATTCGGGACCAACACCGAGATTCGCCAGATATGTTCCCGCTGATGATCGAATACAAACCCCGCTTCGTTTAATGCCGGCATCCGTTTTCTGATTCGCGACTCGTAAACGTTGCGACGAAAGATCTGACGAATCGTTGAACGATTCGGCATGGGAGGCAACAACTGGTTGACCGACAAAACTTGCCACTGTTCGGACCGCTCCAACCGCTTACTGATCAAATCAACCAGCTGAAACCGCTGGTACAGTCGACCGGCTTGATCAAGATCAAACCGGATCAGTACATCAATCGGAATGGTCGGACCGATGTGAGACTCGTACCAACTCAAATCTTGATGAATCTGCGAACGCTGGACGAACTGAGCACTCAGTTTGTTAGAAACGTGGATCCGTGGTAAGCCAACAGCACCAACGATCAGAGAAGCTGCTGCGACACCAGCGATCAGGAATCGAAACTGATAGCTGAACGCCATAATCGGCTGCCAGAATCGCATCCGTGGCTTGATCGCGTCGCCTCGTCCCGGCGAACTGAAACACTTGCTGAATGTCAGGATCAAGGCTGGCAGCAGAGTAAACTGGACCAGCAACCCCAGTAACAGTCCGCCTGCACCAAAAAAGCCAAATCTCCAGACTGGAAGAATCTCTGCGGTGCACAGTGACCCCAGACCAATGCATGTCGTCACAGTAGCCAGCGAACAAGGCTTCCAGGCGACCCGCATCGCCAGCCGCGCTGCTTTGCCTGGAGCCATCCGGTCACGGTACTCGCGGAAGTAGTTGATCAAGTGCACGCCACCGGAAAGCGATAACACAAACCACAACGCCGGGAGCATCGTCAACATCGGATCCAACTCGGCGCCACACCAGTCAACCAGAATCAGTCCGAACGCAGCTGCCGTCGTTGCGTGGACAAACAACACCCCCAGGTACACCGGTTTTGCCAAACAACACCAAGCTGTCAGCGAGCAAATCAATACCAGCAACGGAACCCGAATTCCAATCAATTGATCGACGATACCGTTGACGGTTGCCACGTACACGGGGTGACCAATCAGGATCAACGAATCGTCCCCCAGCCCAACCTCTGCAGCGACCGAGTGAATTCGAGCCAGTGCAGTATCCGGTTCACTCATCCCTGGTTCGGACAACGTTACCAGCAAGGCGGCATGCTGCCGGTCGGAACCGACCAGAATATTTTCCAGTTGATGCTCTGCATCCCGTCGAGCAAACTCGGGATGAGTCGACTGAATCTCTTCAACCACCGACTCGAACGTTTGGGCATTTTCAATTAATTTCCTATTGGTCCTACCGTTCCGTTGGGGACTCAACAGCGCCAGGCAAAACTGCTCTCCAGCTTGATCACCTGGCTGAAAGCCAACCCAGGAAACCAGAATCGCATTCCTGCTGCGACGATCACTGAACTGGGAAAATTGTTTCAGCTGGCGTAGTTGCGTCGAGTTGGCAGGAAACCAATGAGCTGCATTTCCTACTTGGGACGCAAAGTCTGCCCGAGCCAAACGGATCCCTGACCAGATCGCACACGGCAACAGCAACAGGTAGGCAACGACAATTTTGACGTGATGTTGTTCGAGCCAGCTCATCGGTACGTGCGAATTCGCTCACCTGTCGGTATCTGAAAGAACTTGTCGTTGTCCAAAATTTGACATTGGCATCGATGTATTCATCATAATGTCCAAGTTCTCGAATGCGATCATTGAGGCCACTTCCATGAGTCAAGCAGTTGAAGATCGTTTCCAGGTCATGCAGGACCCCATTGCGATCGTGGGGATTGGATTAAGACTTCCTGGCCCTGCCAATTCTCCCCAACAGTTTTGGCACAACCTGGTCCAGGGTCTCGATGCGGTCAGTGAAGTTGATCCATCCCGCTGGGACACCAATTCCTTCTACGATCCCGACCCAGCAGCCCAGGGAAAGACTTATTCCAAGTGGGGCGGATACGTTGAAGGCATTGAGCAATTCGATCCGGACTTTTTTGGCATCAGCCGTCGTGAAGCCGAATCAATGGATCCTCAACAACGTTGGCTGTTGGAAGTTGCCTACCAGGCGATTGAAGACGGAGGCGCGAGGATCGA
The DNA here is from genome assembly GCA_964545005.1 of uncultured Pirellulaceae bacterium. GTDB lineage: Bacteria > Planctomycetota > Planctomycetia > Pirellulales > Pirellulaceae > Mariniblastus. Next base: position 98,467 of record CAZJEK010000001.1, read on the forward strand.
AGACCTGGCCGCGACCGAGACCGGTGTCTTTGTCGGAATATCAGTCACCGACTACCTGAACCTGCAAACATCGTTGCAGAATCCGACCACCATCGAGACGTACACCAATACCGGTGGTGCATTGAGCATCGCAGCCAATCGCATTTCCTACTGCTTCAACTTTTCCGGCCCCAGCATGGCCA
>CAZJEK010000002.1:0-50526 GCA_964545005.1 uncultured Pirellulaceae bacterium
GGGAGGGTCGAGCCATAGCGAGGGGAGGGTTTACGAAACCCCTCTCCGGCCCTGAGAGGCCGACTCGGCCGACTCTCCCAAGGGAGAGTATCTACCTTATCTACCTCCGGCCTTGCCCTTGCTTCCTGTCGACCGGCCAGTTTTCATGGGGTTCGTGCGCCTCGTCAAGATACGTTTTGGCTCGCGCGACGATATCGGGAAACTTGTCGGCAACGTTGGTCTGTTCTCCCAGGTCTTGGCGCAGGTTGTACAACTCAACGTCACCATTCCAGGGCTGCCGAATCGCTTTCCAGTCACCGAAACGTACCGCCCGTTTTCCCTTCCGCTCGTAAAACTCCCAATACAGATAGGGATGGGTTTGTTGCTGCTGGAAATTGCCGGTCAAGGTGGGGACCAGGCTGATTGAATCGAGGTTGGGGGGCGGTTCAACTCCATTCAAATCAGCTACCGTGGCCATCAAGTCGCCAAAATAGCTGACGTGATCGGTCACCTGATCTGCTGGTGTGGTCCCCGGCCAACGGACGATCAGCGGAACACGAATACCGCCTTCGTAGAGATCCCGTTTCATACCGCGGAGCGGACCGTTGGGATCAAATCGCTGGGGATCGTGGCCGCCTTCGTTATGGTGACCGTTGTCACTGGTAAACATTACGATCGTTTGCTCGTCCAGATTGAGTTCTTTCAGCAAATCCAGCATGCGGCCGATATCGGAATCCATTCGTGTAATCATCGCGGCTTGACCTTTGTCCTGATCGCTCCAGTCACGATCGGTATAGATCCCGAAGTCCGGAACTTCCTGACCATTACCGGTACCTCGCTTGCCTTCGTTGTTGGCGTGGGGGATGGTCAGTGCCAGGTACAGAAAAAATGGTTTCTCCCCTTGGGCTGATTGCCGAATAAACTTCAATGCTTCGTCGGCGATCAGGTCGTGGCTATAGTCGACTCGTTTGGTGGCATACCCTCCGCTGAAACCTCCGTTACTTTTTTTCACCGTGACGACTTCATTTCGTAACGGCACTTTTTGATCGTTTCGCCACAAGTACTCCGGATAGTAGTTGTGCGCGTGAGTCTGATTCAGGTAGCCGTAGAATTCGTCGAAACCCTGTTTCCAGGGCAGCCCTGCGCGACCTCCCGGGGCCTGATCACCGAGTGACCATTTTCCAAAGGCACCCGTCGTATAGCCATTTTGCGAAAGGACTTCGGCCACCGTGACGTCTTCATCACGCAACGATTGCCGGCTCATGTCGGCCCCGCCAGCGTTTCCCCGCACGTGACAATGTCCCATGTGTTTCCCCGTCATCAGCACACATCGAGAAGGCGCACAAACGGTGCAGCCAGCGTAAAAGTTGGTGAACCGCAATCCTTCGGCAGCCATCTGGTCCAGTCGTGGCGTCTTGATAACTTGCTGTCCGTAACAACCAAGATCTCCATAGCCCAAATCATCGGCCATGATGAACACGATGTTCGGCGGTTGATCGACGGACCGGTTGGATGTTTGTGCGACCACCTGCGAACCGATTGCCAGGAACTGGCAAACCAGGACACACGACAGAATGCTGATACGGTTTGTCCATCGACGGCTGTAGTCTGGAGATGAAGAAGGCAGCATGAAATGACCTGAGCTGAATGTGAGTCGAACCTCCGCATCCTACGCTGGGTCGGACGCCAGCTCAAGCAGATTCGGGGCGGGCGGGCGTCAGCGTGAGATCGTTCAGTCGTTCCACTCGCCGGGATCGACGACGACGGCTCGAACGTCGACGGGATGAATCCCGGATCCAAGGGAAGTGTTGGCGGCGATGCCGTCCAGCGTGCGGACGATGGCTAAATCCATCACAGCCAACAGATCGTCTCGAGTCGCCCCCAGGGCCAGCAGGGAGGTGATGACCGCAGACAGCACGCAGCCACTGCCGTGGTTGCTGGCAGTTCCCAGCCGAGCGCAACTGAGTTCGGTATTCTGTTGGCCGTCGCCAAAAATGTGTTTGGACTGGCCATCTTGTTCGCCCAATTTCAGTAGCACGAACTCGGCTCCGAATTCCTGCAGTCTGGCAATCGCTTCGGCCGTCGACGGAGGATCAACCAGTTGGATGCCGGTCAGTTTTTCGGCTTCAAACCGGTTGGGTGTGACAATGGTGGCGTGTTTGAGCAACGACGTTTGGTAGGCTTCGACCACCTCGTCGTTGGCCAGCGTGTCGCCATGCTTGCTGACCAGGACCGGGTCGACAACGATCGGCTGATTCAGGCCAGCCAATGTACCACTGACGGTGCGAACCATTTCCGCGGTGCCGAGGGCGCCGGTTTTAATCGCTTTGGGTGGGATGTCTTCCAGCACCGCAGCAATCTGGGCTCGAGTCAGCGCAGGGTCCAGCACTTCCACTTGGCGTACACCCTTGGTGTTTTGCACCGTAACCAAGGTGACGGCGGACATTCCATAAACGCCCAGCTGTTGAAACGTTTTTAAATCGGCTTGAAGTCCCGCGCCGCCACTGGGGTCCGAGCCCGCAATCGTGAGCGCGGTTGCTTCTGGATAAATCGTGATCTGACGGGACGATGTGTTGTTATCTGCTTTGATCATGGTTTGATCGTAGCATGATTGTGCGAGGCGAGAAATCCGCCACCCCGAAGCGACTGGTCTATTGCCAATGAGACGAGTCAATTTGTCACGCGAAGATTGCTTGACCGAAAACGACACGCGGCAAGAATGAACGCGGATATCGGCTTACTGTGAAAGTCGGTCGAATCAGATCAGCTGGATGATAGCACCGTTATCTCGTTCGTCAGGATTCGGTCAAATTCAGACCATAGAGTGAAAACGTTTTCTTGATCGGAATGAATCATGATCGACTACCGGCTCCGGGTTGCGTTGGCTGGCGAACTCCAGCAGGTATTGGGTGGTCGGATGCTGGTCAGCGATATCGACGAGGCGTTCTTTTTTCGTTACTCCGCGACTGATGACCGCGGAGTTCAAGAAATTGCGGCAATGTGTTTTTCTCTGTTTTCCGATCAGACAGCGTGGTCGGAACGTCGGGCGAATCAGACTCAGGATGAAAGACGAAAGACTTGTCAGATCGCCAGCCCGGCGACCCACGACATGTTGACGATGGCTGTGTTGTTTCTCAAGTCCAATCAGGAGTATCGTTGGACCGAAGAGAAGAACGGTCCGGGCGCAGTGACCTTGTTTGGGGCCGGGTTGTTTGCGGTGCTCCCGGCCATGATGGGAGTCGCCTTTTTCACGATTCCCGAATCGCTGGCAACCACGATTTCATTTGGGCTGTCGTTTTCGCTGGTCGGCGTAATCTGTATGTTCGCCTCGTTGCGGTTAGTGTTTCATCGTTTTGATCAACCTCGCCGCCGCCGTGGTCAGTTCAGCGGCCAGGGAGGAGACTGCGACGCCTGGCCTTTTTTCGAATGGTCCGAAGTCGGCGGGTAACACATTGCCGCCTTTGGCTACGCGAAAGTTGTGTCGACACCCTCCCGCTTGCGGGAGGGTCGAGCCAAGGCGAGGGGAGGGTTTACCAAACCCCTCTCCGGCTCTGATAGGCCGACTCTCCCAAGGGAGAGTGTCTGCCTCCAGCACGCTTCAAAAAAATGTCAGCCTGTCCGCGAAAGTCTATTCATTGTGATAAATTCTTGGAGATGTCACGGTGAATTTGCCTCATGCTTTTGCTTGTAATCGATTACGAGTGCGAGCACGATCGCCGCTGTGCTGAGCACGAGACAAGTTTCAGAACCACCCCAAGCCTTAGTTTCAGCCTCCCCGTTCTCGGCGCCTCTGCGGTTTTTTTCCCGACTTTCCACGCTACTGATGAAAGTACGGGCCTACTGTTTGAGCCAGTCTTCGAGCTCTTTCGTCCGATCGATCCAAGACGAATGCTGGTCAAGTCGATAAATCTCAAACTGTTCATCGCTGAACATCGAAGGTAGCGACAGGACCACGTAATTCTGGATCCGTTTGCGCATGGCAACTTTTCCGCTGACCGGGATGTTTCTGGGGACGATCAAAAACGCTACTCCTCGGTCGGACATCAGGCCTTGGATTGCTTCGATGGCTTGCCGTCGGCTGTCCCGAGTCAACATGTTCAACACATGGTTACAGACGATCGTATCGAAGCGACCCGTGGGCAATGATTGTCGGTAGTAAGGATCGTATCCCATCCAGCCAAAGTGATCGGCATCGAATCCAAAGCCACAGCCATAATCGAGCACGCGACCGTTAATCAGGTTTTGATTGACCAGCCATTTGGCTGCCGAGCTCGGAGACGATCGCCGAATCGCACCGCCCAGTTCCTTGATGAATCGATAGCCTTGCCTGGTTTTCAGTTTTGCCATCAACGATTCCAAAATTTCAGTGGCGCGGGTGGGAGTCGAACCCACAAACAATCAATCACGAAGGTTTGAGCTTCGCCGCTTTTCCGGTTTGCGTACCACGCCGTATTGGTGAGCGCCCCCGATCGGATTTGAACCGACGATCTCCTGCGTGACAGGCAGGCGAGCACTCCGCTGCTCCGCGAGGGCAATGTTATGAAAGTAGCTCGAGTGGGATTCGAACCCACAGCATCTCTGGTTCTAAGCCAAAGTGGTCTGCCAGTTGCCTACCGAGCCGTGTAAGTGGAGCGCCGGGGAATCGAACCCCGATTTCCTGCGTGCAAAACAAGTGTCCTCCCGTTGGACGAGCACCCCGTTGGTTTCAATAAGAGCCATTTCCGACCCGCTGGTTCACGGTTGGAATCAAAAAGATCTGACACTGACCCGCCATTAAGCCCTGCCCAGGCAGAAAACTTTCACCGGTTTTGCTGATCGTTGCGACCGTAATTGTCGATAAGGACGATGGAGCGTCACCGGGCTTGAGACCCGTCGTGCTTTCTTATTCGCGAGGATTCAGTCATGAGTCGCATTGTTGGACCGTTGTTGGGTTTGCTGGTTACCTTGGCGGGTTGCCCATCGTTGCTGGCTCAAACGACCTACTTGTCGCCTGCCAATCCCTCCGTCGCCAATGGTTGGACTCAATTGCCAACCGATGTGGGAACATACTGTGATCAGCAGTGCGAGTCTGGGGCCCATCGGTTCTATGCCGGGGCGGCAGTCGTAATCGCCAAACCTCACTTCAAAGAAGCATTTGACTACTCCCAAACCAGCCTGGTTACAGGCCAGCAGGTGCTGGTTCCGTTTTCCTATGACTATGGACCGACTCCCAAAGTCTGGTTGGGAGTCAACGGGCAAAACGGAATTGGTCTGAAGTCAACTTATTGGCAATTCGACCACGATGGCGCGGCGCGATCGACATCCAGCGATGGCACCACCTTACTGGGCGCTCATGCCGCCACGATCATCTTTCCGGCCAATATCTTTACTGCCAATCCGACCGAGTCATTGTTAACTTCCAGTTCATTGTGGACCGAGACCTTTGATCTTTGCGGTACGATTGATACTTCCATGGGTGGCATTGATTTGCAGGGTGCCGCTGGTGTTCGGTATGTCGGTTTTCGACAGGACTATTCTGCGACGATCGTTGATTCGATTGGAATCCCACAACGGTTTGTCGATTGGGAGCGATCGTATTACGGTTTGGGACCAACGGTGCAGGTTGAAGGCCGAAAACGATTGCGCAACACTCGCCTGTCGCTATTGATGCGCGGCGGTGGTGCTTTATTGTTTGGCTCCAAGTCCATTGACCGGACAGTGATCGGAGACCAGAGTCCTCAACCGGCGAGTCCCTTTTTGTCACTCGACGGCGCCGACGAAGTGGTCGGAGTCGGAGAAGTCAGCCTGGGACTCGAATGGGCTGTCAATCTGGCTCGGCATCAAGTCGCACTCAGAGGTACCTACGATGGACAACTGTGGGCTGAAGGTGGCGCCCCGACACTTGGTTTTCTCGGCTTTCAAGGGTTTGGAATTGGGCTCGAACTTCGTCGCTAACGGGCGTACGTAAAGTGCCCAGAGCAGGAATCGAACCTGCAAACACTCGGGTTTAAACCGAGTCGCTCGGCCGCTTGGCGTACCTGGGCGAAAGTCGTCCCGGATGGAATTGAACCATCGTTTCCTGTTTGTAAGACAGGTGTCGTTGCCGTTGGACCACGGGACGAATTCAAGTTGCGGGAGTTGGAATCGAACCAACGCCTCCTGGTTCAGAGCCAGGCGTCACTACCAGCAGCAACTACCCCGCATTGGTTTTGTATTTCGGGTTGTAAGGACCCAAGCTGCGGCGGCAGGAATCGAACCTGCGTCAAAACGGTTAACAGCCGTTCACCCGTACCAGCACGAGTACCACCGCAATCAAAGAGCATCCAGTGGGATTCGAACCCACACACCCGCTTTGGAAGAGCAGAACGCTGCCGTTACGTCATGGATGCAAGTCAAGTTGTTGATTAAGAGCACCGAGCCGGAATCGAACCCGCATCGCCTCGTTACAAAGGAGGAATCTTGCCGTTAGACGATCAGTGCCAACCGTCAATTAAGGATGAAATATCCGATGTCGAAACCACTTGGTGAGGTTGCCACCGAGTGGGGTCGGAGGGATTCGAACCCTCATCGAACGGATTAAAAGTCCGTCATGTTGCCGTTACACCACAACCCCAAGTCAACTGGGGTTTGCGTTTTCGCATGTCGAGTGTCATTGGATTGAGTCTGGAATTTGAGATGTGAAATGTGAAATTGGATTTTCGATCAGTCAGTGGTAGCCCCAAGGATCGAACTTGGCGCAACCCGGTTATCAGCCGTGCCTGGGCGACCAGCCCTCGGCTACCATGTCGGCGCGCCGCACGAGTCACAGTATTCTCATCGGCGCCATCAGCAGCCCGTGTGGGATTCGAACCCAACCTCTTCGGCTTGAAAAACCGACGACCTCTCCAGAAGTCCAACGAGCCAAGTCTTGTGTTTTGGTGGGTGATCTTCAGTGGGAAGGGAGGCGCTCGAATCCTCGTCTGCGGTGCTTCAAACCGCCGCTAATCCATCTCAGCTACCGACCCAAATGCAATCCGTTTGTGCCGACGACCATCAAACGACCTGCGATCGCGACACAAAAAAACCCATCGTCGCGGTGACGATGGGTCGTTGAATGCCAACAATCATTACCCGCGTCACCAGCGCAAACGCTCCTCGTTCTGCCCGCCAATCAACTTGGTGGCAAACAGTTGTTGAAAATTAATCGTGACGAAGCAGGAGAGGTTCATTTTGCTGTTACTTGGTGATTCAAAATCAAATGTGTGATTGTGTTGTTATCGAATAAGAGCCTGTTGTCTTAGACAGGTTCGTCAAAAATGTTCGATCTTGGGAAAAAGTTGTGAGTGAGGGCTCTAAAAGAATGCTCTGGCAGACTCACGAAGAAGAAAACCGTAGAGGCGCAGAAACGGGGAGCCTGCAGAAGTTTGAAAGGATCAGCGTCTCTGCGGTTAGACCATCGCGTTGGATGGAATGTCCAACCAGCCCAGGCTCAAGTTCTCTTTTCTAAGAATTTCAAGCTTGCTTTCTAATAGTGTATGGCGTACACTAAGGTGCAATTGAGAGGGGTGAATGATGAGTGAATTGACAGGAACGTTTTGCTATCGGTATCCACATCCGGCGGTTTCGGTCGATTGCGTGGTGTTTGGATTTGAGGCACCCCAACTGGAACTGCTGTTGATCCAGCGGGGCCACGATCCCTTTGCTGGCAAGTGGGCGTTACCCGGCGGGTTCGTGGAGATCGACGAAGATCTGGATACAGCGGCCAAGCGGGAATTGGAAGAAGAAACGGAGATCAAGCAAGTCTTCCTGGAACAGTTGTACACGTTTGGAGCGGTCAACCGGGATCCGCGGGAACGGGTGATTTCCGTTGCCTACTACGCGTTGGTAAAACGCTCAATACATCGGGCCGTAGGACGGTCGGATGCCAAAGACGCTCGCTGGTTCGCCTGGAACGAGTTGCCCGAACTGGCGTTTGACCATCGTCAGATTGTTGACCTGGCCTTTGAACGGCTGAAATCGAAAGTCCGATACCAGCCGATTGGATTTGATTTGTTGCCAGCCAAATTTACGTTGCGTCAATTGCAACAACTGTACGAAGCGGTGTTGCAACAATCGTTGGATAAGCGGAACTTTCGCAAAAAGTTTCTGGCGATGGACATTCTCGAACCGCTGGATGAATACGAGCAGGACGTTTCTCATCGAGCGGCTCAACTGTATCGCTTTGACCGCAAGCACTACCAGCAGCTGGTCAAAACCGGATTCAATTTTGAAGTATAATCTTGTTGATCCTGAACATCCTGTCAAACTTCCAGGTGAATCTTGCGTAAGCTATCCATTCTGAGCAAGGGTCCGAAAAATGGACAGGATGGACAAGATAAAACATGATCAACAAGATTCATTTTCCAGAACACGAGTTAATCGACAATTCATTACGAGCGCCAATCAATATAGCTGGACAAAAAATGTCAGGCTCTCCGCACAAGTAGCGGTTCGGGAATTTTCGCGGAGCAAAAAGGCGACCATCGGCTTGTCGGTTGAGTTAAACTGATCATGTCGTCGACGATCTAACTCTTCGCCTTCCACTCTGCCGAGGACCTGCCATGATTACCCGCTTCCTGATGTTGACGCTGTCCAGCGTGTCGCTGTTTTTCCTCGCTCCCGTCACCGCTGCAGCGCAATCGCCGGTCAAGGTTTACATCCTGGCCGGACAATCCAACATGCAAGGCCACGCCCACGTGCGGACACTCGAGCACGTTGGAATGGATTCCGCGACCGCACCACTGCTGAACATGATTCAGCAATCAGACGGTCAGCCGCGGACCGCAGACAACGTCTGGATCTCCTACCTTTCATCCGGTGGCGTCAAACAAGGCCAGTTAACGACTGGATTTGGAGCCAGCGAGGAAAAGATTGGCCCAGAGTTGACGTTTGGATTGACGATGGCTCAGCAACATCAGGGGCCGGTCCTGATCATCAAAACAGCTTGGGGCGGTAAGAGCCTGAACACGGATTTCCGGCCTCCCAGCGCCGGTCCCTACGAATTCAGCGATGCTCAACGCCAGCAGTTTGAAAAGCAGGGAAAAGACCTGAACCAAATCATCGCGGATAAACAACAGGCCACCGGACATTACTATCGGCTGATGATCGAGCATATCAATTCCGTGCTGCAGGATATCGATCAAGTCATTCCCGGCTATGAGCAATCACGCGGTTACGAATTGGCTGGATTCGTCTGGTTCCAGGGTTGGAACGACATGGTCGATCGTGGCACCTATCCCAATCGTGATCAACCAGATGGCTACCAGCAATACAGTGAATGCCTGGAGCACTTGATACAGGATGTGCGGAAGGATCTCAACGCTCCTGAGCTACCGATCGTCGTCGGTGTGATGGGTGTCGGCGGGCCAGTTACCAAGTACCTGCCCGACCAGCAGCGTTATCGAACCGTCCATCAGAACTTTCGCGACGCTCAGGCCGCTCCCGCCAAGTCCGGCCGTTTGTCTGGCAAGGTGGTCAATGTGTTGACTGAAGAATACTGGGATCTGGAGTTGCGTGATCTGAAAGCGCGGGAAGGGAAACTGAACCAGCAACTACGACAACAGGTCAAAGCGAACGAGCTTGGTCGGGAGCAGCAACGGACGCTCCGCGAGAAACTGTGGGCTGACGAGTTTTCTGAGCAGGAGCTGAAAACGTTGGAAACCGGTGTTTCCAACGCCGAATATCACTACCTGGGTTCGGCCAAAATCATGGCTCAAATCGGGGCCGGATTTGCGCAGGCACTGATCGACCAGGCTCGATCTCCTAAATAAATAGGCTACTGAACGGACTGGTTGAAACTTAACGCGTCCGCGTCTGCTGACAACGGTTCCCAAAACGCCCACTTACATGTCGATTTCGTAACCCTGGCGACTTTCGCGGGACAGAAAACCATTGGCCTGTTCATCGCCGATGATGACGCGTTTAGCCGGATCCCAATTCAGCTCACGATCCAGCCGCATGGCGATGTTGGACAAGTGGCAGATTTCCAACATCCGGTTGTGCGACCAGACATCCGAGATTGGTTGCTTCCGCGAACGCATTGCCTGCACAAAATTGTCGGTGTGATTTTCAGCGACCGGGCCACCGTAAACTTCTTCGACCGCACCTTCAGGTAACGGATTGGTTGCCCAGTCTTCAATCGGCTTGCCGACGATCTTGCCGCGATTGACAAAAAACCGTCCGTCGGTTCCTTCAAACAGGATTCCATTATCACCGTCACTGGTGATGATCAATTCCACATCATTGGGCATGTCGGCTTTGATTTTATAACGGACGGCGATGTTGTATTGGTTGTCGACCGTTGGATAGCCGTCCTTGTATTCGACAGGGAGCTCAAATTCCAACGGTGTAATCTTTGTGGGACCCGTATCGGTTGCACCCAGAGCCCAGCAAGCGATGTCGACATGGTGGGCACCCCAGTCGGTCAGTTTTCCGCCGGAGTACTCGTGCCAGTTTCGAAACGCGTAATGACAGTTGCTGTACAAGGGCACGCCACCGCCGTAGCCTTCCCGCATTTCCGGCAGCGCGCGATAGTCAACTTTGGGAGCCGGTCCCAGCCAACGATCCCAATCCAGTCCTTGCGGAACATCGACGACTGGGATCTCGGGAGACGCACGGAATGATCCGATTCCGCAAGTCACTCGCTTGATTTTTCCAATGCGTCCCTGCTTGACCATCGCGACGGCCTGCAGGAAGCGATTGTCAAACTCAGTCCGCTGCATCGTTCCGACTTGAAACACGCGCCCGGTTTGCTTGACGATTTTTTCAATCAATTTGCCCTCGTCGATTGTCAGGGTCAACGGTTTTTCACAGTAGACATCTTTGCCGGCCAGCATGGCTTCGACCGCAATCTTGGTATGCCAATGGTCTGGCGTGGCAATCATTACCGCGTCAATATCCTGGCGATCGAGGATTTTGCGATAGTCGTCGTACCCGTCGGGTTTTTTGCCTTGTTGCTTGGCTGCTTTCTCCAGGTTGTCGCCCAGCACATTGGCGTCGACATCGGCCATGGCGGCAAAGTCGGCGTACTTGAATGATTTGTTGGTAATATGCCAGCCCTGATTACGAAGCCCGATGGTTGCAAACACGGGGCGCTCATTCGCCGATTCCTGTCCCGAACTTCGGCGACTGGTACCGATCAGAAAACCGGCGGCCGTCATCGCCGAGGCAGATTGAAGAAAACGACGACGATTGACGGATGATTGCGGTGACATGCGAGCCTCAATTGAAATAACAGATTTGGGCAACGAACTTTGATAGCAGCATTGTAGTCGGAGTCGTCTTCGTTCGCTCGGCAGCGTTGCCTGTGGTGGAGAGCTTGACATTGTGGCGGAGAGCCTGACATTTTTTAAGTGGTCGGCCGTTAGATACTCTCCCTTGGGAGAGTCGGCCTGTCAGGGCCGGAGAGGGGATTTGTCAACCCTCCCCTCGCCGTGGATCGACCCTCCCGCGAGCTAGCGAGAGGGTGTCCGATGCATCGGGCTTCTCCCGTACAACCTACTCAAACGAGTTCTCGAAGCAGACTTCATCCAGCGACAGTTGACCGGGTTTGGGCCACGGATCTTTTGTCCCTTGCCAATTGCCACCATCGGACCCATGACATGGTCCTCGGGTAGCTTGACCAATTCAGCGACTTTTTCGATGTCGAAACCAATCATCGGGCAGGAATCATAACCCAGTTCCTGGGCGGCGAGCATCAACGTTTGCATTGCCAGCCCGATCGACCGTTGCGCTTCATCCCGTTGCAACCATTCGCGGCCTTCGTGGAATGGCCCCATCCAGTTAACAATCATTTCAGCAACTTCGTCTGGTGCATTCTGCCAATAACGTTGAGGCTCTTTTTGCCAAGCCTTGACATCGGCTGTGAACAGGACCAACAACGAGGCGTCGGTCATCTGAGCTTGATCGTTACCATATTCCGTACGAATTTTGGCCCGTAGCTCCGGATCTCGGAGGATCACAAATCGCCAGTGCTGAATATTGAAGCTGGTCGGAGCCTGGATCATGGCTTCAAACAGTTTGCGTTCCTCTGCTTCGGTTAAACGATGATCAGCATCGTAATGCTTGATGGACCGCCGTTGATAAATCGCTTCCAGCACGTTCATAAATGATTCCTGGGGTTCACAATACCGTGGTTGGTCAATTGTTCGATGGTCCTGATTCTACAACGTTTGTGAATCGACCTGAACGGTTCCCCTGGTTACCGCGCAACAAAAAAAGCTCGTGAAGATCGAAGTCTTCACGAGCAAGTTATCGGTCAGTATGGCAATCTACAATTCGATGGATTCGACCTCTCGGACAAAACGTTCGTTATCGGATTGTAGAAAATTGCTGACCACGTTAAACACCGCGTCGCTAAACCCACCGACGTTCAGAATATCATCACGGTCGGGGGCCTGAGCGGTACCGTAAGGGGCGATGTCAATGCAAACCAGTTTTGGATCGGCAATGCCGTTCTTACGCTGGTTTTGTTTGAACGTTTCCCATTCGGTCATCACACCGGTTGAACCTCGGTTGCCGTAAGCATAGGCTCGACCGGAGTTAATCCAGCTTTGGTTGTCGCTCAGCAATACGATGCCGGCCAGCGGTCGTTTGGCGTAGCGCCGATTTGCCTCTACCAGAGGCAGCGAGCAATCGGTTCCACCGCCACCGTACTTGGACAGTCGAGCCGACAGGCTGAGAATCGAATCGCTGGGATCAATCTTGGCCTGGTACGCTCGAGTGTCAAACGGAATCACGATGCTGTCCGGATTGCGTCGCAGGATGGCAGCGGCAAATAGTGCCGCGACGTCGACGCAACGCATCTTCGAACTGCGACCGCGCCCCTGCCAGCCGGTTGCCGGGCAAGTCATCGATCCGGAAGTATCCAGCCCGATCACAATTGGACCGGGAAGTTCCGGGATGTTACCGCAGGCGATTTCGGCTGCTTCGTGCAGCGCTGACTTGATCGCGTGAGGAAGTTGATCCGACGCGTTCAGGTAAGCGGCCAGAAACTGGTACGGGAACTGTCGCGAACGACGAATGGCACCTGGATCTCGCAGTCGATTGGCGACGTACTCGATCATGACTTCGTCTGCCCGATTTCCGTTTTGGAAAACGTTGTGACGGAGCAATGTGTTCAAGTTCATTCGCAGTGCCTGCGGACCCATTTGACGCGCGATCGCTTTCCAGGCCAGCGAACCTTGGGCAGCATCGGCCAGCAAATCCCAGCGAACACGCAGTTCGCCCGCGATCAACGCCTGAGCCGTTTCGGTTTCGGCAGTCCGGTAAGCGCGAAGGGCCTGGACATCGGCCGGCAAGTCTGCTGCCGAAGCGGGAGCCCACTTGTCGATTTCCTTGTCCGTCAGCCATCCAAACAGTGCACGGCGTGCGTTGTCTATCGGCTTCGGCCGAGCCATTCGCAATACGTCACGAAGGCTGGGATCGTTGCCGATCGAAGCCGACAGCAGCTTGCTAGTCGACGCTTCGTTCAACCATCGCTGGAAAGCACGTTGCAACGACGAGGACAGACCATTGCGGCCAAATTGACCACTGCGAGCCATCTGAAAAACTGTCCGCAACATGCGACCGTTATCAACCACTTGGTCGAATACCTGGTGCATCAACACCGTGTCTCGACGCGACAATACCAGTAGCAACGCTGCTGGCATGTCTTTCATGAAAGCGCGCCGGCGCGCATACACAGCCAGTTTGGCCAGAAACTCATTGTCATCGATTTCGGCGATCAAGCGTCGCAATTGATCGAGCTGTTCCTGGCCGGTCGTGTAATACACATTTCCGAACGTGCCAGTTGCGGCCAGTTGCGCCAAAGCGTGCTTGGCAGGGTGTCGATATGCCGGGCCATGGGCCTGATTGCGAACCGTAGCCCGCGGCAACAGGTTGGTGATGCTGGAAAACAGAGTCTTGTTGGCCATGATGACCTCCACAAAAAGAACAAAAAATATCCGGCGAAGGGTTGGGCAGAGATTCCGGCCCCGACTTTGAAAGTGGGCCGGGCGGGAATCGAACCTGCAGAACCATGTACTCCACACCGGCAGCCGGATGGACGAAAAGATTCGGTTGACGAAGTCGTGGTCAGAGAAAAGCGCTCTACCATTGAGCTACAGCCTTGGGCAAGCCAAAGCCGACGGGACTCGAACCCGCAACCTCTCGATTAAGGATCGATGTACTCCAACGCGGCAGTCAGCCGAATGTGCGATCAAAAAATGTCGAAACAGCAACTGACGAAGTCGTGAACCAGAATGTTCCTGCGTGGATGCCAATTTCACCACTCCAGTCGGTGACTGGAGGCGGGATTCGAACCCGCAAAGTCTTGCGACACAGATACCATGTATTCCAGATCGGCAGTCAATTGTTGTAGCCGTGCTTGACGAAATGATCGTTGAGACAATCGGTTGCTCTTACCGATCCAGTAGGATCCGCAGTGGGCATGCGCAAAAATAACTGAGTCAGTCATTTGGGCGCTCACTACCTTCGGTCGCCCGAAGTTCGATACCTTAGAACCGTCATGTAGTCCCAACAGGCAGTCAAGCAATGTATCAAGGCCTTCAACGAGGTCGTCAATCAGATATTCGCTTTAACAGAGTGATGTAATCTGAATGGGCAGTTGAGGGCCAGAAACGCGAGTGGGATTCGAACCCACACGATAACCATTGCGTTTCGTATTCTGCAGACTAAGACCAGTTGAGTACGAACGGGTTCGCAGCGTTGTTAGAAAAATATTGGCGAGTACCAGCCCGACTCGCCTACGGCATCAAAAGAAAAAGTGTTTTAGCAGAATCATGAAGAAAAACCGCAGAGACGCAGAGAACGGGGAGCGTGCAGAATTTTGAAGGTGATTTGCATGTTCACAGTGAATCGAATGCACCCGGCCCGCCCGGGTGATCGTTATTGCTATTGTACTATCTCAAAGGTCGTTCGGGCGACCGACGGTCGGACGTCAAATTGGCTGGTACAATCGCGATTACGAAAATTCATGTTTGCGAGGACCGGTTGATGCGTCGACTTACCATGTTTGTCTGGGTCTGGATATTGCTTCCACTTGGCACCATTCAGGCCAGCCAGCCTGTCCTCGATGGCGCCGAACGACCGAATCTGGTTTACGTGATTTGCGACGATTTGGGGTACGGCGATGTTCATTGCCTGGCTCCGGAAACGTCAAAAATACCCACTCCGTCAATCGACCAGTTGGCCAGTCAGGGCATGACGTTTACCGATGTGCATTCGGGGTCGTCCGTTTGTACGCCAACGCGGTATGGCATTCTGACCGGGCGTTATGCCTGGCGGACACGGTTGCAAGCCGGTGTCGTGACGGGATTTGCACCTTGTTTGATTGAATCAGAACAACCTACGGTCGCCCGATTTTTGAAAGACCAGGGTTACGATACGGCGATGCTGGGGAAGTGGCATCTGGACTTTCAATATCTCGATGCCCAAACGAAACAGCCGCTCAATCGTAAGCAGCACAAACTGCCACCCATCGGTGCCGTGATCCCGGATGGGCCATTGGCGCGCGGGTTTGACTATTTTCATGGCTTTCACCACGCCCGCAATATGAAAGCCGTGATCGAGAATGATCGGGTGATTGAGCACGACGAGGAAGTCAACATGTTACCGCGGCTGACGCGTCAGTCGGTCAAGTACATCGAATCGCGAGTCGATCAGAAACGGCCGTTTTTTTTGTACGTCGCGCTCGGTTCACCGCACACGCCAATCGTTCCTTCACCTGAATGGCAGGGTAAAAGTGGGCTGGGTAAGTATGGCGATTTCGTGATGCAAACGGATCATGCGTTGGGCCAAATCGTGGAGGCCCTGCAGCGATCCGGTTTGGAGGACAATACGCTGGTCGTGCTAACCAGTGACAACGGTTGTTCGAAAGCCGCCGGGATTGACGAGTTGGCTCGGCAAGGCCACCTGGTCAGCGCCCAATTCCGTGGTTCCAAAGCGGACCTTTGGGATGGTGGGCATCGGATTCCATTTATTGTCAAATGGCCGGGCCACGTTCAACCCGGGGCCTCGTGCGAGCAATTGGTTTGTCTGACGGATTGGTTTGCCACTGTTGGCGAGATCGTTGAGCAGCCGACGCCCGAAAACAGCTGCCAGGACAGCGTCAGTTTTCTGCCGGCGCTATCCGGGAACAAGATTGAATCATCCCGAAAAGGTTTGGTACATCATTCGGTCAGTGGTCATTTTGGTTATCGCCAGGGCAATTGGAAACTTTTGCTGGCCCGAGGATCAGGAGGCTGGACGTCACCGCGCGAAAAACAGGTGGCCGCTGGAACCACCGAAGCTCAGCTTTACAATTTGAACGATGACATCGGTGAACGGGAAAACCTGTACCAGCAACATCCAGAGGTTGCCCGACAACTGCTGCGTCAATTGCAGCAGGATATTGAGCGTGGTCGCAGCACAGCTGGCTCGGCGACCGCTAACGACATCGATCAAATCAAACTTTGGAAAAGCGGACGGGGAGACAAGGAAGCCAACCGTAAACCTGAGCGATGATCTGCCAGCCGATTTGGGCGATAGCCCCGGACGAAAGCCAGTTGACGCGTAAACTTCGGAAGGTCGGTGGCTAGCGCCAAAACCGCTGGAGGTAGAAACTCCCCCTCGGGAGAGTCGGCCTGTCAGGGCCGGAGAGGGGTTTGGTAAACCCTCCCCTCGCTTTGGCTCGACCCTCCCGCGAGCGGGAGGAATTCCACAAAACTTTCGCGGAGTTGCCCTCGCTCACGCGTCGGGTTTCCATTTCCAAGCAAAAACTGCGATAGTGCAACTTCTAAAGTTCGAATGCTGTCCACCTTTCGCGTAAAACAGTTTCATACATTGCCATGATAATTGATTCTCACCACCACTTTTGGCATTACGATCCCGTCGAATACGATTGGATTGACGAAAACATGAAGTCCATCCGGCGAGATTTTTTGCCGGAACATTTGCAATTGGAAATTCAGGCGGCCGGCATCGATGGCGTCGTCAGCGTCCAGGCCCGACAGACGATCGAAGAAACGGATTGGTTGCTTCGCCTGGCCAATGAGCATGACTTGATTAAAGGGATTGTCGGCTGGTTGCCAATCGCATCGGATCAGTTATCCAGGGAGCTGGATCGTTTGTCCGAACAACCAAAATTGAAGGCGCTGCGGCATGTCGTGCAAGGTGAGCCGGATGGGTTTCTGGATCAAGCCTCATTCAACCGGGGTATCGAACAACTTGGCGACAACAACCTGGTTTACGACGTGTTGATTTTTGAGCGTCAATTGGAAGAGGCCATTCGGTTTGTTGACCGGCATCCGTCTCAGCCTTTCGTGCTCGATCACATCGCCAAACCGAAGATCGGAGACAACCAGTTGGAACCGTGGGCCTCGAATATCCGCCAGTTGGCGCAGCGACAGCATGTCACTTGCAAAATTTCGGGTTTGGTGACTGAGGCGGAGTACGACGGCTGGACGGTAAGCCAATTGCAGCCTTACCTCCAAACCGTATTGGAAGCATTCGGGCCGCAGCGATTGATGTTCGGCTCCGATTGGCCGGTGTGCCTGGTCGCGACCGGCTATCGACAGTGGGCAGACTTGGTTCGTGAATTCATTTCGCCACTGGCGTCCGATGAACAGGCCGCGATCATGGGTGGTACGGCTGCCCGTGTTTATCAGCTGTAAACTACAACGCTGCCAACTGTTTCAGTAACTTGGCTACTTTGCCTTTGGCCGCAGGACTCGCAAACGCCAGTCGTTGATTTTGATTGGGCGAAAGATTCAAACCAACCAACAGCTGTAAATACAGTTCCAGTACAGGCGCACAATCGGCCGGTTTGGCCAATCGATCGTAGCTGACATCTGGGTCGGCCGAGTCTTCGCACCAGCGGCGGATTAACTCACCGAAACACTCGGCCAGAAATCGTTGGTGGACTGCGGCAATGTCGCTCAGTTGTTGGCAGACTTCGGCCATTCTTTTAACACGCGGCCAGGGTGCTAACAGCACGCGGTACATGGCTGCGGACATCGTGTCTGGTTGAACGCGACCAGCCGCGATCGCTTCGTCACAAGCGTCCAGTCCAACTGCTCGCGCGTCGGTATCCCTGCCGATCATGCTGACAACGGCTGCGCCACAAGCAGCGGTCGACCAGTCCGAATGCGGATCGAACAAGGCTTCCAGATAGGCCGCATAGGGTGTGTGGTTGGCCGGTCCGTTCTCAGTTCGGCTGGCCATGCGAACGATGGCATTGATCCAATGGCAGTCTCGATTGTACTGATCATTCCAGGCGTCCAGTTTGAGCTTCCAGGCACTGGTCGGATGCAACTCGGCATGCAGCGTGCGGTAAACTTCCGCCAACAAAAAGTGTTCATCGATCCAGCCCGCGCCCGTTCGTTGAACCAGCATCGTTGGAATCACTCGATCCTTCGGATTTGTACAGTCAACGTTGGCGCGCCAGTCAAATTCGATCGGCAACTTGTGTTGAATGAAGGCGGGATCCAGTTCCAGCCGTTGGATCTGCTCCGGTTCCAGGGTTGCACTCCGCACATGGGAGGCGATTCGGCGGTAGGCCAGATCTGGTGACGTCGACTTGACCTTGCTCAAGTCGGGTTCGTCCAGAGCAATTCGTAAGATATCAACGATCTCGCAATCAACTAGTTCTGGCGCCAGATCCGATTGCTCGGTAAAGGCGTCTCGATACGCCTGACGTTTCTTTTTCTTTGTTTCGTCGACGGGTCGCAAGCGAAGTTGGTGTAGTTTTGAGGTGGCGTTCAGTTGAGACAGTTTTTTCCTCGCCGCACCACGTCTCTCAGGTGCCAGTCGTAACAGGGCCAACACCAGATCCGCTTCATCGAGAGGGCGGTTTGCTGCTTGCCAGCGCTGGATACGATCAATCAATACCGCTGGTTCGATCCATCCACCGCCATGGGTTGGCGTGGCCAGCAATGGCAGGCTGATGAATTCGCGCAACCGTTCCTCAATTGCCTGCAAACGATGCCACCACAGTCTGGAATGCCAGGCGTAATTCAATGCCCGATAGGCGTACCCTTGCGACTCGGCATCGTAGTCTTCATGGGTCATATACCGTGGCAACTGCATCGGTTCCGGTCGTGGAGGCCAGGGCAACCCGAAGCTCTTGGCATCTTCTTCGCAATAGTCTTCGCGCAGCAGGACCAACTCGGTCATCCCCAGTGCCAGACACAACACGCGTTCCACCCATTGCGTCGCGTCCGGGGCTGCGACCAGCGACCGACTTCCGGCCGAGCTGGTCATCGATGAACCCCTGCGAATCTCGCGAGTTGATTGCAACACCGGCCCCGCCCGATCCTGCATCGATTCCGGAACCGGCCCGAGTTCACTGATGGCGGCCAATATTCGTTCAACGGTCATCGCATCATCGGTTCCCTCGATGGCGTTGGCGATCGCGTCGATCAGCTGCTCATGTTTTTCGATCCGCTCAATCGGCGGATTAACATCGAGAATGCTCACCGATTCCCGGTTCGGTAGTTCGGGAACGCTGAGGCCGGCAACGGTTTCCTGGAGATCTTCCTCGCTCGCCGATGGCGTAATTCCAGTCAACTTTTGCAGCAGAGTGCCCGCTGGTTTGCGGTTGGTGGGAGCCAGGGTGTTCAGCGGGGCATCAATGGCGACGGCGTGATCGGCGTGCATGCGAGGCGAGTAGTCGCCCAATTGATCCAAAGCGGATTTTTGAATGGAAGACTCCGGATGTTTCAATGCTGACAGGCAAACATCAACGGCCAATGGCACCAATGAATCGTCTAGTCGAACTGCCTGCTTGGTCCACTTCAATGCCTTGGAAGGAGTCCCCTTGGTTTCGCATTGAAAAACCGCTGGCAATTTTTCCAGAATCGTCGCAGCAGCGATCTTCCGTTTGTCGTACAGCTCGTTCGCTTTCTCCCACGCGAATGCGCATACGAACGAGCGTTCATTGCCCAATAACGTCAGGAACTCATCGGATAGCTCCGTTGTTTCGCCGGCCTTAACCGTGAGCGATTTATAAAACTTGATCAGCGCCTGAGCACGATTCTGTTTCAGGTCGGTCATTAATGCTTGCAATAGGGCGCGCAAAAACTTGACCCGGTCCACTCGTTTTTTCTTGAACGCCTCTCGTAACAGCGTCTGATACTTTTTGCGGCGCGGGCTGCCAAACAAATCCGTATCGAGCATGAACAGCCGATAGACGTCGCGGTTCCGAAACGCGTCATTGTTCAATAGTTCAGCGCGGTCAGCGGCCAACGCCTTGGCAGGTTCGTAGTCGTCCCGCAACATCTCAGCCAGACAAACCCGGTACGGATCGGAATCCGGTTGCTTGATTAAACCTGTTCGAATCGCGTGTAGCACCATTTTTCCAGCGATGCCGTTACCCGATTCTCCCTGATTTAAGACGAGCAGTTCGGCAATCCAGGCGTCCGTCCACTTCAAGTTGCGATCCAGCAGGACCTGCAGCAGGGCATTATCCCAGGCTTCGCAGTTACCGATGCCTTCTGCGGAGGAAGCCGAATCGACATATTCCTTCAGCAGCTCACTCTTCGGTTGAGTGGCATAGATGGCGGCGGTCGTTGAGGGGTGGTGCTCGTCGTAGAAACGGTTGCGAAATTTGTCGATATCAAACCCGAGCGCTTGAACTTCCTGCTTGACCTGTTCGGGTTTTTGCGAGCCCCAGCTGTTGGGATACTCGGTCACGCCGCGCACAAATTCACGCATCGGCTGAGCCAGTTTGCTTCGCTGGGCTTTCGTCAATGGCTGGAAAACGTTGACGATTTGTTCTGGATCATTTTCCAGCACCGTACGTTTGATGCTCTCGAGCAATTCCGACGTAGTCATGATTCGATTTCCTGTTCCACCAGGATGCGGGCTGCCAGAATATGCTTGCAAGGACCGCGTTCGCCCTGGTACCGGCTGTGCCAGCGGCAGGAACAGGCATCGTTGTCATTGCGCAAGCGAACGAAGTGATCTGTATTGGTTCCCTGTACCAGGCAATCGATTTGGCCATCGGGTAGTTTCGTTTTGATACGCACGAGATCGGCGTCGAACAATTTTTGGGCTGACTTGAGTCGGGGCTGCAATTTGACCACTCCGGACAGATCCAATGGTAACGCTCGATCGAAGTACTGTTGCTGGGCCACGTCGTAGCCGCGGTGACTGAACTCCCAACTGGCATCTGCGATCCGCGACAGGTTAGCGCCTTCGCCAGAGAATCCGCGATACGCTCGAGGACTGATCATGAGAAAAAAACGGCTGGCGGCGCCTGTAATTTCCCAGCCAACGTTTCCTTGAATGTCGTCGGCATAGACTTTGAGTCGCTGCGTTACTGGCAGCAGTTTTTCCAATACGGCCACGCGATGGATGCCATGGACGGAGACGCTGCCAGATTTTTCCCGCGTTGTCAGTCGGACTCCGGATCCGCTTTGAATCGCGTACAGCGCATTCTTGGGGGGCGGGCCAGAGGGAAACGATTTGAGCAAGCGTGCTGTCTGGATGCCATCGCATTCCAGTTTCGGTTGCAGCTGCGGCAATAACGTTTGCACCTCGGTAAAACTTTTGATCCAGCGGATCGGCAGTTTGACTTTCCGTTCAATCACCGTCTCATCGTCGGTATGCAATTGAAACGATTCGGATCCGATCGATAAATTGACGGCTTCCTGGATTCCAACTCGAGCCAGTGCCGACTGCATTTGGGAACCGAAATCAACGTTGGTGGTACCCGTTGATAGCAGCTTGCCATCGAATGAGCGGTGTGAAAAATCAGCTCGAGCGTAAACGCTGCAGCAGCCGCTGAAGCCCTCCATGCGGATCGCATCGTCGGCAACGGTGACGACTGGATCAAGCATTGCTGGCGTCAACGGTAAATGAAAGTGAGTCCGCACGATCTTGCTTAACAGCGACAAACAGCGTCCAAACTCATCCGGGTGCAACACGCGGCCGCGGAACAGAAACGGATGGGTTCCCTTGGCATCGACCGTCGCCGTTTGGATGGACGGCACCGAGGTGTGACCGACCAGGTAACTGGCGAAGGGGTAGCGGTAGGTGTAGCGGTAGGTGTAGGCGATCGATGTCATGTTTAGAGCTGCTGGGAAAAAGCATGCTCAATTTAGCAAATTAAGGTTGTCTTGCGATACAAAACTAGTGCAGCGTCTAACTTAAAAACTGGGGTTGGCGAGTCAATCTTGCTCGAAAAACCAATCGCTAAATTGAAGTGCCAACCCCAAAATCAATACTTGACGCGGCACTAGCAGCCTCTTCATTATGTTCCCCAGGGCGGATCTGTTGGCTCAGCCACATCCACGGGGACTTGATCGGCGGAATTGACCTGTATTCGGCATCCATTTGACCAACAGCTTGACGGCAACGCATCGCAATGGTTGAATGACGGTTCAATTGAATTGTTTCTCAATCGGGATTGGTCGATGAAACCGGTTCTCAGTATTCTCAGTCAAGATTCGGCAGCGGAGATTTCCTGCGCAACTATTCTTAAAGTTCTGGCCGATGAAACCAGGCTGGCCGTCGTCGAGCAATTGTTGGCGGGGCCCAAAACCGTTTCGGGAATCAACGAATCGCTGGGCGTGGAACCGACGTTGCTATCGCATCATTTGAAGGCGCTTCGAGAAGCAGGAATCGTCACCGGGACACGAGATGGGAGATACGTTTCTTACACCCTGACTCCAGCCTTGCTCAATCGCCGCAAAGGGAAATCGCTTGATCTGGGATGCTGCACACTTTCGTTCTCGGAATAGACGTTGCCAATGTCGTACAACATCATCCTTTCTGAATGGGCGAACATTCCGATGAAGCCGTTTGCATTGTTAGTTTGTCTAATCGCAACTGCGGTCGGTGTAACGGGTTGCCGTCAGGCTCAATCGCGGGAGGCGGTGAAGGGCGAAGCACTGACAGGAAAGCTGACACTGACCGGTTCCAGTACGGTGGCTCCATTGGTTACCGAAATTGCGAAGCGGTTTGAAACACTCCATCCTGGTGTTCGGATCGACGTGCAAACCGGTGGATCTGGTAAAGGGATTGCCGATGTTCGATTGGGAGTTGCAGATGTCGGAATGGCCAGTCGTTCGCTGAAACCGGGAGAAGACGCGCTGGTGTCTCATCAAATCGCTGCCGATGGAGTGGGCGTTATCGTGCACGAATCCAATCAGGTTGAAGAGTTGAGCCGGCAGCAGATCGTTGCCATTTACCAGGACCAAATCAATAACTGGAACCAAGTCGGTGCCTCAGATCGGCAAATAAGCGTCGTGCACAAGGCAGAGGGCCGCGCAACATTGGAAGTATTCCTGCAGCATTTCGAGTTGGAAAACCTTACCGTGAAGCCCGACGTGATCGTCGGCGACAACGAACATGGCGTGAAAACGGTCGCCGGTGCGGTGGGAGCCGTCGGCTATGTTTCGATTGGAACCGCCGAAGCCAACATCGAAGCCGGTGTTCCTATTCGTCTGCTGCCGCTTGCCGGCGTCGCGGCCAGTACGGCAAATGTCGCCAGTGGAGAGTTCCCGATGAGTCGACCGTTGAATCTGGTGACCACCGATTCACCGACCGCATTAGCCAGCGAATTCATCCACTACTGCCAATCCGAAGATGTGCATGATCTGGTCAAGTCGCTGTACTTTGTGCCGGTGGTAACTGGAGCGCACGTTGCG
The DNA here is from genome assembly GCA_964545005.1 of uncultured Pirellulaceae bacterium. GTDB lineage: Bacteria > Planctomycetota > Planctomycetia > Pirellulales > Pirellulaceae > Mariniblastus. Next base: position 23,607 of record CAZJEK010000002.1, read on the forward strand.
AAGTGATCGGTGGTTCACGCTCGTTTGTCGATTGTCGGCGGTTGGCTCGGCGGTGGTCGTTGTGCTGGTAGGCTGGTTTCTGGTCAAAGAATCCATCCCGGCGATTCGGCAGATCGGGATGTTGCGTTTTCTTAGCGATTCCAGTTGGCATCCACTTTCGGAGGAGTTCAATCTGGTTCCTATGATCGTGGCCACTTTGGTAACCAGTTTTGGTGCCGTTGTGATCGCAGCGCCGCTGGGAATTGCGTCAGCCATCTTCTGCAATTTTTACGCACCGCGATGGTTATCCTTTTGGCATCGGCGGATGGTCGAACTACTGGCTGGGATTCCATCGGTCGTATTTGGACTCTGGGGGCTGGTTGTCCTGGCACCGTTGATCGCCCATTGGGGAGGTAGTGGGCAGAACTTGCTGACTGCAACCATCATGCTGTCGCTGATGGTGTTGCCAACGGTGGCAGTACTTTCCGATTCCTCGATTGGTTCGGTGCCCCGGCATTGGATCCGGGGAGCGGCAGCCTTGGGGCTGGAACGTTGGGCGATTATTCGTGCGGTGGTGCTGCCAGCGGCGCGTCGAGGGATCGTTGCCTCTGTCATTCTGGCGCTAACTCGTGCGTTGGGAGAAACGATGGCCGTTTTGATGGTGGCTGGCAATGTCGTCCAACTGCCTTCCTCGTTGCTTTCGCCGGGGCGGACATTGAATGCCAACATTGCGTTGGAACTGGGCTATGCAACGGAGGCGCATCGATCGGTGTTGTTTGTCAGCGGCTTAATCTTGATGCTGGCGGTCAGTGCGATTGTGGTTGTCGTTTCCAGGCGAGGGAGCCTGTCCTATGGATAGTGCAAAAAGCGGGTTTACGCCAAAATCGCACCGGCGTCGGGAACAATGGATGGCGGTGTTCGTCTGGTCCACTTCCGGATTGGTGGTTGCGATTCTGGGCTGGATCCTGATCGATATCGCGTGGCGTGGATTGTCAAAGGTCTCGTGGGAATTTTTGACCGCGCCAGTAGAGGATGCGGGGCGAGCTGGAGGAATTGGCCCAGTGATTCTATCGACCTGCCTGTTATTGGCGGTCACGCTGGTGATTACCATTCCACTGGCCCTGGCTACGTCGATCGAACTGGCTGAGAAAGTCGGCGATGATACCCACTGGACGCGAAACATTCGGCGGTTTCTGGACGTGTTGGCCGGCGTCCCCTCGATCGTGTTTGGTCTGTTTGGCAATGCCTTGTTTGTCATTACCCTGGGACTCGGTTACTCGATTCTTGCGGGAGCCTTGACACTGTCCTGCATGGTCTTGCCGCTGCTGATTCGCATGTTCGAGCAAGCCATCACAGCGGTCCCCAATGATTATCGTATCGCCGCGGCCGCGTTGGGTTTGGGCCGCACGGCGACTCTGTTTCGGGTCGTGTTGCCTGCTGCCGCACCGGCATTGGCCGCAGGAGTGGTGCTCAGTGTCGGCCGAGCGTTGGCCGAAACGGCAGCCTTGATCTTTACCGCTGGCTACGTTGCGCGGACGCCCGAATCTTTGTTTGATTCCGGGCGATCGATGAGCGTTCATATTTATGACATGGCGATGAATGTGCCCAACGGCGGGCCGCGGGCTTACGCGACCGCCTGTGTGCTGGTAGCGTTGCTGTTAATCATCAACGGCACGATGGTGGCACTGCTTCGATTGGTAGGGATGGGCTCGCAGCCGGTCACGGGAGGCCAGTGGTGATTTCAACTGAGAACCTGTGCGTCTCCTATCACGGAAGGCAGATTCTGCGAAACGCGACAATTGCCGCACAACCCGGACACGTGTTGGCCTTGGTGGGACCGTCGGGTTGTGGAAAGAGCAGTTTTCTGGCGGCATTGAATCGCATGACCGAGCTCATGCCAGGTGCTGAAGTTTCCGGTCGCATCGGGTTTGGCGGTAAACCACTGGACAAGGTTTTCGCCACCTCAGTCGATCTCCGCCGACAGGTCGGCATGATCTTTCAACAGCCCAATCCATTTGCGATGTCGATACGTCGCAACATCCAGCTGGCCCTTCGCGAACTCGGGCAAGGTGATCAACGATTTTTCCGCAAGATGACGGAAACGGTACTCCGTGATGTCGGTTTGTGGGAGGAAGTTCACGATCGGCTCGACCAGTCGGCACTGGAGCTTTCCGGTGGCCAGCAACAACGGCTGTGCATTGCCCGAGCCTTGGCGCTGAAACCGCAAGTGTTGCTAATGGACGAACCTTGTAGCGCACTCGATCCAATGTCGGCTCAGCAGGTTGAGCGCTTAATTGACTCGATGCGTGGCAAGTACACAATCATTGTTGTCACTCACAACCTGGCCCAGGCGAAACGACTTGCCGATCAAGTTGCCGTCTTCTGGATCCGCGACGGGATCGGTGAGATCATTGAGGTGGGGGCAGTTGGTGAGGTTTTCGAAAATTCCCGCAACGAATTGGTCAAGTCATATCTATCCGGCAGAACCGGTTAGCGAATTTGCCGTTGAGCGAGACGTCTGGTTATGATGAATCAAAACGAGTCAACGAATGAATCCAGATCCCATCAAACTCGGTTTTATTTTTCTTGGTGCCGCTTGCACGTCGCTGGGGTTTGGTGGCACATTGCTTTATCTGGCCTGGCTGGGTTTTCGGGATGGCTTCTATCCACTGACCAGTACGTATGATCTCAAAGGCTGGCCGGCCAGAATCGCTGCTACACTGGTCGGGTTGTTCGGCTTGCTGGCCGTGATTTGTGGTCTTGTCACATTGGTGTTTGGTTTTATCCGAGTTAGACAACTGCTCTAATTGAACTAGTGCAGCGTCTAACTTAAGAATTGGGGTCGGCGAGTCAATCTTGCTCGAAAAACCAATCGCTAAATTGAAGTGCCAACCCCAAAATCAATACTTGACGCGGCACCAGCCAATACCACGACCCGTTTTTCTTGAATCGCAACATGCCCACCAGTCGAATCCCCAAACGTTTTCGAATCGTAGTGTCTTTGCCAGTCTTATGCTTATCCATTTTGGCCTGTTGGACGATCGCAGTTCCTGTGATGGCTCAGGACATCCCGGAACGGCAACCAACCTCACCGCTGGTCGAATCATTCGAAACGTACCAACGATTGAAACAGAAAACCGAGTATGGCTTGCCCTGGATTCAGTTGGGGCCGGTTGTCAATTCGGCTCGGGTCGAAGCGGTCCAATTGGATCCGACTCATCCGGGCACGATCTACGCGGCATTCGGTTCAGGTAATCTCTGGAAAACCACCAACAACGGTGTGGCCTGGAAACCGATCTTCGAAAACCAAGCCTCCCACGGCATTGGTGATTTCGCTTTGGCGCCATCCAACCCCGACATCATTTATCTGGGGACCGGTGAGAGTTTGAAAAAAGCTCGCAACTTTACGATCCCGGGCACCGGGGTCTATCGTTCCGACGACGGCGGTGAACATTGGCGGCACCTGGGATTGGACGATTCCTGGCATATCGGCGAAATCGCCATCCATCCAAACAACCCTGAGATTGCAGTCGTTGCCGTGTTGGGACATTTCTGGTCCTCCAATCCGCATCGCGGTCTGTACCGGACCGAAGACGGTGGGCAGTCTTGGCAACATGTATTGGAGATCGATGATCGCACCGGTGCCAACGATGTGGTCTGGTCGCCGAGTGATCCTCGGGTTGTCTACGCATCAACCTGGGAAAACTACCCGGACGTGTGTGGCCGCAATAGTAGCGTGTACCGCAGCGGCGACAGCGGTTTGACTTGGCAGAAAGTGGGACGTGGCCTGCCCAGTGGCGATCAAGTTGGCAGGATTGGCTTGGCCGTTTCGCACACTGATGCTGACAAGGTTTACGCGCTGGTCGATCATCGCGCTGACATTGAAAGTGGTGCCGCTGCGCAGATCTTTCAGAGTCTCGACGGTGGGAACAGCTGGAACCGAACTCACGAAACCGACTTGCCGTTTTTGTCCCGTATCGGTTGGTACTTCGCCGATATTTACGTTAACCCGAAAGATGATAATGAAGTTTTCGGGTTAGGCGTTCGCGTGGCCCATAGTACCGATGGTGGGAGGACGTTTGATTATCTCGGCGGCGATGTTCGACACATCAATCCCAGTGCAGCCAGTGGCCTGCATCTGGATCATTGCGAGCTGTGGATTCATCCTGAGAATCCAGATCACCTCGTGCTCGGCAATGACGGTGGTTTGTACCAGAGTTTTGATCGCGGGCAGTCCTGGGTGCATTTCAATAATTTGCCGACCGGTGAATTCTACGACCTTGCCGTGGATCAGTCAGAACCTTATCGGATTTTTGCTGGGGCTCAGGACAACGCTACCGTTTTCGGGCCGGCCCGAGAATGGCATCCTGACGGGGGCGATTCGTGGAAGTACTTGTGGATCGATCCCTGGAATGGCGGTGACGGTTGTGTAACGCAAGTTGATCCTGCAGATCCGAATACCGTTTACTACAGTGCCCAGGAAGGCGCCTTTCGCCGCAAGAACATGGCGACCAACCGGTCCCGGCCAATTCGACCGCGGCTTCCGAAGGAGCATCCCGGCGAACTGAAATTCAATTTTGTCGCGCCGTTGATCATCTCGCCGCATGATTCGAAGCGACTGTTTCTGGCCGGAAACTATCTGTTTCAAAGTGACAATCGGGGCGACGAATGGAGCGTGATCAGCCCCGACTTGTCCGGCTCTGAAGACGCACAACGAAATTCACTGGCCGCGTCAGCGGTAGCCGAATCTCGGTTGGTACCAGGGTTGTTATATGTCGGGACCGACCGGGGTGGGTTGTGGGTCAGCGAAGATGGTGGCCAGCATTGGGAGCAGCGAACCGAACGCGTTCCGGTCGGTTATGTGCGCACCATCGAACCCTCGCGACACGTTGCTGACCGTTGCTACGTTGCGGTGTCTGGGCTGAATTACGATGACTTCGCGAGTTACCTGCTGTGCACCGAGGACCGCGGCAAAACCTGGCGATCGATTTCAGCAAATCTGCCCGATGAACCGGCCAACGTTGTGATTGAGGATCCGGTTCATGAAAACGTCCTTTATGCCGGCACGTTTCGGGGCGTCTATCTGTCGACCGATCGTGGTCAGAGCTGGTCGATGCTGGGTAACAGTTTGCCGGCCTGCAGCATTGCCGATCTGGTCATTCAGGAACGGGCGAATGAGCTGGTGATCGCGACCCATGGACGCGGGATCTACAAACTGGGTCTGCAGCCGGTGTACGAACTGTTTGAAAAGTCGCCTGAGATTCGCGACCGCGACTATCTATTTGCGATCCCCGAAGCGACACGCCCCTATGTCAGTGACACGCGTCCGGGCTTGAATTTTGGCAGGGTTGAGAAAACCTCGATCACCTATTGGCTGCATGAGCCCGGCCAGGTAAAGCTGAGTGTGTGGCCGGTTGCAGCACGTGATCGCGACGAATCCAACACCGAGTCGTTGCCTACCGCGATCACTTCATTTTCACTGTCCGGCCAGCGAGGCCTGAACCAATTTCGCTGGGACCTGGTCGTCAAGAAAACGGCCAGCCTGCAACCCTACTTCATCAACTATCGAGAGTATCTCAAACCAGGCGAGTACCTGGTCCGTATTGAAACGGAGTCCAACACAGTCATGGAACGACGACTGAAGCTGATCGATCCAATCGAACAGGGGCGAGACTCGCCATGAATACCGTGGGCTCGGCTGATCCTGCTCGAAGTTCAGCAGAAAATGCCTGGAATCCGGTTTGCAGAATCGCTCGTGCTTCGTCCGGCAGTGACGCCATGTGCGATGCGGATTATGGTTTGCGACCATCGTTCCCGGCAGCACGATTGGATCTTTTGAACTCGACGATCACCGGATAGTGATCGGAAACCTGTTGGACTTCTTCCGACGTAACCACCATGCTGCTGGTCGAGGTGCCCGCTAATTGACGATCGGCAAAGATAAAGTCGATTCGTTGGCGTTTGGTCAGCAATTCGCTCTCCGTTTTGCTCCAACGAGGAATGGTGAGCGGTGACGGAAAGGTGAAGCGGGCTTGAGGATCGTGTTTTGCAACCAGGTCGATCAGGCCGATGTCTTCGAATCCGTCGACAACATTGAATTGAGCAGCTACCTGTTCTCGATCATTTAGAAAATCGGCATCGCGCCGCGAGTGGCTGTTAAAATCCCCCAGCAGCACAACCTGTTGACGCTCCTCCATCAATGCCTTGATTTCGGTGGCTACCTGTTCCGCTTCGTGGTCCTTGCCCGGCCAGAAGTGGACCACGAAGAAGTGGATTTGGTGAGTCTTGCCGTGGAGGTATCCGTGGTGGAATCCGTCAACCTGTCGCTTGATAACGTCGATTGGAAATTTGGAAGTCAATCCGACCGGAAAGCCATTCGGTTTAAGGATTGCCGAGTGCGGATGTCCCCAGCGACTGGCCAGCGCGGCGAGGGAGCTGGCCGTGAAGCCATTGAGTTCCTGCAGGGCAACTACATCCGGTTGTCGTTGATTCAACCAGTCAACAGCAAGGTCGACCGATTGACCGTGATTGAATCCGTACAGCACATTCCAGCTAACGACTTTAATGGAAGCCGGTTCCTGAGAATCCAGTTGCGGGGTCTGCGCCGCGCCGGAGACAGGTTGATCTGAAACACTAGATGGCGATTCGCCGGTGGTGCAGGATCCCAAGCACACCACCAGGACCAGCCACCAAGTTCGTTTCGCAATTTGCCTGATGGGAGTCGCAGTGGATTTCATTTTTGAATTTGTCAATTGGCCAACTGGCCTGTATCAGACTAATGGATAGCGTCGGTGTTGGGGATTTTTCAAGCGAAAACCTGCTCGTCCATGAACAACGAAATTAGCGTGCCCTGCGAACGTGGTCCGCTAACGGGTCCCGTCTGCGATTAAGGCTTGGAATTGAGCATGCTTTCGGAGCGCGTCAAATGCCTTTTCCTGGGCGATCGTTTCCACGTTGATCTCGTCACTGGCTGCAGCCTTTCGAATTAAATTCACAGCGGTATCAACATAAGGTCGCGCTGCGTCTTCGATCTCAGGTTGGCCGCCTGTGTTTTCCTCGACGATTGCCAGGCACTTGGTGACAGCCTGCGCTACTTCCAGGTCATGCATGGCAGTCGAAGACAGGTCAGCCATGGATTGAGCGTATCGGATTGCATCGTCATGGTGTCCCAACCGGCAGCAAGATTCGGATAACTTTTCGCAATGCCAGCGAAGATTATTCAAAACTCGGGCATCGAGTCCATTCGTCTGGTAGCAGGTTCGGCCAATGCTCAGCCCTTTCTTGAGGGCCGGCAGGGCATTCTCAGGATCACCAAAATCGAGCATCAGCAAACCCAGGTTTCCGTATCCCGTCGACCATGACAATCGCATCGAGAGGTCATTCGGGTACTCGGCAACCAGTTGTTCAAGCACCTCAATTCCTTGTCGATGGGCCGCCGCCGCATCGTCAATCCGGTTGAGGTCACGATACGCCAAACCCAGATTGTTGTAGGTTTTTGCCAGATTCTTCCGATGGTTTGGCGTGCCACCGGGTTCCTCATTGATTGACAGCAGTTCAGCGATGGCGGCGCGATAAACCTGGACGGCTTCGTCGGTTCGTTGTAGCCGGCGGTAGGCGGCGCCCAGCCCGATTTGGCTGGAGATAAAAACGGACCGGAAACGGCGTGCTTGAGGGAAATCCGAGACCAGTTTGGCAGTTGTTTCAGAGCACGTGAGATACGATATCGTGGCCCGCTCATATTGCCCTTCACGGAACAGAAAATTGCCAACATTCAAATTGGTAACGGCCAGGTCGAACCGGAAATCAACTCGTTCAGGAAACGCTTCAACGGCTGCTTGATTAATCGCAATCGATCTTGCGTAGTATTGATTTGCCTGATCAAACCGGTTCATCGATTTGGCCATGATTCCCAAGCTGTTCAGGACGCGGTAGTGGACGCTGGCGGCTTCAGAATCAGTACGCGTCTCATCCGGCAGCTCGTCGATTGCCGACTCTGCAGCGGCGAAGGCAGCAATGGCTTCATTGTTCCTGTTCTGACTTTGCAGGATGATTCCCAACGCTCGTTGAGCGCGTGCAAAGATGAGCGCTTGTTCGCTGGCAGTCATTCCCAGGTCTGATTTCGATTGAATGTCGATGATTCGCTGAACCGACCTCAACGCTTCATCGATTCGTTTAAGTTGAAATAACGGAGCAGTCATTTCGAGGTAAACTTGAGCTTGCTCGGCTTGCAACTGAGACTCAGCAATTTGATCCGACGACAGTGATTCAAGAATTTCATTGGCTCGATTCCCGGCTTCAATCGCGGGCTCAAATTCACCCAGCCAGCTTTGAATCCTGGCTAATCGACGAAATGCCTGGGCACTCCGAAATCGAACCAGCGGATTATCCGAATTTTCTTCCACCAGTTCAGTTTGCAAGTCGACTGCCTGGGCCAATAGCCGCTCACGAAAACCCTCCATCTGAGGTACATCCTTGAGTGCGTTAGCGACGTCGGTCAGGATTTCGTCGACGACTTTCTCGACACGTTCCATATGGCGCTCGGCCAGCGATCGCTGATCTATCGCCAACGCAAGATTTTTTTCCGCCCGATTCCATTGCCACAATGAAACCAGCATTCCAGAGACCACGGAAACGAAAATGATTGCAATCGCCGTTGCCAAGGCAGGGTTCCGAGAGGCCCATTTTGCGATGCGGTCGAATCGACTGGGGAGGCGAGCTGCAACCGGTTGGCCGGCAAGCCAACGATTCAAATCTTCGGCAAGTTCGTAGCTGGTGTCGTAGCGACGGGCGGGATCTTTTTCGAGACACTTCTGACAGATTGCCTGGAGGTCTCGGGAGACGTCGGGTCGATGCACGCGAATCGGTTTGGCATCCGAATGTTGAACGGTCTGAATGATTTCCAGAACACTTTCGCCTTCAAATGGTCGGCGACCAGCCAGGAGTTCATACAGGATGCACCCGAGCGCATAGATGTCGGCAGCCGGACCGATCTTGTCGGCGTCGCTGTTCATCTGTTCCGGAGGCATGTAGGCTGGCGTCCCGATCAATGATCCCGTCTGGGTTTCCGAGGTGTTGTCATCGACCAGGCGAGCCAACCCAAAATCGGAAATTTTGGCTGCCCCTGCCAGATCGGCGGCGGCCATCGTATCATCCGGAGGACACGCGATCAGGATGTTGGCTGGCTTGAGATCGCGATGCAACACGCCACGACTATGAGCATGTTGCATGGCGCCGGCCAGCACCGCCACCAATTCTGCGGCGCAACGCTGATCAACCGGCTCGGTCTGGTCGGCAATCCAGTCGGCCAAGGTCAAGCCTCGAACCAGTTCGCTGACCTGGAAACAGATTGCATCCTGTTGCCCGGCCTCGTGAATGGTCACGATGTTCGGGTGACCCAGGGCAGCCGCGAGTCTTCCTTCCCGGATAAATCGGGCCCGTAGATCAGTGGAAACAAGAACCTCGACGCGCGGGATCTTAATCGCGACATGTCGGTCCAATTCAGGATCGACTCCATGATAGACAACCCCATAACCACCTTGACCCAACGGACCGACAATCTCAAACCGGCCGATCTGTTTTGGCAGCAGCGAATCTTGCCACGTGTCAGTCCCCTTGACCTGGTCGGAGATCAGCGCAGAATCCGTCTGGTCGCCCCTGGTGGTCGATTGGCCACTGGTTTTCAATGATTCATCCAGCCGAAATCGCTTCACGCGCTCGATTAATCCGAGGACCTGCCGTTCCTGGTGAAGTTCCTCATCGAGGTGCCCGACATCATCTTCCGTCACTTCCGCACGCAACATGCGATCATGAAGTTGCGCTAACTGGTCGGCCAGGACCTGGTCACGGTCGGGGTTTGATTTATTCACGGCTCAAAACTCAAAACCAGTCATTTTGCAAACGTTGTCGATTCATCGATTCTACGGCGGTTGTTGCATTTCCTGTCTCAACCGCTGCACCGCACGAAACCACAATTTTCTGGCCGCATCCGCGGAGCAGTCGAGCTCGCCACCAATCTTGTCAAAACTAAGCTCCTCCCAGTTTCTCAACTGTAGGACGCGCTGATAGTGCTCTGGCAATCGCTTTGTCGCCTGCCTCAGCAATTCCGCTTCCTCTTTTACTTGAGCGTCCGTCCCCGGCGTGAACTGATTGTCAGGCAACACCGGTTGAGCCAGTCGAGAATCATCCAGTCGCTGCTCACGAGCAACCGCTCGCTGCTGAGCGCCTCGGTACTTTCGTCTGACGTCAATGAGGTCGTGGGACAGAATCTGCTTGATCCAGGCCTGAAATTCTCCTTTCGTGGTACCGCGAAATTGCTCCAGGGAACCTTGTATGGCGATCATCGATTGCTGCACGAGATCAGAAGCTGCGACTTTCGGCCGTATGGCAGACTCCAGCTCTTGGTTGGCAATCGCCAGCAAATAGTCCCGATATTTTACGAGCAGGATATTAGCTGCCTGCTTATCACCAGCTTGGGCATCCCGTAACAACTTCGCGAATTCATGGTCGTCGGCCTCGCCATCGAGATCTGTGTCCTTGATGTCTTTGGCTCTGTCGTTCAAGTGTCCGTCCATCGTGGCGTCAGAAAGGAGTGTGACCGGACTTCGATTTTATCATTGGAGCTGGAAATTGCGAAAAAAACCTGTTCTTCACCGCGACAACTCCATCATTTCGAGCATCGATCATTTTTTTATTTTTGGCGTCCGCTGGGTGGTGATTGATCCGTCTACTGGTTTGGCGGCGCGAATTTGCAGGCCCTATCCCCGTTTCTAACCGGCAAAAACCATGATCCACAGCTTTCGACGTAATGCTTCTGATTCGGCTGGTCACGGACGATCGAGTTCGTGTTTTTCACGCAAACCCGATCACCAATCTGTGGTCATCAGGAACGGCGCGTCCTTTGTCCTCGATTTCCGCCGGACAATCGACGGACGACTGCTTTTGGTGGCACTGATCGCCTTCATCATCCTCCAGAACAGTTTGATGGAGACGCAGTTGAACGCACAGACAACCCATCATTGGAATGGAACCTCATCTTCCTGGGCGGACGCTAACGGCTGGACTCCCACTGGTCCTCCAGGCTTGAATGATTTTGCGCTGTTTGATCTTGATATCACCGATACGATTCTGTGGAGCGGAGCGACAGGAAATCGCAGCATTGGATGGATGGAAGTGCGGGCCGGCGATTATCTGTTTCATAACCAATCTGCTTCGACGCAATACGAACTGACCTTCAATTCTACACTCGGCTTTTCCGTCACTGGCGGTTCAACCACGATCCGGGGTCTCCATTTCAATATCGATGACAGTCTGGCTGACGCAAGAATTCTGAATGGAGCGACCTTGAATCTGGATGGTGCAAGCAGCGTCGGCACGCGTCTAACGGTAGGAAGAGATGTCAGAGTTTCTGGCAATTTGAACGTATTCGCTGGGGCTCAAGTCGAATCAATCGCAGGCTGGATTGGAACAGGCTCCCAGTCGGGTGTCGCGACAATTACTGGTGCTGGGTCACAGTGGATGAATCAGGGAGGACTTCACATCGGAGGTGCCAGCGCCGGAACGCTGAATATTCTCGATGGCGCCACGGTCCACAGCAGTTCGGCGCGAGTGAACACTTCAAGCGGTTCCGGCCTGGCGACTATCTCCGATGGATCGCAATGGGATGTCGATGAGTTTCTATTTCTGGGTGTCTACGGCCAGGGAACGTTGAACATCGAGAATGGAGGACAGGTCAATGTCGGTTCGGCTCGGCTTGGAATTTTTGAAAATGCAACCGGAGCGGCAACGGTCACCGGCATTGGTTCTCAATGGAACAGCGGATCGACATTGGTCGTGGGAGCAGATGGTCATGGAATCTTGAATGTCGATGCCGGCGGCGTAGTCAGTAACGAAACCGGGTATCTTGCACTTTCGGCGGGGTCCACGGGTTCCGCAACGGTAACCGGCAACGGTTCGCAATGGAACAACGCACGCTTGTACCTGGGGAGTAACAATCCCTATCTCGTCGGCGGCACCGGGAGCCTGGTGGTCGATAGTAATGGGCAAGTCAATGTGGGGGACGATTGGTTCACCGGATCCGCAACGGCCGTCACCATCAGCGACTCCGATTCTAACGGGATTTTGAAGGTTCGCGATGGCGGCATCATTTCCAATGCGGGAGTGGGCCGGATCGGGCTGTCAGCTGGCTCAAAGGGCGAGGTGACAATCTCCGGCAGCGGATCTGAGTGGAACAATACATCGTCGGTGTTTGTGGGGACATCCGGCGCGGGTACGCTGATCGTGGAGGACGGAGGCCGGGTCACCAACACCACGGGTTTTGTAGGCAGAAATTCGGGTTCCACCGGGGTGGCGACGGTCCGCGGACCGGGTGCTCACTGGGACCTGTCGTCGTCGATATTTGTGGGATCCACAGGAACCGGTACGCTTAACGTGGAAGAAGGCGGACTGGTCAGTAACACCGCGGGTTATATCGGCTTCAATTCTGGGTCGACGGGTTTGGCGATGGTAACTGGCAACGATGCCCGCTGGAGTCATTCATCCTCTTTGTACGTCGGATATTTTGGATCCGGCTCTCTGACGGTGGACAACGGAGGTAAGGTCGCTAACAGCGTGGGCTACATTGGCTACGATTCTGATGCGACCGGTTCTGCGACGATCACGGGCGATGGTTCGCAGTGGAACAGCTCGCGTTTGTTCCTGGGTGGCACCGCCGTCAACGACGGCGGCGCAGCCAGCCTGGTGGTTGACGCTGGCGGGCAAGTGAACGTCGGCAACGACCTGCAAAACGGTTCCACAACGGCCGTCACCGTCAGCGATTCCGGGCACGCTTCGATGACCGTCCGCAACGGCGCTGTCATTTCCAATGCGGGAATCGGGCAAGTGGGAAAATCGTCGGGATCATCCGGTCAAGCGACTGTGACCGGTAGCGGATCGCAGTGGAACAATCAGTCTTCCCTGTTCGTGGGTAACTACGGAAACGGGGTGCTGGCCATTGAAGATGGTGGTGTGGTCAGCAATTCGGCTGGCTTTGTGGGCACGCAATCCACTGCAACAGGGGAAGTCACCGTGACCGGGGATGGCTCCCGCTGGAACAACTCAAGTCTGTTTGTCGGAGGCTCCGCGTCCACCGATGGTGGGGCAGGCAGTCTGACGATCGAAGCCAATGGGCAGGTGAACGTCGGCAGCGACTTGTACGCGGGCAGTCTGACGGCGCTCACCGTCAGTGACTCCGGTTCCGGAGGTATTCTGGAAGTTCGCAACGGCGGCGTGGTCAGCACCGACCAGGTTGGTCAGATTGGACTCTCCGCGGGGTCGAACGGTCTGGCAACGGTGACCGGGAGCGGTTCGCAGCTGAATCATGCCGAAGGGCTGTCAGTCGGAGTCGAGGGAAGTGGAACGTTAAACGTTGACAGCGGCGGTGTTGTGAGCAGCCAGGTGGGTTTCGTCGGCTTTGCTTCCGGTTCGCAAGGCGAAGTTACGATCAATGGAGACGATTCGCGATGGTCCAACACGGAGGCGCTGGGCATCGGTTGGCAGGGACAGGGAACGCTTAACATTTCGTCTGGTGGCGAGGTATCGAACACAACCGGCTACCTGGCCCGCTGGGCCGACTCACTTGGATCCGCAACAGTGACCGGTAGCGGGTCACGCTGGAACAATCGCCAACTGTATCTGGGTGGCAGCGAAAGCCAGTCAGACGGCGGGATCGGCGAACTCACAATCCTGAATCAAGGACAGGTCAATGTCGGCAACGACAGGCCTACTTTCGCCAATGTGGCCGCCTTGACCGTCAGTAACTTCGGTTCCGAGGGAGGAGTACTCGCGGTTCGCAACGGAAGTGTCATCAACGAGTCAGGCATTGGCTACATCGGATTGTCATCCGGATCCAGCGGGCAGGTTACGGTGACCGGAACCGGCTCGCAATGGAATTCCTCTACAACCATTTTTACCGGTTTCTATGGAAACGGAAATCTCACCATTCAGGACGGCGGTGTCGTCAATAACCGCACCGGCTACGTCGGCTTTTCAGGGACAGGCGATGCCATCGTCAGCGGGGCTGGTTCAGAATGGAATCATTCGTCGGGGATTTCGGTTGGCTACGCCGGAGATGGCACGCTCCGAATCGAAGACGGTGGCTTGGTCAGCAATACATTTTCCAATATCGGGGCATTGCATGGATCCACCGGAAATGTGACCGTCACCGGGATTGGCTCACGATGGGACAATTCACTTGATTTGCTCATCGGCCGGGAAAGCACTGGAACGCTGAATGTGGAAGCCGGCGGCGTGGTCAATAACCGATCAGGCTATTTGGGCGAGACATCCACCGGATCCGGGATTGCCACCGTTTCGGGGTTGGGATCGCAATGGAATCATTCCGACGATCTGACGGTCGGAGAAGCTGGAGCTGGAACGCTGAATCTGTATGACGATGGCCTGGTTTCTGTCGGTGGCACGACCCGAATCGGATCGGCGGGGATGGTCAATCTGGATGGAGGACGATTTGAATTCGGGGAAACGTCGCTGGCCGAATTCAGCGCCATCAACGCGATCAGTGGCTCGATGGCGGGGACGGTCCACCATTCGGCCTACAGTGACGCGGGAACGCTGACCGCCCTGCAAAATACGGCGGTCGACTTGTCTGACGTCAGGATTTCCAATTCAGGAACATTGTATGGGGACGCCTCGCTGACAGTTGGCCTGCTCAATCTGGCCGCTGGCGAGGTGCAGGCAGCTACTGGAGAACGTTTGCGATTTGCAGGCCGGGACAATGTCAACGCGGGTGAGCTCAATAACTTTGGTGGGCAACTTCGATTTGAAGAAACGTTGACCATCCAGACCGGAGGCCTGGTCAGTGGTCGCGGGCAATTCATCGCCAATGGCGGCTGGACCAATGATGGTGTGTTGGCGTTTAGTGGCGGCTTTGCCGACGTTCATGGTGACCTGGTGAACTCGGAAACCGGGATGATCGCTATTGGAGGAGGCAGTACAACGACGTTTTACGATGATGTCACGATGGACGCCGCCAATTTGAATATCGAGATTGCGTCGGGAAGCTACGGTGTCTTTTTCGGAAGCTACAACGGTGGTAGCACCGGCTTAGGTACGGCTCAAGCATTTGGAGATCTGCGTCCCGGCAACAGCCCGGCCATTGTCAGTTTCGAGGGCGACCTGGAAACGGGAGTCAATACGGCAACCTTTATCGAACTGGGCGGACTTCAATCTGGTCAGTTCGATCAGCTGCTGGTCGCCGGGAATCTTCTTCTCGACGGCAGGCTGGATGTCTCGCTGATTGACGGATTTGGGCTGGGGTGGAACCAGAAATTTCTGATTGCCGAAATCGGCGGCATGCGAACAGGATACTTTGATGACCTGGACGAAGGTGACCTGGTCGGCAACTACAACGGCGTGGACCTGTTCATCAGTTACGCTGCGGGCGACGGCAACGACATTTTGCTGTTTTCCGCTGTTCCCGAACCGGGATCAGCGATCATCCTGGGATTGTGTTGGCTGGGGCTGTCCAGCCGCCGTCGACGAACTTCATGATCGGTGAAACCACCGATTGCGAACCCTTCGATCCTGGTCCGGTCAAATCAAGTTCATCGTTGCCTGCACAGCGCACGTCAAGCTGTCAGAATGCCCTTCAGCACATTCCCATGCACATCGGTCAGTCGCACGTCGCGGCCTGCATACCGATAGGTCAACCGGGTGTGGTCGATTCCCATCTGGTGCAGGACGGTCGCCCACAAGTCGTAGACGTTGCATTCGTTTTCAACAACGCGATAGCCCAGTTCATCGGTTTGTCCGTAAACGGTGCCCCCTTGCGTGCCCCCCCCGGCCATCCAGATGCTGAAACCGAAGGGATTGTGGTCCCGTCCGTTGGAGCCTTGAGAAAACGGTGTGCGGCCAAACTCGCCGGCCCAGATAATGAGTGTCTCATCCAGCAAACCAAGTGACTTGAGGTCCTTGATCAAACCGGCGATGGGTTGGTCAACCTGCCGGGCCATGGCTGCGTGCCCCTTTTCCAGGTCGCCGTGCTGATCCCAGGGATTGGGGGCTCCGCCGGCGCCAATACCACGCGTCAGACAGCTTAATTCGACAAACCGAACTCCGCGCTCGACCAGCCGGCGGGCCAGTAAGCACTGCCGGGCGTAGGCTGCCAGTTGGCGGTCGCTGGAATCGATCCCATACAGTTGCCGGATCTTGTCCGACTCCTGGGAAATGTCACAGACCTCCGGCACTGCGGCCTGCATGCGAAAAGCGGTTTCGTAATTCGCGATCGCGGCCTCGATTTGCGGATCGGTGCCTCGTGCGAGGAATTTTTGATCCAGTTGCCGAACCACGTCCAGTTGCTGCAGCTGTTCACTTCGTCGGTGCCGGGGGCGAATGTTGCGCACGGCCGGAAGTTTATCGGCCTGCAAAATGGAGGCCTGATGTTGCGCCGGAAGGAATCCGCTGCTGTATAAACCGACTCCACCGTGAGGAGGCACTGCCGTGCCGCTTTGCAACACGACAAATCCAGGCAAGTTTTCGTTTTCGCTACCAAGGCCATAGGTTAACCAGGCTCCGGCGCTGGGGTGTCCCATGAAAGGAAAACCGGTGTGCATCACATAGTTGCCCTGCGCGTGTTCATTGACCTGGCTGGTCATCGATCGTACCACCGCCAACTCGTCGGCAACCTCCCCAAGCTTGGGAAACAGGGAACTGATCGGAATCCCGCTCTCACCATACTGTTTGAATGAGAACGGTGACGGCATGATGTTGCCGTTTTGATTGAACTGGGTCCGCTCGATCGCTACCGGCATGGGTTGCCCCGCGAGGGCGGAAAGTTTCGGTTTGGGATCAAAAGAGTCGACATGCGAAACGCCTCCTGACATGTAGCAGAAGATCACGTGTTTGGCTTTGGGTGGGTGATGCAGAGCTGGTGACACGTCATCGGCAAGCCCCGCGAAGTTCGGATCTGCCAATAACCCGGCAAGTGCAGCCAATCCGAATCCGGTCGAGCTTTGTTGCAGCATCTGTCGGCGGTTGATCATGTTGCCACTTCCTGTTGGTTGTTTCGACTGGCGATCAGGGAGCCATTTGGCGTGTTCTCCCATGACAAGCCGCGACTAGCGAAGATAAATAAACTCTTTAGTATTGAACAGAATATGTGCCACCTGGGCGAAAGGGGGCAGCGAAGCGTCAAACTGCTGTAATTCCTGCAGCCGGCTTTCGAGTTCGGCTTGCTGAAATTCCAGTCGTTCCAATGTCTCTCGTGACTCCGGTAACATGGCAGCCAAGATTTCGTCGCGAGCCACAAACGGCTGTCCAGAAAAGGAAGCCGCGATGTCGGCCGGTGTCAGGGCGAAATCATAGAGGCGAGCTTGCAACAAGTGGCCCTGTAACATGCGCCCCGAAGAAACTTGAACCCCGTGCCGCATCCCGAAGACCACCTGGCTATCGCCAGCACGGTAATTGATGGCCTGGCCCGTACGATAGGGATCGCCATACCCTCGGCCATTGCGATAGCCTCGGACCGTACCGTCGGCTTCATAAACGATCGCTATCTGGATTGTCCCTGAAGCGGACTCGTCCGGTGCTCCTGAAAACGCGGACGTACGTTTGAAAAAATCGGAACCGGCCATCCATTTCCGCGGTGTTTGTTCCGAATAGACGATTGAATCAAACTGATGCCCTTGTAGATCCTGAACCGTCATGGCACCGCCGCCTCGTTGATCGAGTTCGTCGAGTCGTAACCAAACCTCCAGCGTCTTTTCCCGCAGGTCCTGACGCAGCGGTTTGGTTTTCGCAAATCCCCCGCCATCCAGTCGCAATCCGTCGGTTGTGATCCTGGCACTCCCGATCAGTTCCACGTCCAGGTTTCCGATCAGATCATCAAGTCCCTCGGTAAATTGCCAATGGGCAATCGGAGTAGGTAGCGATGGTGGGGAGGTATCGGGGGCCTGATTGAGCAGAGATTTCTTGACTGGATCAATCAAAGCGTTGACTTGTCGTTGAAGATTCTCGCTCTGACGCTCGAGGTCCTGTCGTTGGGCAAGTCGATCCTGCGATGTCTGACGAGCCGTTTCAAGGAATTGCTGCATCGACGCCAGCTCGGTACGGTCTCCCTTGCGTCCGAGAATGCGCTGGAACAGAGTTTGTACGCGTTGGCGATCATCCATGCCGGTCTCGTTAGCCACTTGACGGCCTAGCACGACAGCCCGTGCCATCGTGAATTCCCCATTCATCAATGCCAGAGACTGGGCGGGAACGTTGGTTTGATGTCGGCGCCCTACCGTCGAGAAAGGCACCGGCGCGTCAAAGGTTGTCAGGAACGCATTCATTGAATTGCGCATCGAGCGAAGGTAGATGCTTCGACGGACCGAGTCGGAATTTGCGTCGACGGTGGGTCCAAACATTTCCAGATTCAGCTCGCCTGACGCCCACAGCATTGAATCTCGGACGGCTTCCGCATCGAGGCGACGGATATTGAAATGAGACCACCAACGGTTGTTTGGATCCAAGTTCTCTGCCTCCGCCGACATCCGGGAAGACTGCTGCCAAGTCTTGGAATGAACAATAAACCGAATCAAATCTTTGAATGACCAGCCTTCATCGCGAAATCGACTCGCCAGGTAGTCCAGCAATTGCGGATGAGACGGTAGATGGCCGAGTTTTCCGAAATTGTCTGGGGTCGAGACAATTCCCTCCCCGAACAGATGCAGCCAGATCCGGTTGGCCATGACTCGCGCCGTCAGTGGATTTGACTCGCTGACCACCGCATCAGCCAATTCCAGGCGGCCGCTCAACCGGGTCTCAAACCGTGTGGCGTCAATTGCTTCCAGGAATCGCCGAGGAACAGGATCCCGCGGTTGATGGTGGTCACCGCGATGAAATAGAGGCTGATCTCTCGATATCGTCTCGGTCACACCGGGGACACGCGTGGGCAGGGGAATCCGATTTTCGGAATCCCGGTAGGCCGTGACCAGAGACTTTAAGGCAGGATCCTGTTCGAGGTCGTTTCGCAGCACTCCAGCAGCCAGGCATCGATTCAAAAATAGCGCTTGAGCGTCGGTTATCTGATTGTCCTTCCAGGCTGCCAAGGCCTGGTTGAGCGTCGCAACGTAGCATTGCAGAATCTCTTGCTCCGATTCCGGTTTTGAGCTGGCGATTTCCCGCAGCAGCGGCCGCAGGCTTTCAAGGTCGTCCATCGTCGGCGCCGCTTCATCGCTGGATTGAATTCTGACTTGACGGATCCCGAACCAGGATCGATCCTGATCCGCAATGACCAGGGGCGCGTCCTTGGCCGTCGCCACCTCGAGGTGCACATCGTCACCGGCCCAGTAGTCCAGGTCCAGTCGATGCCAATACCAATCGGGTCGATTGATACGATGGATTGGAAAGACGGTCCCGTTTCGCGGGTAGTTCTGAACCACGTGGCGCAAGCTGGCCTGGCCCCCACCGATCAGCTGGACGTAGACTTGATCACCAGGCTTTACCGAAAAACGGGGTGAATTCAACACCCCTCGGTGCTTGGTAGAAAGCAAGTGCGAGTAGATTCCGGCCGGGAGGATGTGTTCGACGATCTGGTCTCCCTGCAGACCGATCACGAAATCTCCGGCGTTCGCTGGTAAATGCGACAAACCGTTGCCTGCCGGAAACCAACGGGCAACGTCGCCCGGCGTGCCCAGATCCCAAGATCGAGCAGTAGGTTTTTTCCTGGTCTCACGGCCTGTGCTCCCATTAGCTTCGCCGAGTGCGACCAGGGTTTTTGACCAAGCCTCGTCAAAGGTTGCTCCGGTGGCCAGGGATTCCTTCAACAACCGCCATGGCCGAATCAGGTTAGACTTGGCCGTGGAATCCTCATTGGTAGACACGTCCCGATCGGACAGAATGCGGTTCCACGCAGATAGGCGGTTCTGATTTCCAGCCAGCCAGACTTCAGCCAGCGAGCTGCGGATTTGCTGCTTCAACGAAGCCAGGTCGGATTGCCTCGCGGTTTGCTGGTCGCCCAGATTGACGTCGTTCATGGCCGGCAAGCTGGAACCAAAAATGCCGAACAAAGCGTAGTAATCTCGTTGACTGATGGCATCAAACTTATGATCGTGGCAGCGTGCACACGAGACGGTCAGCCCAAGAAATGCTTTGCTGAAAACATTAATCTGGTCATCCGTGAAGCGAACTTTTTCCTGCAGCGCATCGGTGGGAGCAAATCCATGAAACACGAACCGGAGATGGGCCGGACCAATCGCCGACTCATTGATCTTGAGTTCTCGATTGGTACGTGGTGAATCCAGCAGGTCGCCAGCGAGGTGCTCTCGAATTAGCTGGTCAGCGGGAACGTCAGTGTTGAGTGCACGAATCAGGTAGTCGCGGTAGCGATACGCATAGGGAATGGCTGGATCCCCTTCTGAGCCATGAGAGTCGGCGTAACGTACCCAATCCATCCAGTGTCGAGCCCATTTTTCACCAAAGTGGGGAGACTGCAAGTAACGATCAACCAGTTTGGAAAACGCATCCTGGCTGGAATCAGACTCGAATTGCCGGATTTCTTTGGCGGTCGGAGGAAGACCTGTTAGCGTGTACGACAACCGCCGAATCAACTGATGTCGACTGGCCGGAGCAGCCGGAGACAGACCGGCAGTTTGCAATCCATGGTAGACAAAACGATCGATGGGATGGGTGGACCATTCGTTTTCTGGAGGTGGCTGGGGCGAGGTAATTGGCTGCAAGCTCCACCATTTTTTCCGCTTGTCCAATTTTGCATCCCAGGAAACCTGAGACTGTAATTCTTCTTTGGAAGGTGGGTCGACCCGCGGGTCGCTCGCTCCATTTCGAATCCATTCGGTAAAGTCGGCGATCACTTCTGGCGAAAGTTTCTCGCTGCCTGCAGGCATCTCCATGCCGTCAACTTCATGTCGAATGACCTGCAGCAACAAGCTTTTTTCCGGCTCGCCCGGTACCACGGCGACACCACTAGCCGATTTTGTCCGTATACCAGCCCGCGAATCGAGACTCAGCTGGCCTTCGGCGGAATCGACGCTGTTGTGGCACTCATAGCAATGTTCGACCAGTATCGGTCGAATCCTGCTTTCAAAAAACTCAATCGAATCTTGTGCAGACAGATTCGAAGTCGCCCAAACCAGTCCCCACAGGCAATAGACAAAACAGGCTGACCATTGTGATCGTTCCATGTCGGGCCCCAAATAGTCCAGTAACGATTTCAGTTAGAATCAAGATGACGGCCCGAAAGTGGAAGACGTTCTTCAGGTGTACGGTCAAGCCTCGGATCGCAATTCTCTACATGTTACCACACCGATTGATTTGACTGGGCAATTTGAAAAACGTGCCGCCCAGGCAACCGGGACCATCGATTCACCAATCAACGTGAGCCCATCGTGGCCTGCTGGATGGAGGAAACCTCCAAAACGAAGACGCTCAATCCGTGGGTTCCGATCACCAGTTCGCCTTCACGAGGGTGCACGAACAGATCCTGAACCGAAGCAGTTGGCAGGTCGTTGCAAAGTGACTGCCAACTGTCACCGCCGTTGGTGCTGACATAGACTCCGAGGTCGGTGCCCAGATACAACAAGTCCTGAACCAGCGGATCTTCGTGAATCACATGAGCGGTTTCCAACGGCAGGCCCTGGGAGATCGATCGCCAGGTTTGGCCTCGATCATCGGAGCGAAAAACGTAGGCTGAAAAGTCATCTCGGTTTAATCCCGAAAGCGTGACAAAAACCGTGTCCGATTGATGGGGCGATGGCGTGACGCGAGTAATCGGTAACCGAGGCAATCCCGAGTCGATTGATTGCCAGTTCCGGCCATCATTTTCAGTGACAAACAGGTTGCCTGTATCCGAGCCGGCAAACAACAATCCCGCGACCAGGTTTGATTCCGAGAGCGTCGTAATCGCGTTATAGCGGATATTTGGTGGTTGGGGGCCCAAGGTCAGGTCAGGGCTAATCACGTTCCAATCGTCACCGCGATTGATCGACTTGAAGACGCGGTTGGCACCCAGGTAGAGGGTTTTGTCATCGTGTCGGGATGGGAAGTAGGGCGTCATCCAGGCGAACCGCAATGGAGGTTGCCCTTCAATATTGCGGGGCTTGATCCGGCGAGTTTGCTGAGTACTCATTTGTTTCCGCATCAGTTCGCCATATTGATGCTCGTAGTAAATCGTATCGCTGTCGCCGGGGTCGCGATAAGTAAAATACGAATCGCCGCCACCCCAGGGGTCGAGATAAACGTGTTGCCAGGGGTCGGGCGCACCGTCTACGGGAACATGCGTGCTGGGGCCGAACAACGCTGCGTTGTCTTGAGTGCCGATATAGATGTTGTAGGGCTGTTGGCTGTCGTAGGTTACCGCGTAGACCTCTGAGATCGGCAGGTTATTTAAGTGCAGCCAATTTTCGCCGCGATCGTAGGAAACGAACAAACCGCCGTCGTTACCAAACACAATGTGGTTGGGTTTGTCAGGATCGATCCACATCGCGTGCGTATCCAGGTGCAAGATCCGCGACGGGTGATCCAGCAAGTGTACAATCGTGCCGCCGATTTTATTAAAGGTTTTGCCGCCATCGTTGGAGAAGAATGAATTCTGTCCGATGCTGTAAATGGCATTTTCATTGTCGGGTGACACGCGTACTTCGCACCAGTCCCAACCGGCCTTGATGGGTGTTTGATTGACTTGTCGCCAACAGGCTCCCGCGTCATCGGAGCGATAGATTCCGTCGCCTTGTTCGCGGCAGTCCACAATGGCGTACAGGACTTGCGAATTTGAATCCGCGATATCGATTCCAATGCGTCCGACAAAATCCCCTTGCGGCAACCCCTCCGTCAGTCTGGACCAGCTTTGTCCGGCATCTGTACTCTTATAGATGCCACTGTTCGGTCCGTAGTGATCTTGACCGTCAACGTCTCGCTGCCAGGTAGTCGCATACAGCGTATTCGCATCGGCTGGATCAATTACCAGATCAATCGCGGAAGTTTGCTCGTCGATAAATAGGACGTTTTGCCAAGTCTGGCCACCATCGCTGGTTTTGAAGATGCCCCGGTTCTGGTTGGGCGTCGATTGATGGCCGATGGCAGCGACGTAAACAGTGTTGGCGTCGGTGGGATCAATTAGAACGCGACCAATGTGATGGGTGTCTTGAAGCCCCATGTTCTGCCAGGTTTGTCCAGCATCGGTTGACTTGAAAACACCCATCCCGTGGAGTGCTGATCGGGCCATCAATACTTCGCCGGTACCTAACCAGACGACCTCGCTATCGGACGGCGCGACAGCCACATCACCGATCGCACAGGTTGGCTGGTGCTGAAAGATTGGCTTCCACGTCGTTCCATGATTCACTGTTTTCCAAAGGCCACCGGAGCCAACGCCGACGTACATTACTTCAGGCTGGTCGACAGGGCAGGCGATCGCTTCGATCCGTCCGCTGGACTTGCGTGGCCCCACGGAACGCCATCTCAAATGCTTGAATGGCGACGTCTGTTGCAGACGAACATGTCGATCCCAGGATGCGGATCGCGCGGCGGCCGTTGTTGGCTGGCCGCTGGGCTTGTTGACCGCTGGCTGTTTTGCATCCGACAGGAAAGATTTCAGTCGAGACTCCAGTCGTTGGGCGACTTCCGGCTGCTGCTGGTACAGATTGGTTTGCTCTGACAGGTCTGCTTTCAAGTTGTATAACTCGGCTGGTTTGTTTTGCTGGCCGCGTTTGGGCAGGATCAGTTTCCAGTCGCCGTCGCGGATCGTCTGAGCGTCATGAATAATTGGCGGTCGAGCCGCCGGCGGCTGGCTGGGATCGATCAGGTAAGGATGAAAGCTGACACTGTCCTCAGCCATTCCCGCAGGAATCTGTTTTAACCCCGTCAGGTGGGCAAAGGTGGCCAGCACGTCGGAAAACGCAATGGTTTGATCGCAGACCTTTCCCGGTTCGATCTGGTTGGGCCAGCGCACCAAAAACGGCATGCGGTGGCCTCCTTCCCAGGATGAGAACTTCATGCCTCGAAGTGGACCGACCGATCGATGCCCATATTTCTCGACATCCTTGTCGTACCAAACCGGGCCGTTATCACTTGAAAACAACACCAGCGTATCGCGATCCAGCCCGGCGTCTCGCAAGGCCTGCATCACACGTCCAGTCCCGGCATCGACCTGCATCACAAAGTCGCCATAGGACCCGGCACCACTCTGACCTTGAAATTTTTCCAGTGGCATCCAGGGTGTGTGAGGAGAGGGTAGCGCGAGATAGAGAAACAACGGTTGTTCGGTTTTCTCGGCAGCATGTTGATTGATCACCTTAACCGCTTCATCGAAAAATCGCGGCGTAACCTGATCAAACTGGACGTCGGGCGAGATTTTGCCAGCCCTCCAAAATGCACCTTGAATCTTGTTCCAGCCTGCGGGGCCACCGACGTCGGAGTTCGCTGTAACATTCTCGGTCGGCGGGCTTACCGGTGAGCGATCACGAATATAGAAATAAGGTGGTAAATCCAGCGAGGCATGCATGCCGAAGAAGGAATCAAATCCGCAATCCACCGGACCCCCACGCAACGGTTGGTTGTAGTCGGTCGGTCGTTGCTGGTTTTGTAGATAGGGTTCAAATCCAAGGTGCCATTTGCCGACCATCGACGTAGCGTATCCCTGCTCGCGTAGCATGGACGCCACCGTCATCCGATCAGGTTCGATCAAAGGACCCTTGGCCAATGACATCGAAGCACGAATTGCGAATCGACCCGTCATCAACGCGTAACGCGATGGAATACAGGAGCTGCCACCCGAATGGGCATCGGTGAACCGAACGCCTTCCGCGGCTAAACGATCCAGATGGGGCGTTTGAATCTTGCTGTCCGGATGATTGCAGGAGAGATCGCCGTACCCCATGTCGTCGGCCAGGATCACCACAATGTTGGGCTTGGCCGCAGTCGGTTGTTGAACAGCGAAACTATGGCCCAGGAGGCAGGGCAAGATCAACAAGGCAATCAGCATCCGGATTAGCATTTTCATTGCCGAGCTTTCTGTTGAGGTGGTCAGCCAATATCGAACCGACTCGCGTTAAACTTAACGCTGGCTGGGGAACGTCGTTTTCCCCGATCGAAAATTTCGTTAGTTGTCAGCCGGTGGCTGGAAGTCAATCGTAACCAACTGATTGATCGTCGGTTGGTTGATCCGCTGAACTTCCGGTTGGCCGGGCCAGCGAATTTCCAGATCAACCGGTCCTGAGTAAGACCCCAGTCCGAAATGCAATCTTAAGTCGTTCTGGTTGCCTTCTCCGGTACCAGCTTCGACTTGTCGAATCAGCGTTTGTCCGTTCAACCGGATTAGCACTTGGGCACCGATCGCCGACCGATTGACAGTCTTACCATCCCCTTGCAAACGAACTGCCAGCCAGGAATTGGCGTTGCCCTGATTCTGAAACAGCTTTCCCGCTGTCGCCAGATCCAAATCACCGTCATTGTCAAAGTCAGCCCAGGCGGCCTGATAGGTTGGTGGCAACTTGCTTAATCCAGATGGCTCGGTTGCGTCTTCCAACTCGAAATTGCCCCGATTGCGAAACAATACCGGATGGTTGGGTCGACCAAACGATGCGGTACCGTAAACGGTGGTAAAAAACAGGTCCAGCCAACCGTCGTTGTCAAAATCGCCAACCGCCGGGGTCGCGTATGATTCCTGGTAGTGAATGCCGCACTCGCCCCGGTCCTTGAACTGGAAGTTCTGCTCTGGCCCCAGGTTTTCCAGGAACCGCGATTTGGGCTGGTCGCCCCGGCTGTCAACGTGGGCGAAATTGCCTGCAAACAGATCCCACTGGCCGTCATTGTTGAAGTCACCCCAGGCTGAACCAATGGAGTGACCGCCTTTGAATTTTCCTGAAGTAGCGACGGCACCCAGCGGTCCGGCTTGATCGGCGAATTGAGCGTGACCGTTGTTGACCCACAATAGATTGGGTTGCAAACGATAGTTCGACGCATAGACATCCAGGTCGCCATCCTGATCGAAGTCGCAGGCGGTCACTCCTCGGGTCCGATGTTTGACTTCGTTACGTTCGATTTTAAAACTCTCGCCTTGTTGATTGATCAATACCAGCAGGGGCCAGGTGGTTCCAGAATTCCAGTCTTCATAGCCGCCGACGTACAGATCAACGAATCCGTCGCTGTTAAAATCTCCCCAACAGGCCCCTCGCGACGTGGTTTGCGGCAAATCGGGCAAGGCAAACGGCTCCCAGCGCTTGCCCTCCACATTGCGGTACAGCTTCATGTTCGTCCAGGAAAACAAATCGACCCAGCCATCGTTATCAAAGTCAGCCGCGACGCAGGCCCCGAAACCATCCGCGATTTTTGTAAAACCCTGTCCTTCGTTATTTTGCCAAACGCTACCGGCACAGAGATCTGGCCAGCCATCGCGATTGGCGTCGAACCAGCACACCGCCGAATTCGGAACCGT
Source organism: uncultured Pirellulaceae bacterium (assembly GCA_964545005.1). GTDB lineage: Bacteria > Planctomycetota > Planctomycetia > Pirellulales > Pirellulaceae > Mariniblastus. The sequence goes on from CAZJEK010000002.1 coordinate 50,008, forward strand.
CAGTCCGAATCGGTCGCTGACATCCTGGAACGACGTTTGGGCCGCCGAGGAGGAAACCAATACCAGATTGAAAACAACAAAACAGTAGTTTGAGGTTGAAAGGAATTGTCGCATGGTGGTTTCTTTCTGACATGGGTTGTTGCTTGCAGGGTCCGCCAGTCTCAGGTTGTACGCGGCTTCCGCCGGCGAATTCAAATCAGCCGTCGAGTCAGCAGGAACCACTTTTGTCTGAGGACGGTCAAGGACTATATGGATGGCAACTGCCAAGGATCCCTGCGCTCGCAATCCAGCCATTGATTGGTTTGTGGGTCATTGAACCGCCAGGTTTCCGGATTCCAGTTGAGCGTCTGCCCGTGCCAATAGGCGAGGTTCCCGAGATGGACCACGCTAACGCTACGGGCTCCGATCTCCACGTCAGCAACCGGTCGTTGTCGGCTCCGGATACAATCGATCCAATTGCGATGGTGGTCATCGGACTTGTACAGATGAACTTCATCGTCCCCGATCGGTTCCAGAATT
>CAZJEK010000002.1:50536-91013 GCA_964545005.1 uncultured Pirellulaceae bacterium
GGGAGGATCAGCGCTTAAATATCCGCGATCTATTCGTAAGGTTCCCTCGGTACCGGTAAAGGTACAACCACTGGGACCACCGTGAATGATCTCAACGCCGTTGGCATAAATGTAGCGGACACCCTTTCCGGAAGAGGGATCCTCGGGAGGGATAATCTTGACGGGGCCGGACTGGTCCATTCCCAGTGCCCATTGAGCAATATCGTAATGGTGGGCACCCATGTCCGTGTGAGAGCCGCCGGAGTATTCCCGGTAGGCTCGCCATTGAGGCCAAGGTTTGGAGACGCCGCGACGCGCGCTCAAGCTGGAGTGGTAGGGTCTGTCGGGAGCGCAACCAAGCCACATGTCCCAGTCCAGTCCAGGTTCCAATTCTTCCTCGGGAAGGTCACACCATTTACTGGGGCCGCCGACACCGACCGTCACCGATTTGATTTTTCCAATTCGGCCACTGCGAACCAATTCGCAAGCTTTCCGGAATGGACCGAACACACTACTGCGTTGTTGACTCCCGGTTTGTACTACCCGGTTGTACTTTCGGGCGGCTTCGATGCAACGTTGTGACTCCAACAACGTCAGGGTCAGCGGTTTTTCACAGTACACATCCTTGCCCGCTTTACAGGCTTCGATAAGCGGAATTGCGTGCCAATGATCCGGGGTCGCAATCAGCACCGCATCGATATCGTCGCGGGCCAATAGTTCGCGAAAATCGACGTAAGCAGCCACCCCTCGATCGCCGGCTTTGCGAGAATACTTTTCTTCAATCTTGCGTTTGGCCGAGTCACGCCGGTTTTTGTCGACTTCGCAAATCGCGGTGATCTGGACGTCATCGTACTTGAGTAATGAATCCAGGTGGTATCCGTGGCACATCTTGCCGGTCCCGATGACGCCGATCGAAATCCGGTCATTCGGCTTTACCAAACCGTTTCGGCCCAACGCCGCGGCAGGCAGGATCGTTGGCAGAGAAATCGCAGCAGAGGTCTGAAGGAACGTTCGACGGGTTGGGCCCGGGATTTGATGTGTCATGTCATGGTTTCCAGGTGCCGGGGGCATTGATTTTGATACCTAAAGAATCGTCTTTCGGGTTTCTATTTTATCGAATCGCGAGTCGAAGTTGAAAACGTTGCCGCAAAATTCGAAACGGCTTTTAATATGGAACCGCCGTTTTCGAGTATTCTTGAACCGTTTGCGTCGAAACGTGGTGGGTTTTGGTTGGTTTTCTGGACTGGGTTTGTCAGGGTTTCAGAGAGGAATCTCAATCAAAGCTTCGCAATCAAGCAATGTCTCAGTTAGTCGATGCGCATTTCGGATTCAGATGCACCTGTTATGAGTGAGAAAAGTACCGTGATCGATCATGCGTTGTTTAAACTGATTCCGTTGGTGGTGATTGCGATGGCGATCAACCTGGCAACGGCCCAACAGCCAGATCGTCCCAACGTGATCGTGATGATGGCCGATGACCTGGGGTACCACGACTTGTCCTGTTACGGGAGTCGAGCGATACGGACTCCCCAGTTGGATCAGTTGGCTCGGACGGGAATCCGCTTGACTAGTTTTTATTCCGGGGGGACTGTCTGCACACCTTCGCGCATGGCGTTGATGACGGGCGCTTATCCAACCCGCGTGGGTTGGCGTGGTGGTGTCATCGGATACAAGATCGAAGGCTCCCAGGGCCTTTCGCCGTCAGCAACCACGATGGCGGAAATTTTCAAGTCTGCAGGTTACGCGACGGGTATCTGCGGAAAGTGGCATCTTGGCGATACCGCTTCGTTGTTACCGATGAACCAGGGGTTCGATCAATCTTTCTATATCAAACGCAGTAACAATCAGACCAAACAACTTTGGCGTAATGACTCCCTGGTCGCGGACCCCTTTGATAATCGTCGGTTGACTGAGCGATTTACCGAGGCTGCGATTGAGTTTATCAACACCAATCAATCGCGGCCGTTCTTCCTTTATATTCCGTTCACCGCGCCCCACTTTCCGGCGGAACCTCATCCTCAATGGAAAGGCAAGTCTGCTCGACAGGCTTATGGTGATGTGGTCGAAGAATTGGATAGCAGGATAGGCGAGATCCTGGCGGCTTTGAAATCCGCATCAATTGATGACCAGACGGTGGTGGTGTTCTTGTCCGACAATGGACCGGAGCCAGGTCAAAAGAAATGGGCGTCGGCGAAACCGTATCGTGGTTTGAAATGGTCCTCGCTCGAGGGCGGCACTCGAGTCCCCTGTATCGTGAGCTGGCCAGGTGTCATTCCCGGCGGACAGGAAAGCAATCAACTGATTGCGGCCATTGACCTGCTGCCAACGCTGGCACACGCCTGCAATATTGAACTACCCGACCGACACACAGCCACGCCCAAAATCGATGGGGTCAACGTTTGGCGTACCCTGATCGGCGAAGCCGGAGCAAAGCACCCGCGAAAACACCTGCTGTACTGGAACGGTTGGGCGGATCTCCAGGCGATTCGGGTTGGTGAGTGGAAACTCTACATGAAAAAGGTACCCGGCATCGAGCCTTCAAGCGAAGGATACTTCCTGGTTCAATTGGAACAGGATCCTGAAGAAAGAACCAACCTGTCGGCAGCCTACCCGGATAGGGTTCAGTCAATGAAGTCACTGGCGTCCAGACTGATCGCGGACATCGAAGCCAATCAAATCGCCTCGGGTGAAACCAACGCCCGTTGATTCCACCATCCCGATCCGCGAACAGCGAATCACGATGGTCGTTGTTATCGCCACCCGGGACTCGAGGAAGCGTTTACTGGCTCGTTTGGGTCATCTTTGGCTGCCAGCCTGCAATTCCGATTGTGCAACGAACGTCATAATCCATATCTTCGATAGAGCGCTGGGGATGGCAACCCAATATCGGAATTCATTGATTGGCGTCCCAGTGCGGGAACTAGACTGAAGCAAGGGGCTTGCTTTTTCTCACGCACGAATATTGGGACTGCCATACCATGATTCCAGGTCGACTCTACCCGCAACATCCTCCTGGGCCAGCCAACTGGAATGGTCCCACGGGCCTGACTTGGCGGCATGCCTATCAGCTGGTATTTCATCCGCTGCCCTTTCTGGGAAACCTGACGGCCAGGTACGGTGACATTTCATTTTTCCGGCTGTTCGGCCGACGCGGGTACTTTCTCAATCATCCGGATTTGATTGCGCAGGTTTTGATTTCGGAAGCCGATGCATTCGAAAAATTGCCGCGACAGATGAATGTCATCCGCCAGATTTTTGGAAAAGGAATCCTCGTGACCGACGGCAATCGCTGGAAAGCGGATCGTCAATTCTTGCAGAAAGCCTTTGGCCGACAGTTGATGGTCAGGAATCGGGCCAGTTCAATCGACGCAGCCAACAACCTGATCGAAAAATGGTACACGCGCCAGCCAGCGAACCAGCCCATCGATCTGGTCTGGGAGATGACACGCCTGACGGCGGAACTGACCAGCAAGGTTCTGGTACAGGATGCCGATCCGCAAACGGTGGATACCCTGACCGAGGCGATCATTTTTCTTTCCGACGAGATGTCGCATGAGATGAATTCCGTGGCCTGCTTGCCAGATTGGTTGCCCTTGTCACGCAAGCGTCGAAAACGACGAACGATTCAGGCCTACCATCGTTTTTTCGACTCGATGATTGCGCGACGCCGTCAACGAGGCTCCAGCTCTGATGATTTTCTCGGGTTCTTGCTCAGTAATGCGCCGCCGAGTGGCGTGGATAACCACTTCATTCGCGACCAGTTCTTGACCATCTTACTGGCGGGATACCACGCCACGTCAATGAGTCTGGTCTGGTTTTTCCATGCAGTCGAGCAGAACCCACAGGTGGAGAACAGGATCCTGGCAGAGCTGTGCCAACAGCGAGACGCTGGTGGAGGTCTCGATTTCAACGAATTGAGTTTTTTGCGTTGGGCGATGGAAGAAACACTGCGGATGTATGCACCGGCCTGGTCGTTGTTTGCCCGCCGAAACGTCCGCCCAGTCCAGATGCGAGGTTACGAAATCGAAGCGGGTGGTTGGTTTTACATCTCTCCGTTCATCACACATCGCAGCGAATCGTTTTTTCCAGAACCGCTCCACTTTGACCCACTCCGTTTTTCGCCCCAACGACGGAAGGAGATTCCGAAGCACGCGTACCTGCCGTTTGGACTCGGTGGCCATGCCTGTCTCGGTTCGCGCATGGCCATCGAGCAACTGGTGATTTGCGCGGCGCTGATCCTGGAGCAGTTTATCGTTCGTCGTGAGAAGCCCAATCCGGATCCTCGCCTTGTCGCCAAGCTTGCGCTGCGACCAGCGGAAAACGTCGTTTGCCGAATCTTTTCCAGAAACTGCTCCGAATCGCCACTGGCAGCGGCCCGGGGTGATCACCAAGCTGAAATTACCAGCGATTCGTAGCGAATCAAATGATTAATGCCATGGAGGACGGTGTTGGGAAGTTGCCCTGAGAAGTTGAAGAGTTCAACTGCGTATGAGCCAATTCCTCAGACGCACGCCTCGGTAAATTTGCCCAATGGCAGCTTGCCCGAAATTCACTTCTGGGAAGGGTGATGGTCAGGGACCATCTGCCTTTCCATCTTCATGCTTGCTGTTGACACGTTTGTGAGGCTTCAAATTGACGTACCGGGCACAGACAGCAGAAAGCTCGGCCACCTTGTCAGCGTAATCAGGTTTGTCAGCAAGATTGTTGACTTCGTTGGGATCAACTTGGTGATCGTAAAGTTCTCGACCTGCTTTTCCCTGGAGCCACTCGGTGTACCGAAACCGATCGGTTCGAATCGAATAGCCCCAAGCTTGCGGGCTGTGCCAAACTTGAGTAACGGCGGGCTTGTTCCAGCTGGGGGTGTCGACCTGATCCAACAAGGGACGCAACGAGCGTCCTTCCAGGTTGTCCGGAGGAGTAAGTCCACACAGATCGGCCAGCGTGGGGTACAGGTCGATCAGTTCGACGGGCTTGCTGCTGGCCTCGCCCTTGGAAAATCCCGGTGCCGCGATGATCAGCGGCATCCGAGCGGATCGCTCGAAAGCTTTTCGCTTATACCAGAGCCCTTTTTCGCCCAGGAAATATCCGTGATCGGACCAGAAGACAACAATGGTATTCTGCATCAACCCTTGCTGCTCAAGGGCGTCCAGCAGCCGGCCGACTTGAGCGTCCACGAACGAGTTGCAGGCGTAATATGCCTGTTTGCATTTTCGCGCCTGTTGCACCGTTACGTCTTTGAAATAAAAGGGCCAGTTCCTGGTGTCCCGCTGAACTGCCATGGAGGGCACATCCTGTAGATCCAGTCTGGCTTGATCCAGATCGGGCATCAAAATTTCATCGATCGGGTACAGGTCAAAGTACTTCTTCGGTGCGACATAGGGGCAGTGGGGATTGAAAAAGCCAGCGGCCAGAAAGAAAGGTTGATCCTTTTTCTGTTTGATCAATTCAATGATTTTTGAGGCCACCATTCCATCGGTATGCTCTTCATCACGACTAACTGGATCCCACCAGGCCATTGAGATGCCGAGGTTGGTGTCATTCTCTCGTCCGGCACCATAGCGAGTAATGTTTTCCTGTTGAGAGCGATCAATTCCAACCGGGTTGAAACGCTCGTCCCAGCTGGCAAGATCATCGTTTCCGTCAGTGCCGATTTGCCTGGGGTTGCTGTAGTGGTAGATTTTTCCAGCTCGGGCCACATAGTACCCGTTGTTGCGAAACAACTGCCCCAGTGTGACAACATCGGGATTTTTTCGCCTCAACTCATGCTTGAGCGTGTGCATGTCCAGCGTATCCGGCCGCAGACCAGTCATGATACTGGCACGACTGGGGCCACACAGCGGTTGTTGACAATAGGCTCGGTCAAAGCGGACGCCCAGCTGACAAAGCCGTTCCAGGTTTGGCGTTTTTACTTGCCGGTTACCGAAGGCACCTAAATCACAATTCATGTCATCGGATGCGATGAACAGGACATTGGGACGATCCGTGCCCCGGGTGGTATCGGCGAACAAGGGCACCATCGAGATCGCCAACAGCAGCAGGAAGCGTGACATGAGGATAGTACCGGTTGGTTGAGCGGATTTCACAACGTCCAATGACAAACGAGCTTGTGAGTCTTCTGCGGTATGGCTGAGTCCAGGTGAAACAGATGCAAGCCGACTGAGATTGTCGATTGTCCCAGACGCTGGCAGGTAACAACTATTGTTTGGTGTCAGTCCCCAGGCCTTTCAATGAATGGCGGACCGCCCCTAGTAGTTTTTTCGAAGCGTTGATTGAAAACTGATAACGATCAGCTTTCTCTGAAGTTTGCTGTTTGGTCTGGTAGGTCAATTCGAGGAGGCGTTGATCGTTTTCTGTGACAACCTGCAGTGTCCAGTTGGCGTCCTTCAGAGATGTCTTGATGGAGGTTGTCTTGAATTCACTGGTGGCGCTATCGGTTTTCATGCTCGCTTTGATTGCCTGATCAAAGACTTCGATAAACTTGCTGGCCTGTGATTGATCAAACATCAGCATCCCGCCGGCAGGAGGTTTTGTTTCACCGGCGGCCGACGGCACCATCAACGAGATCTGAACCGCCGGTGGGAATCCTTGGAAGTTGGTTGCGTTAACATGCGTGTAGCCCGTCCGGGACAGTCCCACGTGCTTGAACGGGGAAGGATCACCAATCCACGACCGTTCTCCAATGACCACTGACTTGATATTGGGATCGAACGTGTCGTCTTCGGGATCCCAATCATCTGCAACCAGTTGTCCGCAGATCGTCAATGAAACAGCCCACCAGCAAATTAGGAAGTTTCGGTGCAGTAGGTTCATGGAATGGATTCCCCATCAAGATTTCCAAGTTTTGCCAATCCGGTTGGCTGGATGCAATGGGCTTATTCTAACATCTGCCGGGCACCAGCAATGGTCGATTGCTTTGAAACGGACAGCTGAATTTTCATCTGACCTGTTCTCGTGGTATCCTGACCAGACCGGTGCTTTCGGAATCCAGAAAAATGTTTGCCTGTCGAGATGTGGGAGAATTCATGACAAAGTCCTGTTTGCTGTTCGTTGTTAGTTTGATTGTGGTCGCGGTGATCAGTACGCCTTCGATTGCCTTTGCCCAGAGTCAGAAACCTGAGAGTAAGCCAGGTTATGACCAGTCCAAGGACGTTGGTGCAACTCCACCGGATGGCGCGGACGTCCCCTTCGATGGTAGTCTGGAATCGGTCAAAGAGAATTGGACAATGTGGCCTCAGGCCGACATGCCGATTACCTGGTCGTTAGTCGACAACCCCAACGGAGAAGGAAAGGTGCTGATGACCAATGGAGGCAAACGGTGGGGTACCCATGATCTCGTAACCAGGAAAAAGTACACCGATTTTGAAGGTCACGTCGATTTCATCATGATGGGTCCGCGCGGCGACGACCAAGCCACCGGATATGCCAACAGCGGAGTGTACTTGCAGAATCGGTACGAACTCCAAATCGAATCACCCAAGGGCAAAGACGCAGAGGATCCATACAGTTGGAAGATTGGGCCCCATGGAATTGGAGCGTTTTGCATGGAGCATGTTCCCGACAAAAACGCCTGGCGACCAAACGGCCAATGGCACTCGTTTCATTTTGTGTTCAAGGCAGCACGCTGGGAGGGCGACCAAATGAAGGAACCGGCTCGGGCGACTGTCTGGTGGAACGGTTTGAAGGTTCACGATAACGTCCCGATCAAGCACGCCAATGGTGGGGAAAAAGTTGGCCCCAGTCCGGCGGGTCTCAAATTGCAGGAACATGGCCAGGATGTTCGATTTCGAAATATCTGGATCGTTGATCGCAGCGTTGAGAAATGATTCGCATGGGATTGAAAACCAATTTGTTTCGTTGCCGAGATGCCAAACGCTGGAGTGGCTTGGGGCTCACCGGCCAACGCAGGATACTTCATTGGCCGACGACAGCGGAGTTCCGAACGCTCGCGATGGTTCTATCAGGGTTCATTTTGCCATTCGTCTGGATGGTACCAACTGCCTGTGCGCAGGAAATCGATTTCGCCCATGACGTGGTGCCGATCCTGAAACGCAACTGTGTTCATTGTCACGGTGGCACTCAGGCCGAGGGTGGCTTTTCGTTGAACTCCCGTGACGCCGTCGCTGATTCGGGGCACGTCGATTTTGATTCTCCCGGCGATTCCTATCTGTTGGAGCTGATTCAATCCGATGATCCCGACATGCAGATGCCGCCACCCGACCGACCACGCATGAGTGACCAGGAAGTCGATGTGCTGCGACGATGGATTGAAGAGGGAACCCAGTGGGAGGTCGGTTTCACGTTCAAGCTCAAGACCTATGAACCGCCACTACGGCCGCGCAATCCCAAACTTCCCGCGGCCCGTAACGGACGGAACCATCCGCTGGACCGCATTTTGGATCACTATCTTGCCGAGCGTAGCCTGTCCGTTCCAGCTCCGATTGACGACGCGGCGTTCTTGCGCCGAGTCTCCCTGGACCTGGGCGGATTGCTTCCCACGGAAACTCAAATCGATGCGTTTGTATCAGATCGAAATCCCCACAAACGAACGGAGCTGATTGATTCGCTGTTGACCGACGAGATCCTTTATGCCGATCACTGGTTAACGTTTTTTAACGACCTGTTGCGGAATGATTACAGCGGCACCGGTTTCATTACTGGGGGCCGAAAACAGATCAGCGAGTGGCTGTACGAATCGCTGCGAGTCAACAAGCCGTTTGATGTGATGGTCCGAGAATTGATCGCACCTGCGAGCGATGCGAGTCGCGGCTTCATTGACGGGATCAAATGGCGGGGCGAGGTGAGTGCCGGACAAACGCTTCCGATTCAGTTTTCGCAAAGCATTTCGCAGTCTTTTCTGGGCATCAACATGAAGTGTGCCTCCTGCCACGACAGTTTTGTTGATCGCTGGAAGCTGACCGATGCGTACGGTCTGGCGGCGATCTATGCCAACGAGAAACTGGAATTACATCGCTGTGATAAGCCCACCGGAACAATAGCTCAGGCTGCCTGGGTCTTCCCCGAACTCGGCCAAATCGATCCCGATGCGCCACGCGACGAGCGACTGCGGCAGTTGGCCAAATTAATGACGCATCCTGAGAATGGGCGATTTTCAAGAACGATTGTCAACCGGCTGTGGTACCGGTTGATGGGACGAGGCCTCGTTCATCCACTCGATGCCATGCAAACCGAACCCTGGAGTGAGGATCTATTGGATTACCTGGCCGTTCATCTGGTGGAGCATGATTACGATCTGAAAGAGACCCTGCGATTGATCGCCACCAGTTCCGCCTATCAGTCGCAATCAGAAGTCGCTGACGAACCCGCCGTTGGTAGCGACTATGTTTATCGCGGGCCACGCAGCAAGCGAATGACGGCCGAACAATTCATGGACAATGTCTGGCAATTAACTGGTTCGGCGCCACGAAAATATGACGCTCCTGTGATTCGTCGCTCGAGCAGTTCAGCGGAGTCGGAAGCGCGTCAGCCAGACAACCTGGCGGAGGTAAGTGGTCAGTGGATTTGGGGACCGCTAAACAACGGAACAGTGCCTGCGCAACAAACAATCCTGCTACGCAAGTCGATTCAGCTGCCGGCCGAAGTCAAATCCGGAGGCGCGGTGATCACCTGCGACAACGCGTACCAGCTGTTCGTTAACGGCAAGCAAATCAGTTCGGGAAACGACTGGAGCAATCCCCAGGCCGTACAGTTGCACGAAGCCTTGAAACAGGGTGGCAATCAGATTGTGGTAATTGCCAAGAATGAAGGCAATGCTCCCAATGCTGCCGGGCTGTTCATGCAAGCCTATCTTGAATTGACCGACGAAACGGTTGTAAATTTTCAAACCGACCAGACCTGGGAATTCAACTTGAGCCTTCCCCAGCCAACCAATCAACAACTCGGTCCGATCGAAGGCGACTGGGCACGCGTTACGATTGTCCCGGCACTGCCGGTTTGGACCAACGTGATTCGCGAGCGGTGCCTGGTCATGTTGGCCGAACTGATCATGGGCAGTGATGGGATGCCGATGGTGCGAGCTTCTTTGATGAAGAATACGGCATTGATGAAATCGTTGGGGCGACCGATGCGTGAGCAAATCGTGTCGATGCGTCCTGACCGCGTAACAACGTTGGAAGCCATTGATCTGGCCAATGAACCGACGCTGGCCAATGCCTTCGCAGTCGGCGCCCAGCGATTGATCGAACGATGCGAAGGCGACGCTGATCGAATCGTTCGGTCACTGTTTCGAGCGGCGCTGACTCGGGAACCTACTGACCTGGAACGCGAGTTGATATTGGAGATGCTTGGTGACGAGCCCGAACCGGCTGCGGTTCAGGATGCGATGTGGGCGGTTTGCATGTTACCCGAGTTCTTTCTTGTACGTTAAGGCAATCCATGGACTTCGACAACGAACTCAAATCCGCAATCGAAAGCAACGTGCCAGAATCGATTCTGCGGCGAGACTTTCTGCGTACGCTGTCGGCGGCGACCGCTGCGGCCTGGGCGACGGGTGCGCCTCGGGTTTTGGCTCGTCAACCTCAAGGTAAACTCGATGATCAGGTCGAACAACCGGAAGCCTCAGCCGATGCTTGTATCCTGTTATGGATGGGCGGGGGCATGGCTGCGCCGGATACCTTTGATCCCAAGCGGTACCTGCCGTTTAAAAAAGGATTGCCGGTCAAGGAAATGCTCAGCACGTTTCCGGCTATCGATACCGCTGTCGATGGGGTGCAGATTTGCCAAGGGTTGGAGAATATTGCTGCGGTGATGGACCGCGCTACGTTGATCCGGTCTCACGTCCAGCCTGATTTGGGCAGCATTTTGCATTCGCGACATCAGTATCATTGGCACACTGGTTACGTGCCGCCTCAAACGGTCGCCGCACCTCACATTGGTGCCTGGATGTCCCGCGTGCTGGGGGCCCCAAATCCTGTGATGCCAGCGTTCATTAACATCGGGCAGCGACTGGAAGGCGTGGGTGAAAGCGAAGAACTGAAAGCATTCACGACCGCGGGTTTTTTCGGCAGCGAATTTGGACCGATGAATCTGCCGTTCCCGGATCAGGCTGCGGTTTCGGTTCGCCCTCCCCAAGGCATGCGTGGCCAGCGTTTTGCAAATCGCGATAGACTTTTTCGCCGCCTGGTCGATGCCAGCCCTGATCGGGACCGGATGAGTGACTATCAGCAGGAATCGTTGTTGCGGTCGATGGACGCTGCGTATCGATTGCTCAACAGCGAGGATCGGAAGGCGTTTGACATCACGCTGGAACCCAAGGAAAGTTTTGCAGCCTACAACACCAGTCGGTTTGGCCGTGGCTGTTTGCTGGCGAGGCGGTTAGTCGAATCGGGTGCCAGGTTTATCGAAGTCACGACTGAGTACGTTCCCTTTCTGAATTTTGACACCCATGCCAACGGTCACACAACGATGGCCCGGATGCATGCCGAAATCGATCGTCCAATTGCTCAGTTGATTCGTGATCTGGAAGACCGCAAGCTGCTCGATCGAACCCTGGTCATCGTGGCATCCGAATTCAGTCGTGATGCGTTGATGGAAGGCCAACCGGGTTCCAGCGCGCGCGATCAGGCGACCGAAAAAGTCGATCAAATCAGCGAGATGAAACACTACGGTTTGCATCGACATTTCACGGGCGGTTCCAGCGTCTTGATGTTTGGTGGCGGAATGAAACGGGGCTACGTTCACGGTGCCACAGCGCCCGAACGTCCGCTGCTGGCAACGGAAGATCCAGTCTCGATTGAAGACCTGCACGCCACGATCATGACGGCGATGGGAATCAGTCCCCGAACGGGGTTTGATATCGAAGGGCGGCCTTTTTACGTGACTCGCGACGGCAAGGGCCAAAGTGTCGATGCCCTGTTTGCCTGAGGTTGCTTGCTGGGGGGATGACTATTTTTTCGGCTGGCTGTGAACCGGCATGTTGGCTCCCGTTTCTCGCAACCAGGATTCCAGTCGGTTTTCCAGACGTTGTGCCAGTTCAGGGAATTGGTCAGCGATATTGTTGGATTCGGACAGGTCGTCGCTTAAGTCGTACAATTCCAGCGAACCGTCGCCATACCGTTTGATCAGTTTGTGTTGCCCGATTCGAATGGCACCGCCCAGTCGATTTTGCTTGTGAAACGCGTAGTTCGGATAGTGAAAACAAATCGCGTCTCGATCCGGTTGCTTGCCGTCCGTCAGCAGCGACACCAGGCTCACACCATCGACTGGTTGATCGGTGGTGGGGGATAGTCCAGCGGCTTCCAGAATGGTCGGGTAACAGTCCATACTGATAATCGGGGTCTCAGAAACGCTGCCCGGTTTGACTTTTCCCGGCCATCGGACAAACCAGGGAATTCGGATGCCGCCCTCGTAAAGCATTCCTTTGAGTCCGCGCAGAGGACGATTGTCGCCGTTGTAGCCGCCGTTGTCGGACTTGAAAATGACAAGTGTTTTGTCACGCAGTCCGGCCTCATCCAACGCTTTCAAAAACCGTCCGATCTCGGTATCCATGGCTTCGATCATGGCCGCGTAGGCAGGATCCTTGACGCCCGGGCGACTGCGGTATTTTTCGATCAATTCCTCTCGCGCCTCCAGCGGGTAATGCACCGAGTATGGCCACCAGTTCAGATAAAAAGGTCCATCGCGGTGTTGCTGAACAAATTCGATGGCTTCGTCGGCAAGCCGTTCGGGAAGGTATTCGCCGGCTTGTTTGGCTTTGAGCGCGGGAATTCGATAGGGCGCAAAATAGCTGGGAGGTCCGCCGCGAAAGCAGCCACCGATATTAATGTCAAACCCCTGATGTTCCGGTCGCAAATCCATTTCAGAGACTTTCGCTTGCTGGTCCCGAGCGACATAGGAGAGATGCCACTTGCCGATATGCGCCGTTTGATAACCTGCCGCTTGCAGGCGTTCGGCCAGGGTTACATAAGATAGAGCCAGATTTCGGACCGAGGCGGCTTCCTGCAGGTCGGAATTCGGTAAAGAAAACCCGTCGGCATGGCCGGGAGCATGATTGGTCAACGCCAGCCGTGCTGGTGCCTGGCCCGTCATCATGGCCGCTCGAGTCGGCGAGCAGACAGGGGCAGCTGCATAGGCATCACTGAATCGCATTCCTTCAAGCGCCAGGCGATCCAGGTTTGGAGTGTCCAGGTTTTGATTGCCGTAACAGTGCAAGTCCTTCCAACCCAGGTCATCGGCCATGATCACAACGATGTTGGGGCGATCGCGATCTTGGGCGAATGCGGCCTGGTAACCAAAGAACGGGTTGACTATCGATGCCAGGGTGGCAATCAGCAGAATTCGAATCATGAGTGGTCCCTGCGATGTAGAATGCTCTCATTGTAATCGATTTGTCTGACGGTTTGCGTCGAACCTGGGTCAGTCCACGTGCAGCAATCGATCGACAACCAACGGAAATTTTGCGGGAGACAATTGCCTGATGAATTCAATGCCAACCTGCACGCTGTCCAGCCTCGGTTTGCTCGGGATACTGTTTGCCGCGCCCCTGTTCGCTCAACCACCCGAAGCGGAAATCTGGCCAGCGCTTCAGCAACGTGATTGCCAAGCCTGGATCTCAGGCCCAGTCGTTTGGCTGAAACCAAGTGACAGCGATCTTGAAAAGCAGCAGATGTTTATTCCCAAGCTGAACGCCCCGATACGCGAAATTGGTTGGACCAAGTCGGTGCTGGATGACGCCGTACATGAAATCCGTGTTTCACCCGAACCTGATCGATGGAAGTTTTCCTGGCAAACCGCTCCGGCCCACGAACCGACGCTGAAAATTGAGTTTGATATTCCTCCGAGACTGCCAGAACGATTGTCTGCGTCCCAGCCGAGATCCGACGGATCGTTTATGTTGGACGCACACCAGGCGAGGACGTTTGGGAAACGCTTACGTTATGAACCCCAACCGATCAAAAACACGATTGGTTACTGGACCAGCGATGAGGACTATGCCGAGTGGAGTTTCCAAGTCGATCAACCGGGAAAGTATGCTGTCGCGATATTGCAGGGGTGCGGGAAAGGGCAGGGAGGTAGTCAAGCCAAATTGTCGGTTAGGCATCGTGATCTGGTAACAGCCGAGTTATCGTTTACGACGATCGAAACGGGACACTTTCAAAACTTCCGCTGGTGTCATGCTGGGCATCTCGAGTTGACCGAGAGTGGATTGCATCAGTTGCAGGTGAAGCCCGTCGTGATTGCCAAAGCAGCACTCTGCGATATTCGCGCAATTCACTTAATTAAACAGGCGGAAGTTTTGGATTCGAACGCGGGCCAAGGGGGAGCCAGACCCAACGCGCAGGCGCCTGACATTCGCCACTGATATCTGGCTAGTGCCGCGTCAAGTATTGATTTTGGGGTTGGCACTTCAATTTAGCGATTGGTTTTTCGAGCAAGATTGACTCGCCAACCCCAATTTTTAAGTTAGACGCTGCACTAGATTGCCGAATACAGGTAATCGATCATTGAATCCAATGCGAAGAGCTAACCGCAGAGATGCAGAGTTCGCTGAGCAGACCACGCTTCAAATTTCTGCAAGCTCTCCGCGGCTCTGGGGTTGTTGTCGTGTTTGACAAGTTCGGCCAAGCTCAACCCAACCACGGATGGAGGATGTCTTCGAGTTGTTCACCCTCCAACGTTTCATGGGCCAGCAGGTTATCCACAATCACCGCCAACGCAGCCCAATGCTCGTCCCGATTAAGCACTCGATAAAGCTCGGCGGTTTGCCGCTCCAGGTAAGCCAGACGTTGACGTTCTGCCGGGAATCGTGAAGCGGCCGTTTCCCAGGCGAGTTTCCAATCCGCAGACCATTGAGGAACGAAGCCAGGGTGATAGGGTTCCCCGGTGTGGATCATTTCAGCGACGGGGCCGGCCAAGGCAACCCAGACAGATTTTTCTTGAAATTCCTGGGCTGTGAATTGATCGAGCGGCCATTCAACTTGTGTATCGCCGTAACGCTCGGGGCCATCATCCCAATCGGGCTCGATGGTTACCGACCGGACTCGAGCGCCGACCGAGATCGCTATCCAAGCGTGACCGGCTTCGTGATAGGCTGAGACTTCAGACAACGGAAACCCTCGGGACTGAACAGGCCGGGCGCGGAACGAACCGGTTTAGGGACCACTCGCGAAGGACTGGATCTGGAAATTTGATCGATTTTTTACCGAGCTGACGAATTCTCAGCAAGCCAGACGACTAAACTTGTCCGGCTCATGATGGGCAATTGCCACGAGCCTCAAGTCACGGTGTGGCAAGGACAGCGGTAAACGGTTGGCATTGACGAATTAGAAAGGGAAATGGGCTGTGACAAAAACGGCATCACTAATCTTCATCATACTGCTTTCGACAAACTTGCTGGCGCAGGAACAGAATTCCTCCACGGGATACGCACCAGTCAACGGACTGAAAATGTATTACGAGATCCACGGCGACGGCAAACCGTTGGTCCTGCTACACGGCTCGTTCATGACCATTACCAACAGCTGGTCCGACTGGATTCCGGAACTCGCCAAATCACGTCAGGTCATCGCCGTCGAGATGCAGGGGCACGGGCGGACTGCGGACATTGATCGGGACATCAACTATGAAAACCTCGCTGACGATATTGCAGCGCTGCTTGACCATCTCAAGATCGAACAAGCGGATTTGCTCGGTTACAGCATGGGAGGCGGCGTCGCGATGCAGGTAGCCATTCGCCATCCTGACAAGGTTCGAAAAGTGGTCAGTGTATCGGCCGTGTTACGACAGTCGGGCTGGGTCCAGGAAGCGGTGGACCTCTTTCCGCAGTTGACCGCCGACGCATTTAAAGGTTCAACCATCGAAACCGAATATAAAAAACTCAGTCCAACGCCCGATGATTTTGCCAAGTTTGTTAAGCACGTGATTGCCAGCGATACCAAACCATTCGACTTTGGCGTCGACAACTTCAAGGCCACCAAGGCGCCATTTCTGTTTGTCCATGGTGACGCAGATGGTGTTCGGTTAGACCACATCAGCGAGATGTTTCGACTTAAAGGCGGGGGAGTTTTCGGCGACCTGCGACCGCGATCAGAATCCAGGCTGGCCATTTTGCCTGACGCGACGCATGTAACGTTGATGGAAAAAAGCGGGGTGATTATTCCGCTCGTCGTTGATTTTTTGGATGCCAAGCCGCAGGCCAAGTAGCATTTTTTCAGGTGTCGGAGTCGATCTGCGGCGATCCTGCATCGATCTCAGCCCGTGAAAACGGTTGAAATTCAGGATTTTCGGGTCTCTTAACGACAGTATTGCGAACAGCAAGTGGCCACTATTTCGTTTGGTCGCTAACAAAAACTAATTTTGACAAGCTCTCCCGTTTGTTGGTAAAGTTACACAAGTGATTTTTGCCGGCCAGCCTTTGCGATCCACGAATCTGCAATCTCCGACGGGCATCCCGACAACCGCGACTCCACAACTCACGTGAAAATCATGAAATTCCAGCAGTTTGCTCTGTTTTTCGCCGTTATCGTTTGTTCGTCCACTTGTTATGGCCAGCTAACGTTCAACTTTGTAAGCGATCCCAATACCGCTCAGACGGTTCCCCAGTCGGTGCTTGACGGATTTAACGAAGCGGGGCAAGTCTGGTCCAGCGTCCTGGACGATCCGGTAGAGGTCTCGATCTTTGTTGGCTACAACAATACTGCTGGAACTGGTGGTGCGTTGGCCGTGACGGATCCAACGGCAGGCACGGAGCTTTATTCTGATTTTCGGACGGCGTTGTCAAATGACGCGACGTCCGCGACCGATTTCAGCGCGGTCAGTCACATGCAGTCGGGACCGAATATTTCGGTTTGGATCAATCGCACCTTTGACCATCCCATTAGCGCCGGCAACGCAACGGCATACCTCGACAACAACGGCAACGGCAACAACCAAGCCATTGTTTACACCAGCGCCAACGCTCGTGCACTTGGCATTGAAACGCCTGGCGTGGCTCAGGACGGGATCATCACGATTAACAGCGACGCCAGTTGGGATTTTGATCGGAGTAACGGAATTGGAGCCGGTTCCTTTGATTTTGTTGGTGTCGCCGTTCATGAAATCGGGCATGTATTGGGATTTTTCAGCCAAGTCGATGCGATCGACCTGGCTCCCTTGGTCCAGGGGTTTCCGTTGTTTGAAGATCAAGCCTGGGCCACACCAGTCGATCTGTTTCGCTTCTCGGCGGATAGTTTGGCGCAGGGAGCTGGAATCCATGACATGACGGCTGACACACGATCGAAGTTTTTCTCAATTGATGGTGGAGCGACGAGTCTCGCGGAATTCTCGACTGGTGTGCTCAATGGTGATGGTCAGCAAGCCAGTCACTGGAAGAATGCAAATCTTGGTTTGATGGGGCCGACGGCGGCGACCGGGCAGGAGTTCAATCTCAACGACCTGGATTTGACGGGATTTGACGTGATTGGTTGGGACCGGGTCGTCGCAGTACCGGAACCAGTATCCGGTGTCGTTTGCGGATTAACGATCGGGCTCCTGATCACCCGCCGCAGACGAAGTCAGGACTGACACGAGCGCCTTAAAGTGTCACTTGTTTCACAACAATTCTGTGAGCGATGGCGTCTTTCTTGATTTGTGCATCTGTGGGCATGTGTTCACGTAAGTTTGTCAGTCTTGGCTTGTGAGTCATTGCGGCTGCTGGCGAACGACCTTTCGGTGTCCCGGCTTGCGCTCACAAAATTAGCTTAGCACTTGCTGGGCCAGCGGGCTCTTCGTTTTCGATTTGCAGGTTATTTCTTCCGCGACGGGGAAACTGTTTACAATCAACGGGGATAACGGGGGAATGATTGAGCAATCCAATGTCCAACAACTCAGATTCGGAATTTGATTCTGGCAGCGATGATCGGAAGACTGAGGGCCGGAATTCAAACGTCGAGAACTCTCCGCCGGTTGATCCTGAAACTCGGCAAGATGGGGGTGCTGAGGTTTGCAGCGGGCAGGACTTCGACGTCGAATCGGGGGTCGCCAAAGTCGGCCGCTACGAGATTAAGCAGCGGTTGGGCGAAGGAGGGTTTGGATTTGTCTATCTGGCAATGGACCCCGAACTCCACCGCAAGGTAGCAATCAAGGTTCCTCGTTGGGATCGAAAACTCAACGAGTACTCCGTCCAGCAGTTCCTCAAAGAAGGGAAAATGCTGGCTCAGGTCAGTCACCCATCGATTGTAAGCGTTCACGATGTTGGAACCACTGCGGACGGAGTGCCGTTTGTCGTAATGGAGTTTGTGGAAGGGCGGGATCTTTCCTGGGTCATTAAAAACGAGAATCTGGATCTTGATGAGATACTCGCCATTCTTCTGAAAATCGCAGCGGCGTTACAGCACGCGCACAAAAAGGGAATTGTGCACCGGGACTTCAAGCCAACCAACGTGATCCTGGACGACATTGGCGAGATTCACCTGGTGGATTTTGGCTTGGCACTTCACGACGAACTCTCCGGAGACGATTGGGAGACCGATCGGGTTGCCGGGACGCCTGGCTACATGGCTCCCGAGCAGGTTCGCGGAGAGAATCACCTGCTGGATGGGCAAACCGATATCTGGGCCTTTGGCGTCACGATGTATCGGATGCTCGTCGGCACACTTCCATTTCGCGCAAAAGGGGTACGCGAAATGATGCGAGCGATCTGTTATCGAAATCCGAAACCACTTCGACAACTTGACGAAAAGATCCCGAGGTAGCTGGAACGCATCTGTCTTCGCTGCCTCGAAAAACTGATGGCAGATCGTTATCAGTCGATGGCCGATGTAATTGAAGAAATCGAAGCATTCCGCAAGGAACAAATGGAGCGGTTGAAGCAATCTGATCGAGGCCAGAAGACGACTGCGACATTGGAAAAGTTTGGAACCGGTGGTCCCCCCAGCTCCGCCATTGAAACCGGAAGTGAGCCGGTTCGCAGTGGTAGATCATCATCCCGCGGTCCAACCAAAATCGATTCAACATCTCATACAAACGCGGAGTCGGCAGGTCCTACATTGTCGATCGTTCCCAAGGGGCTACGTTCGTTTGACCAAAGTGACAGGGAATTCTTTCTGAATCTGTTGCCGGGACCAGTGGACCGGCTCGGCGTCCCCGAGTCCGTCAAGTTTTGGATCAATCGACTGGGAGTCGTTGATCAGATTGACGAGGTCGCCGTCGGTGTCATTTACGGTCCATCGGGAAGTGGCAAGAGTTCGTTTGTGCGGGCTGGCCTGATCCCTCTGCTGCCCGAAAACGTGATCGACATTTATTTAGATTGCGCCAGCGACAAACTTGAGCATGCTATTGCGCGGCAGCTGGAACGGGTGTTTCCGGATGTGTCCTCTCAAGATCAGTTGAGTCAGACGCTGCGGAGAATTCGAAACGGCGAAGTATTACGTGAAGGCGACAAATTACTGTTAATTTTGGATCAGTTCGAGCAGTGGTTGAGCGGCACACGAAATCAGGAACAGCAGGATCTTACCGAAGCACTTCGCCAGTGCGATAGTCAGCGGGTTCAGGTATTGATTTTGATCCGCGATGAGTTCTGGCTTTCAATGTCGCAGTATCTACGGTGTCTGGGGCATAAAATTGTAGAAGGTCGCAACGCGATGCCGCTTCCATTGTTTGACCGACGGCATGCGAGGAAAGTCCTGGAGGCAATCGGCCGGGCCTATCACCAGTTGCCTGCCAGTGGTCAGCTTACCAAACCGCAGCGGGCTTTCATTCGCGAGGCAGTTGATTCACTCGCCAATCGTGACCGGGTGATTTGCGTGCATTTATCGGTGTTTGCAGAAACGACGAGAGATTCGAATTGGGAAGTCAGCCAACTACGGGCTCGTGGTGGTTGGGACGGCATCGGTCGAGAATACATTGCCGGTATTTTCGAGAATCCGGAAACTCCAAGGTTCATCGAACGCCATTCTCAGCAAGCTTGGGGGATTTTGCGACAGCTGCTTCCAGAGACGTCTTCTGATTTGAAAGGAGTTTCGGTTGAGCGGGGTAGATTGTATGAATCAAGTCACGTCCCCATGTCAAAAGCGAGTTTCGATGAACTAATTCGCTTTCTTGAGTTCGATTGTAATCTGATCAGTCGGACGGAGTTGGCCGAGGACGACGCGGGATCGGAATCAACGATTCCCACATATCATCTGACGCATGACTTTTTGGTGACGCCGATTCGAGAATGGGGCAATGCCAAACAGAACGAGACCATCTCCGGGCGAGCGCGATCTGAGATGGTAAATCTGGCGGACCAGTGGAGTATCACCAAAGATCGACGGTTTTTGCCGTCGCTATGGGATTTTGGCCGGTTCGCTTTGTTCACAGATTCGGCGACAAAAAATCAGTTTAAATCCTACTGGTCGCAGGCGAGCAAAACTGCCGTGACAAAGGTTGCGGGCCTGACGGGACTGCTGGCGATTCTGTTGGTGTTGGGTGTTTGGGGAATGGGGGCCAGCGAAGCGCGGCTTGAGTCTGATCTAAACGATGCGCTGGTTTGTGCGCCAAAGGAGTTTGAGCAGAAACTTGAAGGGCTCACTTCAAGACTGACGGTCCTTGCAAAACACCTTCGTGACGCCGCGTCGCATGAGAATCCAGACACACGGTTTCGAGCCAATTGTCTTCGGTTGGTCAATGACCCTGCAGATCAGGATGCGATTGCCGGAATCACAAGGGACATGAGTCTGGTGTCGTTAAATGAGTGCCTGGCTTTGGCAGTCACCACGGAGCAACATAAGAACGAACTTGCCCCAGTATGGAACCGCATAGTAGATCGACGCATTGAGCAAGCTATAAGACGGGACTCAGAAGGTGAAGAGAATGAGGCAACCGCTAACTCGGATTTGGTTTCCTGCTGCCGATTGGCAATACATCTTGCTTTGTTGGGTGACTCGACCAGTCTCGCGAAAGTCATGAACGCATCAGAAAACCCGTCCGCACGATCAATCGGTATCCTCGAGTTGGCAAATTGGCAAGCGAAGTTTAGCGGCCTGATTAAACATCTTGCGCCACATTCCAAAATTGGAGACAACAGCGACCTGATCAGTGCCTTATCGTCGGCCATCGCCATTAATGGGCTTCGAAGTGATGAAGTAACCAAACAGGAAAGGGACGTCATTGTCGAGTGGCTTTCCAAAGCCTATGTCGCCAATCCCCATGGCGGTGTTCATTCGGCCACCTGGTTTGCATTGAAAAAACTAGGTGTCGACGTGCCGCGATCAGGTGGTCAGCTTCAGGGATCTCAAAATCGGCAATGGAAGCATGTTGTGATTGACGTCCCCGGCGGCGACTCAGTGCAGCTTACGTTCGTAAAGATCTTGCCGGGAGAATTCGAATCAGAGGCCGGCGCGTTCATCAGCCGGGAAATGCTAAACCTCTCCGGGGACTACCCACCGGCAGGTGAATCAGTGAAGGTAGAGAAACCGTATTGGATTAGTGTCACTCCAGTCGGCAATGGTCAACTGATTGATTTAATGGAAACCATGCAAACGATGCCGGATTATGTTGCGAGAAATCTGGACTCAGTGCGAAAGACAAAAGACGACACCCGGTGGAAAGAGAAGAATGCCAGGCTAAACTTCCAAAGCTGCCTGGCGCTGGCGAATCAGGTTTCACGGTATACAGGAAAACAGGTGTATTATGAGAACCTGAGTGATATGGCTGAGTTGAGCCGAAAAGACACGGGCGGATTCCGTTTGCCAACCGAAGAAGAGTTGGAATATGCGATTCGAAGCGGATCCAATACCCGTTACTATGTCGGCAATGATGAACGCACAGCGATTCGGCTAATTGGCAGCGGGGGAGAACGTAGCGAAGAAAAAAGCCTCGCTCACCCACCTAACGCTTTCGGTCTGTTTGATGGTAGCACTGGACGGGAGCACGTTGACAAAATCAAATTTATGGAAGGCGAGTATGCCGTTTTTTTTCGCGGCGGTCTAAACGACCCTTACCCATCAGCCGAGGTTTCGTTTCTGCCCTACAGCATGACGACCGGATGGTGTCGACTTGTAATCGATGCGGAAAAGGACTCAGGAACCTTGACCCCTGAGTCCGTGGACCCCGCGACAAAGTAAAATGGCTCACCGGCAGCGATTGAACAATCGACATCGGGGCCTCGGGGTCGGCGTTGGGCAGCAGCCATTCGTGGGTGGGTACCCATTAATGATGCAAAGCTTCATGCATTGAAGTGGTCGGCCATATTCTGGGTCATTGATACAATCTTGCAAACAAGTGGCCCTCGGTAGGACACTACCGCACCGGCGCACGGGGCGGCAGTGAGGAACCTGGAAGCAGCTCGGCGCCGGGCAGCATTGAAAAGCCGGTGCAGGACAACATTGTGGCATCAGCTGGTAACCAGGAACAACAACCGGTGCTGAAGTAGAGTGGCAACACTGAGCCGAAAGCTGTGAAGTGACGGTGAATAAAATGGCGACGGACATAGCCGCCTTAATCAAGTTGCTAATCATGATGTTTCCAATCAAGAATGATGAAGTAGGTTTCCCAAGTTTCCTATATTAGTTCGTGGTTCCAATTGAATCCAACTCATTCTCAATCAATGGTAGCCTACTGATTCTGTGGAGGATTCGAACCCTCAGCCTGGCCGCCGTTCAGGCGGTAGTCACCATCACGACTGACCGACCAAAATACGCTCCTCAATGCTGGATAGGTTGGCGAGTGAAGTTGGTAAATCCCTTCTCGTGCCAATGGCACCTTGATCGATCCCTGTGCCGGAATGGTGTAGTCGTTAACGACATGCCCTTGGTCAGTCGGCGTGCGGACACCGACTTTGACCTCCGAGTCACTGGGGTTGATGACCGTGATCTGGTCCCCCAACGGTGCGTCGGACCAGGTGGGCAGGATTACTTCAGAACTGACTTCAACCGTCAAGTCTGACCAACGCTCGTTGCCCCCCGGACGTACCGACACGAACCAGACTCCGACCAGGATGGATCCGAACAGTGCGATGGCCAGCCCATGTTTGGCAAACAGTTGCGCGATCCAGCTTGTTCCCGTTGGCTGGTCCTGGCAAAGCACGCCCAGCGGCCAGCCATAAAACACATGGGCGAAGTAGGCCAGCAACACGGCATTGGAATACTGTCGCAGTCCAAAGACTTCCCCAAAGGGGCTGACAATTGCCAGCGTTTCCAGAACCAGGCCCCAGGCCACGGCAAACCAGAAACTTTTTTTGTGAAACAGTAACGCATAAATCCATCCAAACGTGACTCCATTGGAAAGATGATACGTAAACCCCACCGCGTCGGTAAAGAAACTCGAATGGGAGGATCCACATAACCACATCCCATAGGCGCGGATCGGACTGAGCAGGTTGAGCCCCTGGTAATGAAAAGGTACCCGGAACACATCGTAGCCGATGGTCCCAATCAATCCGCCAACGGCACCCAACCAGATACAACGCAGAAACTCATCGTCCTGATCTTTTCTGCCCCAGACGATCAATCCAATCATGGCCGCCGCCGACAGCGGTAGCAACACCCAGCCCCACACCGCCATGCTGACCCAGCCCGGAAGGTGTGTCAGGAGTGCTGCGATGCTGGTGAAGCTGAGCAGGAAAAAGGCAACGCGACGAATCCGACTATGGTGTTGATGCATGCTATGGAGGTCTCGCGACAGGAGGTTTGAAACAGACTTGGTTGGAGGGTATTAACCAGCAAATCGCGCGCCCGGCTGTCTGAAACAAAGCGTCCCAGTTTGTCCAGCCTTCGGGAAGTTTGGCATTGGAGTTGCGACACCGTCGCGACATGCAACCAAACAGGCAAGCCCCTCCAACTCAGGCACCGTTCAACGCTCAGTTCGCCGCGCCCAGGCATCCTCGGCGGGGGCGTGTGAAATGGATGTTCCTGTATACGATGTTCACCTTTTTCCTGCTGGGTTTCACGGAAGGAACTGGCCAGGGGCCCACGGTGATTGGTTTTCTGGAAGTAGCCATCCCACCTCCGATTAGCCAGATTTTGTGCTTTCTCAGCGGCCATTCACTGCTTGGCTTGTTTCAGATTCCAGTCAAATTAGGAGACAACGGCTTTGTTAATGCGATTCCTGTCTTTCTAAGTTACGCGTTTACCGGAACCGTGAACGGATCAATCGCCGGATTCGTTTGGCAAAAGATTCGCAGACTTCGGAACCGAAACAGGCTCGTCAGCCAATCCTTGTCATTCATGCTGTTCGCCACGATTTGTTTGAGCGGATTCGCACACGTGCACGGCGATGACGGGAATTTTTCTGAGTTCCGAGCCGATATCGACAACCTGCTGGCTAACATCCCGGTTTTGATCGCCGGTAGTTTGGGGGCTGGCATGGGAATTCCTTGGGGATTCTGGATCGGGCAATGGCTGGGTGGCGGCGACATCCCTCCGCCAGAATTTGATTCGTTGCGTCATTGCGGCAATTGCGGAGCCGAAATTGGTGACTTGCTGACGTGTCCCTACTGCGGTTACGAAGAAGGTGAGCCAGACGGTGAACTCGATTCGCAATTTTGCCAACGTTGCGGGGCGGAGATTCCACCGGGAAGCGCTTTTTGCACCGAATGTGGTCAACGCTATGGAACCTTGTGTTCGAACTGCGGTGCCAATATTCCGCCGGGAAACGTGTATTGCACTCAATGCGGTCAGCCGAGTTCCCTGTTCGATGATCAGTTTTGGGATCTTGGCGGTCCAGACGACAATCCGTTTTCCTCATTCGATGAAGGGGGAATGTGCACATGAGTTTGTATGCCTTCCATTCGGAAATGCAGAATTTGGGAGACCAGCAAGATCTACCCTATTGCGCCTTTGATCATCCAAGTCCGTTCTTGGACGAAATCGGTTTGCCCCAATTCCAGATAAACCTCTCGAACTTGTCACTCGTTGTTCAGGACACGATTTACCGAATTGCCGGGCGTGGTCCTGGCATCAACTTGACCATGATGTATAACCCCGCGCCGCAGATACGGGGCATGTTTGGAACGGCCTGGAGTTTCCAATATGAGTCCCTGATTCGCTGGCAGCAGGATCGATTGTGGTGGAAGAAAGGTAGTGGCAATGTGTCTGCCTTTCGTTTCGATCCGGCCAGAACAGGGTTTTGGCCTGAGAACTTTCAGGGGACGCCCGCCGACAGTCCGTTCATCACCGTTGCGACTGACGTACAGCCTGGCGGTTCGTTACCACGGAAGCTATGTCTGCGCGACCCCGTGAATCGAACGGAACTACATTTTCGTCTGCAGGATTCACAAGACTACTTGCTGGAATCAATGGATGATACCTATGGCAACCGATTGCAACTGGTCTACGACAATCGTCAACTGGTGCAACTGGTCGACCCCGCAGGGCGAAAAATTCAGTTCGAATTCAACGCAGCCGGGTTGTGCCAGGCACTTCGATTGCCTGATGATCGTCAAGCGACCTTCGGATATGACGGGGAAGGGCGTTTGGTTCACGTGCTCGACCTCGCCGGCGTACCGATCGAGTACGAGTACAATCACAATTACCTGATCTCCTCAATCAAGATTGGAAAGAGTAAACGAACGATTACCTTTGGCTATTCGCTCGACAGCAAACGTCCTGTGATATCCCGAGTGGTCAACGAAATTGGATCGTCAACAACCTACCGAACTCAGCCAGATGGTTCGATTACGGTTACTCCTCCAACAGGCCAGAGCAGGACCTATCATCATCGGCACGGTTGCCTCCAGCGCGTCAGTGATTCTTCTGGATCGTTGTCTGAGTTGTCGTATCACAACAGTGCCTTGCATCGATCGACAGACGCTCAGGGACGCGAGCGTGAGTGGACCTATGATTCGCAAGGGCGATTGGCCGGTGTTCAGTCCAGTGATGGTTGGGAACTTCATTATTCCTACGATGCTGAGGGACAACTGACGGGTATCGTTTCCAACTCAGTCAATATCGACATTGAATACGATCAGTCAGGCAACCCGGTGCGCATTTCTGGCGTCGAAGACCTTGATGAAACGCTGAATTACAATCAGTTCGGGCAGTTGGTGCAGCACACTTTACCCAGTGGTCGCAGGTTGGAATTCAGCTACGATCAATTTGGCAATCGATCGGCGATCACCGCAGCCGACGGATCGACAGTACGATTTGGTTATGACCGTTGGGGTTTGCGCTTAAGCTCCGTGACGGACCCCGCAGGTAGCTGCACCGAGATTACCAGGGACGGTAACGATCGAGTGATTGAGTATCGCTATCCAGGTGGACTCACGGATCGATTTGAATATACCTGCTGTGCACTGTGTCAGGTCGAGCGTTTAGGTAAACCACCAACCAGATACCAACTGAATCCGAATCTCACCGTCGCTCAACAATGGCAGGGTTCTGGCCAGCCGATCGAATTTGGCTATGACCAGGCCGGTCGAATGACCGAAATGAAGCTGCCTAACGGTGCGATTCACCGATACAGCTTTGACAGCATGGGACGGCGAAACAGGCTGGAATATCCTGACGGCCAAGCGGTTCAATTGTCCTATGACGATCGTGGCTGGTTGACCGAGATTCAGGGGCCCGGCACGCTGAGCAAGCGGTTTCGACACGATCCGTCCAGCAGGTCAACCGAAGAGATCGACGAATTCGGAAACTCGATCACCAGGAGCTTCGATGCGTCAGGAAACTTGAAACGGATGAAAAATCGGCGTGGCGATTGCGTTACATTCCGGCAGGGACGAACCGTTGCGATCGTCAGCAAGGATAACCCCGAAACGCCGATTGCTGTCGTTAAACGCAACGCGGACGGTTTGATTCAAGGTATTGCCGATGAAACGGGCGTGACTCGTTTCGAATATGATCGTGGACTGAGGTGCCGACGCATTATTTACCCCGACGGCAGTGAAACGGCTTATGAGTATGATGCCAACGACCGTCCGATTCAGGTTCGCTATCCCAGTGGACTCGAAGTTCGCTATCGATACGACGCCAACGGTCGGGCCCAGGAAGTCGTATGGGACAACAACCGGGTTGACTTGAGTTACTCGACGGCTGGTGATCTTCAGTCGATCAACTATTCCAACGGTTGGAAAACGGAATGGGATTTCGCGGGCCATGAGATTTCAGGTGTGCTGCATTCCCAAAACCGTAACGCCGAGTATCGGGCGGAGTATCAATACGACGTTGTGGGCAATCTGGCTCGGGCCGTCGTTGAAACTGATTGGTGTGAAGCCAGTTGGGATGAGGGCGAGCTGAAAATGGAATTTAATGCTGCGGGGCAGTTGGTCCGGCGTGGCGCAGCAGAACTAGGCTACGACCCCGACGGCAATCTGATTGAGATCCGGAAATCAGACAGTCACATCAAATTTACTTATGATGCCTTCAATCGAATGACCGGCTGGGCGACCAGCGCCGGACAGCGAACGTTTGCTTACAACGCGATTGGCCAGCGAGTGAACGTGTCATACGGTGATCGTCAGCAGTTCATTTATCATGGTATCGATGGTGAAATCCTCGAAGTCCGGGGCGCGGACGCGGAACCGGTTCGCAGTTTTGTTTACGGGAATGGCGAGTTGTTGGCCGCCAGGGACGGTGACCAGGGGAGGTTTTTCCATTTTGATCGGCTGGGAAGTGTAGTGCTGGTCAGCGGTCAGTCGGGACAGATTACCGATCGGTTTTGTTACGACGTGTTTGGCCGGCCGCATCATCAGGGCGATACAGACTACCGACTATTGTTCAGTTTTGTTGGTCGGCAAGGGGTGGTCGATGACGGCGACGGCTACTTTCACATGCGCAACCGGTGCTACAGCGCGACGTTGGGCCGTTTTCTACAGCGCGACCCGATTGGATTCGAAGGTGGATTCCACGACTATCTTTACGTTAACAATAACCCAGTCAATGAAGTCGATCCGGCTGGCCTCAGTGGTGGCAAGGTGTATTCGGCGGTCGATCCAGCGACGCGATTTGTCAAAGGGCAATACGCGGTCTCGCAACACGCGCAGTCTTCTTCGGGTTGGACCAGCAAGCTGCCCGGCGCGGAAAATGTTGACACGGGAATCAAGGTCGTCAAAGCAGTCTCCCAAGTGCCAGATGCCATGAAAGCCAATCCGTTGAAGCCGATTAATATTGCGCTCCAAAACTGTACGGCCCAGGACAACGAACCGCCTCAAGAAGTACCCGAATGGAGCATCGGTGACATCATTCGCGAGAATATTGGACGTCCTGTTGAGTGGATCAAGAGTCTGTCGCTTCCCGACTGGCTCACGGTAGGATCCGAGCTGACCGAAGATCCTCTCACTTTGGAAGGTGAGTACAACCCGGAAGGAGCGAAAGAGAATACCAAATGGACTGGCAAGTTCTCGGAATGGTTTAAGGATTTGACCTCCGACATGTCATTGGACAATGCTGCCCAGAATGCGCGTGACGGAAAACTGGACGATGGTGACCAGCCGGAAGGTCTGGGCGACAAGATTTGGCCCTGGTTGAAGCAACTGGGTGAGTAACGTTCCGCTGTTCAAACAGCAACCAGCGGGGACGAATCCCTTGCGGGAGGATTGTGAGGTACGAATGAGACGAGTTTTTCAATATCAATACGACGCCTGCAACCGAATCGTCGGTGTGCATTCCGACTTGGAACAAGTTCGGTTCCACTACGATCAAGCAGGCAACCTGACCCAACAGTCCATCGTCCGTCCTGCTCCGGTGACTCCAAACCCTGAGCAGTCGCCACCCGTATCTGCTGCCGGGCAAAAGTTTTGCGAGCAATGCGGGGCCATGTTGACTCCCTCAGCCAGGTATTGTGCGGCTTGCGGGACACCGATTGCTGGCTCGGGTTGAATGGTCCCGCAATCCGGTTCGATCAGACACCACGACTCAATACTCAACTTCAAGTTTTGATAATGCGTACTTGTCCCCACTGCCAGCAGATCGTGTCGGGCGATCCCAGATACTGTCCGGGGTGTGGTCGTCCGTTGCCGCAAGCGGATGCGGCTGGGCGGCCGGGTCAGATCATTTGCCAGCAGTGCGGGCAGACCAACGCGAGGACGGCCAAATTTTGTGGTCACTGCGGCGCTGAAATCGAACAGCTTCGTAATGGGCGAGCGCAATTGCCACCCTCGATTCCCGTTCAGCCTGCGCTCGGCAAATCTGTGCCGGTTCCCGTTACCGAGGTTCAGGTCGTCGGCCAGAACAGGAGATCCTGCTTACCCGGATGCCTCGTATTGATGTTTCTGCTGTTTGTGGTTTTGGTGATCGGTTTCGTCATTGCGTTGCTGATCGTGCTTCAGGACGAGACATTGCTTGAACGTCTGAAAGAACACTTGAACTGAAAAATCTAATCGGGGTACCGATCGGCCCCAGGTTGGCGGCAATCGAGACAACTGAATTTTGCCAAAGCCGTCTGCGCAAAACGGTCTGGCGCAAAACGGTCTGTTGACTAACGAACGATGTGGATTCAGATTTTTCCTTGAGACCGCATGTCGTTTGCGAGTTGCCGTTGATATGCTGCGTGGCGTTGCGTGTCTTCTTGGGCGCGCTCGCTGTAATAGATGAATCCCAACGCGCGTCTTGTGCGATTTGGAGAACGGTTTCCTTCGGCACGGTGAATGGTCAGAGCATGGTGGGCGAGCAAATCACCTGGGCGGGCAGGGCAGGCGAGTTCGTTTTCGCGATCTTCCTTGGTCGGGAAGTCGACAATCCCCTGACTGAAGCCGAGTGTTAGGGTTCGAGCGTGTGCTCGCATCCCCGATCGGTGCGAACCTGGCACGTATCGAACACAGCCGTTCTCCTCATCCACGTCATCCAATGCCAGCCACATCGTGACGGCTTCGCAGGGGTCAAGCATGAAATAGAACCCGTCCTGGTGAGGCGGGGTAGGTTGGCCCACGCCGGGTGGTTTATTAAAAAACTGGAGGTTTTTGGGGATGACTGGACCAGCCAACAGGGATTCGGCGAGTTCCCGAAAATGACCGCTTGTCAACAGATCGTGAAACCAAGGATCGTGATTTTCCAGGTGTTGAATCTGCTTCAAGGTTGCCAATCGATCTTTGTCTTCGTAGAAGACCTGCTCGGGTGGCAAGAGTGGAACGATCTCGGAAATAAATCGTTGCAGGTGCGAATGCAAACCATGCAACGCCTCAGCGTCAATGAACTGAGGGATCGCAACGAATCCATCTGACGCAAAGCGAACCAGTTCGGATTCGGTCATTGGTTTCATCATTGGGCGTTTAGCTCCATCAATCGAAATGGGTCGAGCAGTTTCCACTTTTTTGCCAAGCCATCTTTGACAAGATAACCCTACTGACCGTCTGATTACGGTCGGAAAACCCCATTGAAACCCATTCTGATGACCTCGGCGAATTCGGACTTGGGCAACCAGAAATCCAGACCCAGGCGGTCTTGTTCAAAAATAAAGCCCACCGACGTTGCGGCTTGCGGATCCTTGTAGGGGCGTGGAGCGTTTCGCCTACCACGAGTCGAGAGCAACAGCACTCCAATGTTTTCCATCGAAACATGCATTTCAATTTTTCGGCGGGCGTCGATTTTCGCTTGCGATTGCTGCAAAGCAGGATCGGCTCCCAGTCCCGGTTTACCAGCCACGATGTCGGCGACCGCCCGCTCAAAAAACGCCTGGTGAGATCCGGCCAGAGCAACGATTTGGTTTTCCAACTGAACCAGTTGGATGGTGGCTGCATCGGGCCCGAGGAACTTTTCGAATTGTTCTCGCTGCTTGTCGGGCAAGCGCTGGGAGTCGATGGTCAGGTGATCGACGCGGTGCCCACCCAGTCTGCCAGCATTTTTCCGATAGCGAAATCGAATTGGCTGTCGCTGTTTTTCCAGCGAGCGGTTAACGAAATCCATCAACGGTGCAACCTGATTCAACAACGCGCGTGGTTGCTCAGTCTCAAAGATTGCTACGGCAACCAGGACTCCGATTGGGTCGGCGTCGGCTCCGTTTTCGGCGGCCGCCATTTTTGTCCGATAAACTGCCAGCCGGGTTCCGTTTAGCTGTTCCCAGATGACGCCCAACTGTTGGTAGAATTCGACCTGGCTATCGGCATCGAGGATTTGCCCGTTTTGCGCGATGTTGCGGACCAGCGTGCGGATCAATCCTTTGGCCAACGCTGCGTTTTGCTGGCCATGCCCCTTCGCAGCCGCAGCCAGGATATAGTCACCGGATGGAAGGAGGTTCAAGTCGCTCGGTTGATCACCGCCACGGATCTGTTCAATCAGTTCGTGAGAGGCGATGTTCTCTTTTAGTGGGTCAAACAGCGATTCCGTTTGAATGTGAATTCCATCCTTCAAGTCGATCCGAGCCAGCCCGGCGACTAATTCATCACCGGCGGCGGAAAATTTCTCCAGCAGACCAGGTTCATCGTCAGACTTGCCGGGTTCAAAGAGCTGCCCCAGGATGGCTCCCCAAAACTCACGCGACTTTTGAGCGCTCAACATCAAAACCGCATCGCAGGAATCGTATTTGGATTGCTGAACTTCAGGCATGAAACTCCGCAAAGTGCGTCCCTGTTCGAGAATGCCATCAACAATTTCGGCCTTGTTGACACGCTGACGATTCGTCGATCCGAGCCAGTTCATCGCAAGTGATAGTTGACGGTCCTTCAGCAGTACGTAAGGAGCCTGACGATTGGAAAGAGCCAGGACTTTCCCTTGAAACTGTTTCTTCCCAAGGTCCACCGACAAGGCTTTGCTCGCTGCTTCGGTAGATCGAAGAGGATAGCTCAGCCAGGGCACCCAGTCGCCCTCAATGTTGTTTGCAAAGATTCCTCCTGGCCCTCGGCGGTCGAAGGTCTTATTGATATTGAATGAAAATCCGGCAGCGTTATAGAAGAACGAGTCAATCATGGTGCCCTCGATGCTAATGGGCGTATCCTTGGTCAGAGACGTGAGGTTCTCGCGAAGCCGGGTCAAATCGTTAGCGATCAGGCCAACCGCCATTTCGGTTTGCAGCACGTCGATCGCGGAAGCCTTCGCTGGGGGCTTCTCTTGCGTCGCAGCTTGCAGGACAAAGGCATTCAAAGCAATCGAACAGACTGCCAAAAGAATCGTCAGGTTTTGGATGGCCAGGCTTTGAAGTGAAAAAATCATGGCTCGACGTTCTCCGGGACAAGCAGATTGGGCCTTGTGAATCGCGATTGCTGCATGATATCGAATTTCCTGGGCCAGAACGAACCTTTTCTCGATCAGATCCTGCGATGTGAGATCGTGCAAACAGGAGCCACCGATCGAGACTTCAATATCAGGTTGAAAATGGTCTGAAAAAAATTCGGCAGATAACCATCGATTCGAATAAGCTGGTTGACGAGCAACAGCTGGCTGAACTGGCTGATGGCATTGCTTGAGCTTTGACAAAGCCGTCTTTGATCGAGTTGGATCCGGGCTGAAAGCAATTCTCGACAAATACACAGGCGCGATCGACCGAGACGAACTTCAATAGCGACACAAATGGTTTCTCACGATTCAGTTTCAAGCCGTTTTCGATCGCCCATGGCACCATGGGGCGTCGTTTCAGCGATTCTGTTTTTCATCATGTGCCCTGTGTCTGCGGAGGCTTCGCACACTGACGACGTGGGGAAGTTTTTCAATCACTACTGTGTTCGATGTCATGGAGCGGAAACGCAAAAGGCTGACGTCTCCTTGCATGAGTTTCCAGCAATACCGACAACCGGTGATGATCTAAAGCAGTGGAAACTGATATTGGAAGTGCTTGGCTCCGGGACCATGCCGCCCGATGACGAACCGCAACCCTCTGGCGATGAAAGAGAGGCCGCGATTCAGTGGCTTCGAGAGCGTTTTCGAGCGGCCCTCATGAAACTCGAAAATGACGAATCTACCCCCGCGGCACGTCGCCTTACCAACTTTGAGTATCAGAATACGCTGCGTGACCTGCTGGGGATTGAACTGAATTTGGCAAAGCATCTGCCGGAGGATCCATCGAGACCTTACCGCTTTAATAACAATCCCCAGTATCTGTTGATGGGAGGCGAGCAACTCGAACGGTATGAGGAGATTGCGCAGAGGGCGATGGCTGTGGCGATCGTTGATGCCATCAAGCCGGAAGTTGCTCAAGCTCGTCGGGAATGGAAGAGTGACAAAGGCCCTGCCGAGCTGGCGATCGAGGGGAACAAGCGAGGCAGTCCCGAGGACGGCCTGAGCATTAAGGAATGGCCGCAAAACGGTGGATATCGCATCCGGGTCAAGGCGTCAGGCGTCTTTCCAGAGGGAACGTCCGAGTTGCCTTTGCGTCTGATCATGGGCTATTCGCTGGCTGGCGATATTGGAGCGTCTCCGTTTGAACCGGTTGGCACGATCCATCTGAAAAAGGATGACAACGAGCCTCGTGTTTATGAGTTCTACGGGCGGATCGAAAACCATCCGTGGGAACCGGAGCGACAATTTCGTCGAGGTGGTACGCGCACCGGCAACCTGGTGACCATTCCTGCGGCCATGGTGATCACGCCCCAGAATCTGTTTGACGACGGCACACTCAATGACCGGCTTGATCCCGCAACCCGGCCGCGTGCCGTGATTGAGTGGATCGATTTTGAAGCTCCTTTTTCGGAGTCATGGCCGCCGGATCATCACAGACAGATTCTTTTCGATTCGCCTTTGCGAGACAACGATCGAGATGCCTACGTCAGACAAGTACTGAAGCGTTTTCTAACAAGAGCGTTTCGCCGGCCTGTTCAACCAGAAGAGATTAGTCACTACGTACGGATTCATCAGATCTACGCCTCTCGAAGAGACACCCTGGAACAGTCCATGCGCAGCACACTCGCAGTGGCACTGGCGTCACCGAATTTCCTGTATCACATTTCTGATACGACCGGAGCGACGCGGCACTACGATATCGCCAACAGGCTGTCGTATTTTTTGTGGGGATCGATGCCTGATGAGACGCTGTTCGAATTGGCTTCCCAGAAACGCCTTGATGATGAATCGGTCGTTGCAGAACAGGTCCGCCGTATGCTGGCTGACAAACGCTCACACGATTTTATTGGCAACTTCGCGACCCAATGGCTCGCGCTGGATAAGTGTCGCAAGATCCCCATTAACACGAAGCTGTTTCCACGATTCCTGTACCTCGTCGCGCGGGGGCAACATGCTGGGGAAGAAGTTCCATTCAGGCCCACGATCCGGGATGACATGGTTGAGGAAACGATTGCATTTCTGGCTGAGTTGACTGAACGCAACGAGAGTCTGTTGAACATTGTCGATTCAGATTTTGCCATGCTGAACGAGCGACTTGCAGCTCACTACGGAGTCACCGGTGTTCATGGGCCTGAATTGCGGCGCGTGCCACTTGAACACAACTCGCGACTCGGTGGAATCCTCACACATGGCTCGGTGTTGATTGGCACCAGTACCGGATCGGCACCGCATCCGATTTATCGTGCCGTTTGGCTTCGCGAGGCGATTCTGGGTGACGATGTTAAAGATCCGCCAGCAGACGTGCCTGCCCTGGAAGATTCGGCCGGAAAATCCGCCGAAACAGCATCAAACATCAAGGACCTGTTGCGTCAGCATCGGCAGAAAACAAGCTGCAACGAATGTCACGCGCGGCTCGATCCGTGGGGGATTCCCTTCGAGCGGTACAATGCCATCGGGCGATTTCAACCCATGGTTCCGAAAGATGGAACACGAATTCGCGGTTTCGAAAAAGAGAAACACCAGGATTTGGCCGGTTACAATGATTACCTGGCACAGGTTTACACCGTCAACGTGGACGCTGAATCCAAGCTTCCTGGCGGTCCAATCGTGAACGGGCTGGATGATTTGAAGGCTTACCTGATCGCTGAACGATCCGATGACATTGCCGCAAATGTGGTTCGGCGTCTGCTCAGCTATGCGCTGGGACGTCGCCTTACTCGTCTTTCGTATCGCGATCATTTAGAGGTAGAGTCGATTGTCGAGAAATCGAAGGCAAACGGTTATCGATTACAGGATCTGATTGTGTCGATTTGTCAAAGCGAACTCTTCCTGAAACGGAAATAACGATGACCCAGAAATCATGGCATCTGAATCGACGCGAACTCCTCAAGGGAACCGGAGCCGCCTTGGCGTTGCCATTTCTCGAGAGCATGTCCTGGGGAATGAACGCTCCAACCGAACTGCCGAAGCGGATGGTGGTCAGCTACTTTTCGTATGGCGCCTACATGCCCGAAGCCAAGTCCGGTGTTCCTGATCCGCGGATGGCACAGCAGCCTCATCCGGATTGGAGTTGGTGGCCATGCAAGAATGCCGGTCCGCTCTCGTTCAACAAGTCATCGGCCCCATTTGAACCGCTGAAGGATTACGTCAGCTATATTCAGGGTCTCGATCACGCCGGCGGGTGGAAACTGGGCGGACACAGCTCCGGTGATGTATTTGCAACTGGGGCAGACATGACCGGGAAACACAAAACCAATAACATCTCGATCGATCAAGTGGCCGCGGGGATCCACGGTCACAAGACACGGTACCCGTCGCTGGTTCTCGGTACCGAGGGAGGAACCGGTAGTTACGGTCGTTGCAAAACGCTTTCCCACTACGGTCCGGGCAAACCCATTCCGTCGCTCAACAAACCGCGAGAAATCTTTAACCGTCTGTTTCGCCCTTTTGATGGGCGGGATCGCTCTCGCGTCAATGGTGATCTTGACGAACAGGCCTCCGTACTCGATCTCGTCCTCGAAGAATCAAAAAGTCTCCACCGCCGGCTCGGCAAGAACGATCAGGCCAAACTTGACGAATACCTGCAATCCGTTCGCGCGGTGGAAAAACGAGTCGAACGAACACGTCGGTGGATCGACCGGCCGCTGCCGGAGATAGATACCGCCTCGCTGAATCTCGAAGTCACCGCGGAAGATCCCGAGAACTACACGCGCTGCATGTATGACCTGATTTACCTGGCATTGCAGACCGACATGACTCGCTATATCTCATTCATGCTCGAAAGCGAACAGTCCGGCGCATCAGAATTGCAGAACTACGCGCACTATCTGTTTGGCTACAGCGGAAATACGCACGACATTTCACACAAACGTCCAGACGATATCTCCGGCCAATGGGATAATTGGCGCGCCATCCAGCATGCTTACTTTCTGCAGCGACTTCACGACACGCCGGAGGGGGACGGCAACATGCTTGATCGGACGGTTGTGCTGTGGGGGTCCGCTCATCCCCATCAGGCCCACAACACCAAAAACTATCCTATCCATCTTGCTGGTGGAAACAGCTTGGGGTTTCAGCACGGGAAACTGCACAAGTTCCTCGGCGACAAGAAGGTCCCACTGGCCAACCTGTTCGTCTCAATGCTGCATGCCATCGATGTACCCGTAGCAAGCTTCGCCGACAGCACCAGCGAAATGACCGAACTTCGCTGACTTCTTGTGTCGACAGCGTGGGTATCGAACGTTGTAGACCGGGTTGTCAATGATTCTTTGGCGGGTTTTCCAGGTAATCGCGCGCTCGGTTGATCTCTGCGGTGACTGCGGCGGTTGTCTCCAGAATCGGCACGCCGCGCGGCACCGGGTGCATGAAGATTTCGGTCCAGCCCGAATAGTTGATCGACTTCAATGCATCGACAAGCGGCGCGAAATCAAGGTCGCCGCGACCCGGCATTTGGAGCAGCTCCTGTTCTTTGGGCAACTTCTTCATGCAACCCATGCCGTGCTGCCATGCGTAAAACAGCTTGATTGTCTGCCCGAGGTCTTTGATAAGCGATCCCAGGATCTCGGTGTCCTGCGGCAGGTGATACGGGGCGAACGCAATACCGACGCCAGGCACTTTACGGATTGCATCAGCGAAACGACGCATGTCGTCGGGCGACGCACCGTGGTTCTCGAATGCAATGTTGATGCCAAGGCTCGCCGCCTTGTCGATGCCCGGCCGATGTTGGTTGACGAACGCGACGGCGGCCTGCCTGGTCGTCGATTCAGGCACGAATCCGGTCACCAGCAGATTACCGCCAAAGTGTTTGACGAAATCAAGTTCGGGCACGTAATTGCCGCCCCAGATCGTCGTTGCGGCAATCCGGACGTTGTGTTCCTTCAGCTGCGCGGCACAGGCATCGAAACCCATCTCGGCGATTTGCTCGCGCTGATTGGCATGCTTGAGTCGCCAAATATCGATGGCCGTCGCACCGGTCTTCCGGACTTCGGGAAGCAGGTCCCCAAGCTTTTGTTTCCCGTACATGGCAGAAGCCAACAGGTAGTTGAAACGAAAGTCTTCCTGCGACTCTGCTCCAAACGTGACTGTTGGCAGCAGGCCACTCGTGAGCGCCGCAGCAGTTGCCGAACAGAAGGTACGTCGTGAAAGCGGGGGCGGTTGGTTGAGATCGGTGCTGCGTGTCATGATACGGCCTCACTTGAGAGCATTGGCGGGCGCTAAGATATCTCGAATCCGGACCTTTGCTCGCGGCTCAGCCAGCCATCGGCCGCCTTGTCGTCCACGAACAACTCCGTCTCGGGATTCCACTTTAACGGCCGGCCCAGGCGCATCGAGATGTTGCCCAGATGGCAGGTGCTGATGCTGCGGTGCTGGCTGGCAACGTCCGAGATCGGCCGCTTGCGCGACTTGATGCAATCGAAGAAGTTGCCCATGTGGTTGATGATGGCGTCCAGCTTACCGGCCCGCTCCGGCCGCTGATGATTGTCGAAGTCGTACGCGACGAACTGCTCGCGCGGTAATGGATTGTTCCTTAGGTCTTCGACCGGCTTGCCATCGACCGTGCCGCGGTTGACGAAGATCCGCCCTTCGCTGCCGGTGAACATCACGCCGTTGCGGCCGCCATCTTTGACCGTCATCTCAACGCCATTGGCGTATTTGTACTTTACGCCGAAGTCGATTGCCACGTTGTAGCCGTCTTCCACGCTGGGCAGTTTGCAATTTCCGTCGATCTCGACCGGTAGCGAATCGATCCCCCACTGGGCGATGTCGATGTGGTGCGCGCCCCAATCGGTCATCTGCCCGCCCGAATACTCGTACCACCAGCGGAACGTGTAGTGGCAACGTTCCGGAATGTATGGCATCTCCGGCGTTTGCCCTTGCCACATGTCCCAGTTGAGGTGTTTGGGCGCTGGCTGCCGGCGGAACGGGCCCCCGGCCTTGTTCTTGCCAAGCACCACCTCTACCCGCTCCAGTTTGCCGAGCCGCCCGGCGCGGATCATCTCGATCGCCAAACGAAACCGCGAGTCGCTGCGCTGCCACGAACCGACTTGCACCACGCGGCCGGTCTCTTGTACCACGTCGGCCAGCAGTTTGCCTTCGTCAATCGTCAGTGTCAACGGCTTTTCGCAATAGACGTCTTTGCCGGCCCGGCAGGCGTCGATGACCATCTTGGTATGCCAGTGATCGGGCGTACCGATGGTGATCACGTCGACGTCGTCGCGCGCAAGCATTTCGCGGTAGTCGTCAAAGGTGATCGCTTTGCCGCCGAACTCCGTTTTCGCCTTGTCAAGAATCTCCGCATCGACATCCGCGATGGCCACCACATCGCCGTGGGCCTGCGCCTTGTTTGCAATGACGGTTCCCTGATACCGCATGCCAATCGCGCCAATGCCAAGCCGCTCCAACGATGATCGACTTGCGGTCGCAGATGCAGACGTATGCACCCGCGGCAGTCCCACCGTTACCCCAGCGGCGGCAGCACACTGAATGAATTCACGACGTGACGTTTTCATAACTCGACTTTCTGCATTACAGTCATTGCGTTGTTGCTCCGCTCGAAAGGTATTATTTTACGCGACGAATCTCCCGACAAATCGCAAATCGGTGTCGAATTTATCGCTGACAGGGAATTCTGATTGTTGCCAGTGTTTCGTAACGAATGGTTAGGGGGTGGACATACACCGATGGATGGAGCCGATAATCCGAATCAACCGGTGGCATAGTGTGCTTCTGCCGTTTAGAGTGATCGAAACGTAAACTTTAACGAGGACCATCATGAAGCGACCTACCATCTATCTTTTGCCCACCTTGCTGCTGTGCCTGTTGAGCGGATGGCTGGTCGCTGACGACAATCTTCGTCCCAATGTGGTTGTTATTCTGGCCGACGACCTGGGGATTGGCGATGTTTCGCCGACCAATCCTGATTGCAAGATTAAAACGCCCAACCTGCAATCCATGGCGTCCGAGGGGATCACTTTCTTTGATGCTCATTCGTCCAGTTCCGTTTGCACGCCAACGCGATATGGATTGTTGACCGGACGCTACAACTGGCGTTCAAGGCTCGCGCGGGGGGTGCTCAGCGGGACCAGTGACCATTTGATTCCGGCGGATCGTGCGACGATGGCTCAGATGCTGCAAGACGCGGGTTATCACACGCAGATGATCGGCAAATGGCACTTGGGTTGGGACTGGGCTCGCGTCGCCAAGCCAAACGGTAAGGGGACGCAGATCGACTTCACTCAACCTGTCAAGAATGGTCCGGATATCAATGGCTTTGATGGTTACTACGCACACTGCGGCTCACTGGATATGCCGCCTTATGTGTGGGTCGATACTGGGAACGTAACGGCTGTTCCTGATCGCCAGGAGGGTGTCACCAAACGGCAGGACCCGTACGGCTGGTACCGTAAAGGCCCCATCGGTTCGGACTTCCATATTGAGAAAGTTCTACCCCACCTGTTTCAAAAAAGCATCGACCACATCAAGGAGCGAGCACCTGCGGCCAAGCAGGGAAAACCGTTCTTTCTGTATCTGGCCCTGCCTGCTCCGCACACGCCGATTGTTCCGGTGCCGCCGTTTAAGGGGGCCAGCGGAATGAATCCGTATGCCGATTTTGTCATGCAGGTCGATCACCATGTCGGACAACTGATGGCCACCTTGAAGGAGACAGGAATTGACGACAACACGATCGTGTTCTTTACCAGTGACAACGGATGTTCACCAGAAGGAAACTTCAGCGTGCTAAAAAAGTTTGACCATGATCCAAGTGCTGGCTTCCGGGGCCACAAAGCAGATATCTATGAAGGCGGCCATCGAGTCCCTTTCATCGTCCGATGGCCGGACGGAATCAAAGCCGGGCAACAGACGCAAGCGATGGCCTGTTTGACGGACATTTACGCCACCGTTCGGGAACTGTCCGGGTACTCCAAACAGGATCGCGGCGGGGAAGATTCGTTCAGCCTGGTTCCAGCGTTCCACGGGCAAGCACAAACTGAGCGCGTCAGCCTGATCAGCCATTCTATTGGCGGCTCGTTCGCCATTCGGGAAGGCGAGTGGAAACTCTGCTTGTCTGCCGGCAGTGGCGGCTGGAGTGCTCCTCGTGAAGCCGATGCCAAGAAGCAGAAATTGCCACCGCTTCAGTTGTTTAACCTGAAAACTGATCGTGGTGAACAACAAAATTTAGTCGATACGCATCCCGATAAGGTCAACGAATTGTTGTTGTCGCTGAGCCGCCAGGTATCTCAGGGTCGCAGTACACCGGGAACGCCCGTTGCCAACGATCGAGAGATCACGTTCGCGCCTGAGGGTGTAAGCATTCCCGAGTCAGAATGATCGGTGCCGCTGGGCGGGGCAATTGATCGAACAATCGAACCAGAGGCCTGGCCAGGCAGGAGAGCGTCCTGATAACCAATGCAGGTCGGAATCGAACGATTAGCGGTCAATCA
>CAZJEK010000003.1:0-21695 GCA_964545005.1 uncultured Pirellulaceae bacterium
ATCGAGAGTGATTCAGCAGCCTTGAATACGTTGGTGGCGGCGATGTTGGAGGTCACGAGCGAGATCCACGTCTTGCGTGACCCAACCCGCGGTGGCGCGGCGGCCAGTTTGAATGAGATCGCGCAGTCGTCTGGCTATGGCATCGAAATCGAAGACGCCAGGATTCCAGTTGACCCGGTGGTTCAATCGGCTTGCGAGATTCTGGGCTTTGACCCGCTATTGGTCGCCAACGAGGGCAAGTTGATTGCCATCGTGCCGGCCGAGCACGCTGAATCTGTATTGTCAGCGATGCACCAGCATCCGCTCGGCCGCAAGTCCGCGATCATCGGCCGTGTTGTCGAAGCCCATCCCGGGATGGTAGTATCCAAAACCGCCATCGGCGCCTCCCGAGTCATCACGCTGCCAATCGGCGAGCAGCTGCCGCGGATCTGTTGATGCTGATTGGTTCCAGTCGACCGGCGGCGGTCCCGCGAAAAGCTGGTGGGTGTTGTTTCTCAGCTGGATAGTGCCTGGCATGGATTTGAAATAGAATTTGAATGTCGTTCCAGGTCGAGGGCGAACTGAAAGACATTCCGATGACAAATGCGACTCATTCTTTTGGCAAGGTCACTGGAATTCGCGGTACGATTGTCGATGTGCAATTTCCTGTGGTCGTTCCCCCAATTGGTGAGCAAGTTGAATTTGGCGACGACCACGGCTTAACGGCGATCGTGCATAGCCATCTGGGCAACCAGAAGGTTCGTACGATTGCGATTGATTCAACCCGTGGGCTGAAACTCGGAAGCCGGGCGATTGCCACCGGGATGCAAGTTTCTATTCCGGTGGGAGATTCGCTGCTCGGGCGAGTTGTCGACCTCAAAGGCAACCCATTGGACGGCGGTCAACCGATCGATGCCGAACAACGAGTTTCGCTTCATCATGATCCACCGCCACCTTCCCAGCGTCGGGGAGCAGGTGAAGTCTATCCGACCGGAATCAAGATTATCGATCTGTTCTCTCCTTTTACCTATGGCAGTCGGGTCGCTGTTTTTGGCGGAGCCGGAGTTGGCAAAACAGTGGTGCTGACCGAGTTCATGCACAACGCGGTCGAAGGCCATCAGGGGGTGGCGGTGTTCGCAGGAATTGGCGAACGTTCTCGTGAAGGCCTGGAACTATGGCAAGAGCTTTCCAGTCGGGGATTCATGGACCGGATGGTCATGGTTTTCGGACAGATGAAAGAGCCACCGGGAGCACGTTTTCTGGTCGGACTATCCGCTGTGGCGGTTGCCGAGTATTTCCGCGACATCAAACGCAAGGACGTGATGTTCGTTGTCGACAATGTGTATCGCCACGTTCAGGCTGGCATGGAAGTCTCCGGTTTGCTGGGCAGAATGCCTTCTCGTGTTGGCTACCAACCCACGTTGGCAGCAGATATCGCTGCTCTGGAAGAGCGTATCACAGCGACGCGACAGGGCGGGATGGTCTCGATCCAGGCTGTTTACGTGCCCGCCGATGACTATTCCGATCCCGCGATCACGCACACGTTTTGGCATATGGACAGTGCCGTTGTGTTGTCCCGGGAGATTGCCGCCGAAGGGCTGTATCCCTCGGTTGATCCGCTGCAGTCGTCATCCAAGGCATTAGACCCAGCGGTGGTCGGGCAACGACACTATGATGCCGCCCAATCAGCTCGCGCCTTGCTGGGAAGATACGAAGAACTCCGCGACCTGATCTCCATGCTGGGGATGGACGAACTGTCCGAGCAAGATCGCACGACAGTGAATCGAGCCCGGCGATTGCGAAACTTTCTGACCCAGCCATTTTTTGTCGCCGAGTCGTTCACCGGGATTCCAGGGCGAAGCGTGGACATTGAACGCACCGTTGAAGGAGT
Source organism: uncultured Pirellulaceae bacterium (assembly GCA_964545005.1). Taxonomy (GTDB): domain Bacteria; phylum Planctomycetota; class Planctomycetia; order Pirellulales; family Pirellulaceae; genus Mariniblastus. Next base: position 1,871 of record CAZJEK010000003.1, read on the forward strand.
CGAATCCATCGTTCGCGGCGATGTGGATCACGTGCAAGAGGGTAAGTTTTTCATGATTGGTGATCTTAGCGAGGTTGGTAACGATTGACGTTCTCCATTTCATTGTGACAACTCCTCAACAGGAAGTCGTCAAGTTTGAATCTCGCTCGGTACGCGTCGTGACGGAGACCGGCCAGGTTGGCTTACGGCCGAAGATGGAGGCCGTTATTTTGGCCATTGAACCAGGGTTGATTCTGGTTCATCAATCCATCGAGACGCAATTCGTTGGGTCCGCTGGTGGACTATTAACCTGCGACGGAAAAATCGCCAAACTGCTGACACCGTTTGCCGTATCGGGAATTAATGAACAGGCTGTCATTTCAGAACTGACCAGGCAGTTGCAGCAGCCGAGAGCAGAATTGGAAGTCCGCAATGCGATTTCCAGCATTCAGACGAGTATACTGAACGAACTGCAGGAAGACCGCCGCGCCCGACAGTTACGGGGGCCGTTATGAGCTTACCCAACGAACAATCTTCGAACTCTGAAATCGACACCTCAACGGACAAAGTGGCCCAGGATAAGCGTCAATTGGCTAAGACGCTGCAACGTGATTTTGCCCGCCACCGTCGCCGAGACACCAGCCATCGAACATTCTGGCGGTGGATCGGCGTGTTGGGCATGGTAGGGTGGCCGCTGGCCATCACCACTGTGGGTGGTGCTTGGCTGGGACACTACCTGGATCTCAAGTTCAATACAGGAATACGATTTACCTTGATGCTGTTGACCGGCGGCTTGATCCTGGGCAGTCTGGTTGTCTGGAACGTTTTGAAAGGAACAGAATCATGATTTCCATGGCGACGTGTCTGTGGGCGAGCGCTGGTTTTTTTGCCGGTGGAGTTCACTCGTTCGGTATCGGGCAAGCTGCCGCCCAGGCTGGAATTTGGGTGGCCGCCAGCGGCATGTTGCGTTTGGCACTGGTCGCTTGTGTGCTCACGGCGGCTGCCATCGGAGGCTATTTGTTTCCGGCAGTTGCTGGTTGGGTGGTCGGATTTGCATTGACGATGATCCTGCTCACTTGGCGAATGGCATAATGGAATTCAGGATTTTTGGAGACCCGGTGCTGTTTCAGCTGGGACCTGTTCCCGTGACCGAAACGATGTTAACGTCGACGGTCATCTCGGGAGTCCTGCTGGGAGGTGCCTGGGGGCTTCAACGTTGGACGGCTCGAGATCCACAGTCACGGGTCGCGACGGTGACGCGGTTGGTCATTCGTTGGCTTGATGCGACGGTAACAGATATTGTGGGACGTCCCGAACCCAGGTTGTCGTTGCTGGTGGGGGGCTTGTTCCTGTTTATTGCCGGCTGCAATCTTGCGGGCCAGATTCCGGGAGTTTCGCCGCCAACGGCAAGCTTGGCCACCACGTCAGCTTTGGCGGTCATCGTATTTTTTGCGGTGCCAGTTTTTGGAATTGCGTCCCAGGGGATCAAACGATACGCGTTGGACTACTTTCGACCTAATCCGTTGTTGTTCCCGTTGCATATTGTGTCGGAGCTGTCTCGCACGCTGGCACTCGCGTTTCGCCTGTTTGGCAACATCATGTCTGGGCATCTGCTGGTCGCGATCTTGATTTCGTTGTCCGGCTTTCTGGTCCCCATGCCTTTCATGGCCCTGGACATGTTTATCGGCTTGCTCCAGGCGTATATTTTTGCTGTCCTGACTGCTGTCTTTGTGGGCGCTGCTTTGGGACATGACGATCCATCGGCAATTGAAGTACAACCCAAGGAATAACGATATGAACGAACAAACGATTATCGCATTGGCTTCCATTCTGGGAGCTTCATTGACCATGGCGATTGGAGCGTTGGGGGCGGCGATCGGTGAAAGCCGAATCGGTGCGGCGGCGATGGACGCTCTCGCGCGACAACCCGACGAAGCGTCTTCGATTACCCGGACGTTGATGATCAGCCTGGCAATGGTTGAGTCGACAGCCATCTTCTGCCTGGTTATCGCGTTGGTGTTCCTGTTTGCCAATCCTTTCAAGGTAGCTGAGTAAGCAATGACAGCCAGCCTGATCACATTTCTGTTTGAAATCGCTAACTTTGTGATCTTTGTGGTCCTGTTGAGCTGGTTTTTCGTCAAACCGGTTCGGCAGTTCCTTGACAATCAGGCGGCTCGAGACGCAGAAGCTCAACGGCAGGCAAATCAAAGATTGGCGGACGCCGAGGACCTTCGTCAGACGTTACTACAGCAACAGCAGCAATTCGCCCAACAGATGGAACGGCAACGCCAGAAGTTGCTGGATGAAGCACGTCAAGCTGCACAGGGCCTGATCGAAGATGCCCATCGAAACATCGAAAGCCAACGGCAACAGCTGGTCCGCGATGCCAGTCAGATCCAGCAACGGCAGAGGACTGAGTTGACGCAACGGGTAGCGACTACAGCTGCCGAGGCGGTCTCCCGTTTGCTGCGGGAAATCGATGGCCCTGAACTGGAAACGGCACTGGTATCTTCGGCGTGCCACGAAATCAGCCAAGCTCGAAAAACCGAGTCAGCCGGATCGCTGCAGCCAATCCTGGTTGAATCCAGTATCGACCTCGATGACGCATTGAAAACCCGGATTGCCAAAGCTTTCGGCCATGAATCCATTCCGGCAGAGATTCAGTTCAAGGTGAACGAGACGTTGCTGGGAGGGTTACGGATCCGCACGGCTGCCGGATTGGTGGATCATTCCATCGCGGGACTGTCGCAGTTTGTTCAACAAAAATTGCAGCGAGAGTTGATTCACGATGAATGAAGATCCGCGCCCCGAAAACAGGCTGGTCAAACAGACCGTTGGCGATTCCCTCGCTGCGGCAGCAGAACGATTTGAATGGAAACAGGCGTTGTCTTCACGGGGAAGTGTCGTGCGTGTCGGGGATGCAGTTGCCTTCGCAACCGGAATGACGGACGTTGCCTTTGAGGAGTTAGTCGAATTTGACGGCGGTAGTCTGGGAATGGCTTACGACCTGGACGAGCAACAAATTGGAATCGTCATTCTGACCAGGCCCGAGACGGTTTGTGAAGGCCAAGGTGTTCGGTCGTTACGGCGACTTCCCGATTTGCCAGCCGGTCCAGCACTGTTTGGGCGGATCGTCAACGCGCTCGGACTGCCGGTTGATGAAGGACCCGAGATCAGGTTCGCCGAGCGGATGCCGGTTTTTCGTTCTGCCCCCGAGATCATTGAACGCAAGCCGGTAGATGAAAGCCTATGGACAGGCGTGATGGCGATTGACGCGGCGATTCCGATCGGCCGAGGGCAGCGGGAACTGATCATTGGAGATCGTAATACTGGCAAAACTGCCCTGGCTTTGGACATTGTAGCTGCGCAGCAGCGAGGCGACGTGGCCTGTGTTTATGTGGTCATCGGGCAACCGATGTCTCGTGTGCTGACGTTAAGAGACAATCTGCAGCAAGCTGGAGCGTGGGATAATACGATCATCGTTGCGGCCGATGCCGCCGCCAGTCCCGGCATGCAGTACCTGGCTCCCTATGCGGGTGCGTCGATTGCCGAGTGGTTTCGTGAGCAAGGGCAACATGCGCTGGTGATCTTTGACGATCTGACCAAGCATGCCGATGCCTATCGAGAGCTGGCGTTGTTGCTCGACCGCCCGCCAGGACGAGAGGCTTATCCGGGTGATATCTTCTATGTTCATTCGGAATTACTGGAACGTGCTGCCGCTCGACCGCCAGATCTGGGCGGCGGTTCGGTCACCGCACTGCCGCTGATTGAAACGACCGAAGGTGATATTTCTTCGTACATCCCGACGAACTTAATCTCGATCACGGATGGCCAAATCTATCTGGACGCTGCCCGATTCGAGAAAAACCTGCGGCCTGCGGTCGATATTGGCCGCTCGGTTTCACGGATCGGTTCAAAAGCCCAGTCACCTGCGATGAAGCAGGCTGCCAAAAACCTGCGAATTCAGATCTCCCGATTTGAATCGCTTGAGTCCTTGACGCGGGTCGGTCTGGAAATGGACTCGGCGATGAACCAGGCAGTACAACAAGGGAACGTTGTCCGAGGGTTGCTTTGCCAGTCGCGATTCTCGCCTCGCGATACGCTTCAGCAGGTCATTGCCTTGACGGCGGTACGTGAAAACTGGTTTGTTGATATTCCCGTCCAAAACAGACAGGACTTTCTGCTGCGACTGGTCCAACGGTTGCGTCATGAACAACAGGAAATTGCTCAACAGCTGATCGCCGGAGAACTGCCGAAACCAGGTTGGATCCAAACGGTAAAGTCGGTGTCGGAGTCGGTGAAATCGTTCCTGCTGGAGTCGAAGCTTGATCTGGACCAGGCTGCTAACGCAATTGAATCGGCACAGGCAACGCAATTGGAACGACGCCATGAGGCGTGAGAAGCAACTGACCAAACGACTGCGCACGCTGCACACCCTTGCGGAGGCTGTTACGGCGATGAAGTCGTTGTCGGCGCATCATTTTTTGGTCGCTCGGCGGTCGTTGCCAGCCGCTCGAGATTATCGTGACGCAATCGATCAGGTAATTGACCAGCTCAACCTTGAGCCGCCGATCATTTCCGGCAAGCCTCGCGGGGTCTTACTGCTGACATCAGACCTCGGGCTGTGCGGCGACTACAACAGTCGACTGGCTGGCCAAATTGATGACTTTCTTGACCCGCATGACCGCGTACGTGTTTACATCGTTGGCCGCCGTGGCAGGCAGATATTGCAAAAACACGGCGTATCGGTCGATCGCGATTATTCCGCACCAGCGAGCGTCGATGGTTTGCCTGAACGGCTGTTACAGATTGCCGAAGACGTGATTGGCGACTATTCCCGGGGTGAGATTGGCAGCTTGGAGGTTGTCTCGGCACGGTTCACGGGCGCCGGAAAATTTTCGCGAGAAAGGACTCGTGTCCTGCCGATCCGTCCCGCAGTCAGTCAGGCCGGTCGTTCTTCCTATCAACGTCAGGCCTGGCAGCGTTATCAAAGTCAAGAACACTTGTTGGCCGCGGCAGTTCGCGAGTACCTGTACATCACCTTATATGAACTGTTGCTGGATACGCTGGCTTCGGAGCACGGCATGCGACTGGTCGCCGCCGAAAGTGCTCGTCAGTGGATTGAAGAAACCGCACAGACCGTACAACGACAATTGGCAGCCATTCGTCGAGAAAACTCAACTCAGGAAGTGTTGGACATCGTTTCCGCGGCTAGAAGCAAACGCCGCGACTGATTGACCGGACGCAGGTTCAGGTTTGCCGGGATCAGCTTTGGAACCGCTCTGCTACGCGCTTCTCTGTCGTTTCAATCCGTATGCCAGACCAATCCCAATCAGGAGCAGACCACCGGTGGGTTCAGGAACCGTCTCAAACTCGATGGTCAACACGGCAGCTTGAGTTGGGTCTCCGTCATACGATACGGCGATTCGCTCGGACGTGTCCAACGGATCATTGCGGAATAGAAACACCATTGAATTACCGCTATTCCAGGCTGCCAGATTGACGACTTCCTGTGTGATCGCGGCCAGGTTGGGAGTTGTCGTGTTTGCTCCTGTGTCACCCGGAAACCAGGGATCGACGTTCCAATCAATGCTCGATTGTGTCAGGTTTCGTGTGGTCAACGGTGTCGCGTCACCAAAATTGACGGTGTCGCCTTCCAGTTCACCAAAAATCGGGATGTTCAAAGTACCGACGTCGGTTGTGGTTGCCGTCATCGTGATGTAAACCGACAGTACCGTTGACCCTTGCGGTATCGTGACGTCCTGAAACCTGAGCCCGACCCATTGTTCGACGCCGTTCTGGTTTCCAAACTCAAGGTCGGAACTCGATCTGAAAACGTTGCCCGCGTTGGGCCCGGTAATCTCCTCTTCCGCGTCGTCGCGAAAGTCAATAACTTGTCTCGTAATCACATCTGAGTATCCGATCGCCGGCCACAAGGTCGACAACAGGATGGTGAGTATCATCAGTTGTAGTTTCATCATTTGAAAACTCCGTGGGTGTAGGAATCAAGAAGATTGAGTTGACTGGCAACAAGCCGTTGTGATTCTGAGACGATTCTTTCCAGCAGGTGTCTGCGGGTTGGAATGCGCCAGCAGATTCCAATGTGGCGGGCGAATGAAATGGCTTTCCAGGCCAACACTTCATCACAGGTGATTTGGGGGTTGAGTGCCAAGCTGGTTTCCAGAAATGACAGCTCTTCGTCTCGCCAGAACAGCGAGTTCCCCTTGGTACGCAAACCATGCTCGGCCAAGTGTGCCATGAAGTTGCCCAGGTCGATTGCAGGATCACCTTGGCAGAGCAGATCCAGATCAACGAGAAAAATCCGGTCCCCGGCGATCAGGAATTGATCCTGGTAGAAGTCGCGATGAATCAGCGCACGGCGAGACGATGTCAGCAAGGGAATCAACCGAGTGCAGGCATCCAACAAATGACGGATGCGACCGGCAACATCGGAACGCTGCTGGGCCACGCTGGTCAGTTGTTGTTGCAGGATGTCTAGCTCGGCTTCAACCGAATGCGCCCGGTCAACGATTGGAGGCGACTGGTGGAGTTTGTGAATGGCTCGTGCAACCAGCGGCATGAAGTTGGCCAATTGTCCGGACTCCAGCAATTGGTTTCCGGGTTGCGCATCCACTCCTTCCTGAAGCCACAAGTTCCATGGCTCAACGATCCCCAAGGGTTTGGGAAGGTGAATCCCATCGGCAGCGTCCTGTGAAAATCCCGCTTGTTCGATCAACGTCTTGATCCTGGATGGTGTCTGTCGATCAAGTCGTTTTGCCGAGGCTTTTCCGAGAACGAATGCCGGCCCCTGTTCCGTTTCCAGGTCCAGCCGTAGCATCGCTCGCCGTCCGGGTCGATGACGGTGTAAAGTGGCTTCCTGCAGCCGGAAGCTGCCCCAGCGATGCTCCAGTTCCGGGGCGTGCTGTCGGATAATGGACTCCGCATCGGACTGAAATGCCGCTGACAGAAACCTCAGACGAACGTCTGAGGAAATTGCAGGTGGTGCAGTGACCATTCGCGCCGACTGAACCTTGTGCAGGTGATTGTTCGTGCAAGTCCGCGTTGCCAATGGTTTCTGCAATCGTTGGCGTACCTCTTTGAGCAAGGCTTCTGTTTCGGCGATCCAATTTACCCGACCTCGCCGGAATGGATGCGTTACCAATTGGAAAAGCGTGGCCGCTCGATTCCATTCGAACTCGACGGCCAAGTCACGATCATGAAAGTGCCTGGCAAGCAACTCAGCCAATGGCATGACCGATCCGTTGGAGGCAGCGCCAAACATCGCTCGCAGCTGCAGGTCGCTAATCAAGTTGGCCAAATCGAATGAAGCCGTACCCAGCTTGCAACGATCGAAGTCGACGGCAGCCAGCCCGTTCTCGGTTTGAACCAATTGGTTCAGATGAAAATCTCCGTGCACGATCCGGTCCAGATAGCGAGGCACGGTCCGCAACAGATCTTCTGAAACTTGTTTTGCCAGGGAGGAAAGTGGCGGCGCAATTGCGGACACGTATTTTGACATCGAACGAATACGATGCCCCCAATGTTCCATCCCGGCAATCGGTTTCTTTGCAGGCACGGAAATGGCTTGCGATAATCGAATCAATTGGTTTTCCACACCGCTCAGACTCTCAAGACCAGGTTCACCAGACAGTGGCTTGCCGTCGATCCACTGGTGGGTCAATGTGTGATGCCGGTGTGAACGTCCCAGGCGGGAAGGAGCGGCAGTCAATTTGGCGTGTTTTACATGCCGGGCTGCTGATAGTGCTGCAATGAACGAACTTGGATCGTGAAGCTTGATGACTGCCTGACGGCCTGACTGTAGTTTGATGAAGCAGCTTAGCCTGCGGTGCGGTTTGTAGGAAACGGGTTTGATTTCTACCAGTGGGTCATTGGCAAACTGACGGTAGAGCGAATGCGAAACGATCCCGGTTGGATTTTCAATCAAGTCGAAGATCGGGAGCACCGAATCGTACGGAAACCGGTTGATTGTGATCGCCAGCTCGTCATCAAAGGCCGTTGGCGAGCCTGGATGATGCTGATTGCGCTGCCGCTGAGCCCAGTCAGCAGCCGTATAGGCCTTCACCGTGACGGTCGATCCGATCTCATTGGGTCGACGGAAGCTGATCAGACAACTGGTTGACGGTTTGTAGCGAATGGAATCAACCTGTAAGTCCGGTGGACAGGCTGGCCAATGGCGACGGATTCGCTGGTTGAATTCGTCGGACAGCAGCTGGTCGAGAATGGGGAGCTGGGGATCCTCCGGAAAAGCAAATGATTTACCCATTGGCATTCAACATCGAGGCTGGGTGTTCATTCGGTTCACACTTGAATTCGTGAAAGTTGTCGTTCCACCAGGATTCCAACTGTTGGCATTCGGGATTGGGTTGTCGCGAATCGGTCTCGCAGTAGTAGCCAAAAGCTGCTAGGTCCGGGCCCGCCAAACACTCAAAGATCTCGATCTCATGGGCACTCAAATCACGTCGCCAATCCCTTAAGCCTGCCTTGGGCTGGGCCCACGATTTTTTGGCCGATAATCCGGTTTGTGTAACACTCTTGCCGACATGGTAGTTCAGCATGTCAGGCGAGTAATCGAGCTCAAGAAACTGGCAGACGTTGTTGAGAATCGCTGGCGGATCGGCCAGCAGGTCCTCGTAGCGAATCACCAAGTGGCAGCTGCGCGGAAGATCTCGCGTTTGGAGTTGCCATTGTCGAATCAATGATCGCCACCACAACGCGGCGGCTCCGATCGGATTTCGTTTCCAGATTCCAAGTCTTCCTGGACCCTTGGTGGGCGTTGCCCAATCGCGTAACGACAACGCAACGTCGCGCCCGTCGCGAATGATGTGAATCAGCTTGGCCTCGGGGAATAGCCCGTGTAGCACCGCAGCTCGGCGGATAAAATCAGGAGTCTTTTCGCCAACCAGCTGCTTGCCCGCACGGGCAGCAACTGTTTGATAAATCCGACCGACAAATTCCTGATACGTGTCGGAAATGGCGACAATTGACTCGACGACCGCCCGATCCAGTCCCAGGCGATAGAAGCGGTGGTAGTCGACCGCGTTTTGAGCCAACGACTTGGTCAAGGGAATGTCCGCTCCCGAGGTTGCCAGTTGAACCAGTCGCTTGTCCGTTTTCTCCAACGCACGTGGAATGAAGTGCGAGTCGTTGGTAACACACAGCAATGGATGGTGGTCCAACATGCGTTGCAGCAATGTCGTTCCAGATCTCGGAACGCCGCACAGGAACAAAAAAGGAACGGATGAAGTCATGATGGGATGGCAATTCAATTTGAAATGATCGAGGGAGGAGACTCAAAAACGGTTGCATAGTCAGGACACGACTTCAGAAGGCACTCATGAGTTCCCGATGCCTGCACCTGCCCGTCTTTCAAAAACACGATTCGATCGGCGCGCCGAGCCAGGTTTAAATCGTGCGTGACCATGAGCGTTGTCTTGTCTGCGGCCAACTCCAACAGGGCGTCGGCCACCACCCGCTGATTGTGCAGATCCAGACCAGTGGTTGGTTCATCGAACAACAGGAAGTCACGGTTGCTGATTGCAGCGCGGGCAATGGCAATCCGTTGCCGTTGCCCACGCGACAAGCCAGCTGACCGTTCTCCGATTTCCGTGTCATACAACTTGGGCATTTGCAGCACGAATTCATCAACTTCAGCCAGTCTGGCCGCGGCAACTATGGTTTCTGGCTCCGCATCCGGTTGAGCAATTCCAATGTTCTGTCGAATCGTACCGGCGAACAGCAAAGGGTCCTGCAGCACTAATCCAAACTTGGCTCGCAGCATTCTTGAAGGCATCCGGCGAGTGTCCTGGTCGCCCAACAGAATTTGCCCGGATTGAGTTTCGTACAATCGGAGCAGCAAGTTCATCAAGGTGGATTTTCCTGCGCCCGATGGTCCCGTAATGGCAACCGTTTCTCCGGGTTCAACTTGCAACGAGAAGTCCTTTAAAATCAATTGACGTTGATCGTAGCCAAAGCAGATCTTCCGGAACTCAATCGAAGTTGTCTTGAAGGCAAGCTCAGTTGCTGCTGGTTCGGGGTTCTCAGATTTAGGTTCAGGCTCGGTTTCGAGGATGTTAATGATCCGCTCTCCAGCGGCGGTGGCCTTGGCGATCCGGGCGCTGTATTTGGCAAACTCCTGCGCGGGTTTGAAGGACCGTTTCAGGTAGACCAGGAATACCACCAGGTCACTGATCAACATGTCGGAGTTAAGAACCAGTCTCGCTCCGAAGAACATGACCAGCGCGGTGGCGATCGCCAGCAGAATGTCGACCGTGCGGCCAAGCTGCAGCGATAGTCGGCTGGATTTCAGGTCGTCTTTTTGACTTCGGCTGTTTTTCTGATCGAAGTATTCCGCAAAGCGGGATTCCAGTCCCAGGGCTTTGATGCTGCGAATGCTTTCCATGGTTTCGGCAGCGATGGCGGCCATGGCGCTCTCGCGTTGCCTTTGCTTGCGGGCTGAGTCGCGAATCCTGCGTCCCAGGCGGACGGTTGTCACCCAGTACAACGGGATCACTACCAGGCCCAACGCGGCCAGTCGGTAGTCCAGGAAAAACATCACGGTGACCATGCCCAGCAGCACCAGAACGCTGCCCAGTAGCGGCAGGATCGCGGTGGCGGTAACGTCGCGCAGCAGACTGACGTCACGAGTGACTCGATTGATCAAGTCTCCCAGTTTGGCCTGGTCGTGAAACGACATCGGCAGGTTTTGCAGATGGCGAAATGTTCTGGACCGAACTCGAATCACAACGGAATTGCCGACATTGAAAAAGCCGACTTTGCTGACGTAGTCCGCGATCGCGCGGAACGTTGCGATCGCGACAACGCTGATCGCGATAACGGTGATTACCGTCAAAGGCGGCCAGGTGGCAGGAAGCCGGAGGGAAGAAACTTGCTGATGTTGTTGCGGGTCGATCACCTGGTCCAGCAGGAACTTGAGCGGCCAGGGTTCCAGCAGTCGAAACAAGACACTGATGATCAACGCACCGAACGAGCATGTGATCAGACTGGTTTTTCTGCGAATGTCATCGCCAAAATAGCGATACACTCGCAGCAGCTCCGGAAGCACACGGGTCAGTGGTTTTCGTTTTTTACGTTTGGAGCCCATTAAGCTGTCACCTTGTCCACTCCAGATAGCGGAACCGATTTCAGAATTCGGTCGGTGACCTGTTCCCAGCGATGGCGGGCAAACGCTGCTTGCCTTCCAGCGTTGCCCAAACGGCGACGAAGATCGGCTGAGTTAGCCAATTCCAACAACTGCGAAACCAGATCTGGGGTTGAGTCGGGATTGGCCAGCAAGCCGTTCTTTCGGTGGCAAATCAAGTCGCTGATTTGACCAATGTTACTGGCGACGATGGCACATCCGGCGGCCATGTATTCCAGGATTTTGAGTGGCGAGAAGTAAAAAGTTTCCAGCCGCGGGTAGGGAGCAACGGCAATATCGAAACCGTGCAATACGTCTGGCATCTGTTCGTAGCCGACATGTCCCAACAATCGTATGGCACGTTGGGCAATTGGGTTAAGACACTGAATCTGATCTTCAAGCGTCTGTCGCTGCGGACCATCGCCCACAATCTGTAACTCCAAGTGTGGAATCTGGTTGATTGCTTCTGCGAACGCGGCGATCAGGCGGTCTACTCCGTGCCACGGTTTCAGAGATCCCACAAAACCGATCACGGTCTTGCCGGAGTCTGGCGAACGGGAGTCAGTGCTCGGCGGTTGCTGGAATCGCTCCCAGTGAACCCCGTTGGGTATGACAATCGTTTTCTCGCCGGCCTCGGGGAATTGTTCCAGGTACTGCCTCACTGCCTCGGAGACGGCCACAATGCAGCTGGCACCGGCAAAACACTTGCGTTGCACCGCCAACGCCTGATGCGGATTGACCAAGGTGCGGTACCGGGCCTGCTCTTCGATCAAGGGAGAATTGACTTCGAGAATTCCTGGTATCTGGTTTTCATCGGCGTATTCCATCGCCGCACAGGACCACAACGAAAACCGCTCATACACCAAATCCGGTGGGGTTGATCGTTGTTCCAGTCTCTGTCGCAATGTGAAATTCAAGTCCAGCAATTCCTGCTCTCGTCGCTCCGGTTGCTTCGACAGATGTTTGGACAACTTTTCAATTGACAGCGCCCGGTCAGCGGACTTGAACAATGGGCCGCCAGCGCCGAGGCGTGTCGCCAGTAACCGCACGTCAGCGCGGCGATTGAGAAAACAGCGAATAATTTCCTGGCAGTGCAGCGAACTGCCTTTCTTTCCCAGGGCCGGGACACCCGGATCGAGGCAGACGTAGTCGATTCTCATTGGCCGACTCCCTGGGCCTGGTCTCGGCGATGACGATGCCCCGGCGCCTCGAAATTTCCCGGGCCCGGCTCAAAATCCGCAACGTGCGTTGGAGGGACTGCTGAATGAGTCAAAAGGTTTGCCAGGCGACCAACATTGGTCCGACTGTCGAATTCCTGTTCCACCAGCTGTCGCCCGCAAACACTGAGCTGTTCTCGCAACTTGCGATCGTCAAGCAATTGAGTGATCGCTGATGCAAGTTCGGCCGGGGCATGTTGGGAAACAATCAGCCCGGTGTCGCGGTGCCGAATGATCTCAGGAATGCCCGTGACTTCGGTGGAAATACACGGCGTCCCCAGAGCAAGCGATTCCGTGATGACCGTTGGCAAACCGTCGCGGTTTCCATCTTCAGCAATTACACAGGGAGCAACCGTCATGGCCGCAGCCGCGATTTTCTGCCGAACCACCGCTTGCGGCAACGGACCGGTTAAGGTGACCATTGCTTCCAGCCCCAACGCATGGACCTGCTGGGCAAGTTCCGGTTCGAGTTCACCTCCGCCGACAATTTCGCACCGAAAGTGGACACCCGCGTCTCGCAGTAGTCCACAGGCTGAGACCAAATCAGTGAATCCTTTCTTCGGCACCAGGCGCCCAATCGCCAATAGTGTTGGTTCCTTGTTCTGGTCCCGGTGGTATTGAAATTGTTGCAGATCCAAACCGTTGTAAATGACTTTGATTTTTTCGGGGTGACCAAAGGTCGATGCCAAATGATTGCGATTGAACTCGCTGACGGTTACGACGAACTTGGCGTCGCGAATTTTGGCCTGCAGTTCCGCTGGATCGACGGAGTCATGGTAAATGTCCTTGGCATGCATGGTCACCGAGTAGGAGATGTCGCTCAATCGTGCGGCTACTCTTGCGACGGTCGCCGCCGAGGTTGCAAAATGTGCATGCAGGTGCGAAACACCTTTGGCATGAACCTGTTCAGCCAGTTTGATTCCCTGATAGACCTCCAAAACCGGTAGTGCAACAAATTCGGATAATACGTCCCATCGTCGACCCAGTCGGGAAATTCCGCCACAAGCCGACCAGAAATCTGACGACTTGACCGAGCCATGCGGCAAGTAGTTTACTGCAGCTCGTACTTGCGAGATGATGTCCTGGAAATGTGTGTCAACTGACGGCCGCAGCGAAAAAATCTCGATGGGGACACCAAGTTGCTCGTGGATCAGAATTTCGTTGACAATGAATGTTTCCGAGAATCGGGGGTAGCGTTTGACGACGTAACCAATTTTGTTTTTCATGGGACAATCTTTGCAGCTGGAAGAAGCGAGTGGACCAGCCTGCTGATCGTTTGCAAGCCGCTGAGATTCACGCAGTTATAGTCAGGCAGTTGTTGAGCCGGTTCGGCTAGCCAGCCGTTGATACTTTCAGGCGTGATGTGGTCCGGATGAATCGTTGATACCAGTCCCCTGTCAGCAAAACACTGGGCACGAATCAACTGTTCCTGGCGGGGAGAAGTTCGCGGGACAATCAACGCTCGTTTTTGATGAGTCAAGATGGCTGTCAGGGTGTTGTAGCCGCCCATCGCCACGACTGAACTGGCGGCTTGAATTAACAAATCACCCTCAGGAGCAAACCGGATCAACTTGACTCGATCGCACTGGTCGGCCAAGGCTCGCAATCGATCGAATGAATCAACTGCCATTTTGGGACCGGCCAGGACCACACCAAAATGGGAACTGTTGCGAATTGCCTTGACGAAATGGGAGGCCAGGAACCCTCCGTCCTGTCCGCCGCCAACAGTACACAATGAAAAATTGGAAGGCAGGTTCCAGGCCAACGGCGTTTCTTGGCATACGCGTTCTCGAGCATCGAGGTAGCCGGTAAATTGAACTCGCTGTGCAATGTCTGGGGGAAACTGATAAGCATGGAGCGTGTCGAAAATCTGATCGTCGCCATAAACCCAGACGGAGTCGTAATACTCCCGGATGGTCTCGCAAAAGTTGCCTTGTTGCCAGTCAATGGCAACTTGTTGAGGGGTGTCGAGAATGTCTCGCAAGCCGAGCACACAGCGACAGGTCCCTTGGTGGTTGAGCCAATCAAGTGCTGGAACCAGTTCGCCCAATGCGCCACCAGGCAGTTTGTCGGCGATCAAAATGTCGGGCTGATAGGATCGAATGGCTCCCAAGATGGATTGGGACCTCAGTTCGACCAGTTGGTCTCTTGACAATCCGATGGCCTGGGCTGAGTAACTACCGTCGGGGTTTTTGTAGTAAGCCGGCAGGGACAGGCAGGCGACCTCGGAGTTTGCTGCAAACGAACAAATCTCTCTGGCTCCAGCAATCAGTAGAACGCTGGCGTGAGGGTATTCGGACTTTAGTCGATTGGCGATCAACAGGTTGCGCCGCATGTGCCCGACTCCCATCGTGTCATGGGAATAAAGGGCAATTCGCGGCGCCGGTTGTTGATGGCAGCTCTCGCTGGCACAACTTGATAGGCGAAAGCGGTCAGTCGTGTTTACGGTTAAATTTTTGGACATGTGCTGTAACCTTTGACCGCCAGAATGAATGAATTGGTTACGAGTTAAGCTTTTTCTTGATTCGGCGAATTGCGTCCTTGGCTGCCCGCTTGACTTGAGCGTCCGGATCGGCCAGTAATTGCTCGAGGTTTTTCAGCGAAGGCTTCGAATCGGCTCCAATTTTGCCCAACGTCTTGGCTGCGTAGTATCTGACTTTTTCATTTTGATCGCCGAGTGCTTTCGTCAGTGTGGGGACCAGCGGCGCGGCTTCGTCAGCGAATTCATCAATTGTTTTGGCTACGTAGTATCTCGTTTGATCATCGGTGTCATTCGCCAACGCCGCAGCCAGTTGTTCCTGAATTGCTGAAGCCTGCCGACCGATTTTGGACAACGCTTTTGCTGCCCGGTAGCGGACTTTGGGGTCCGTATCATCCAGACATGCTCCCAAAGCATCGACCGCTGGAGCCGCTCGGGGACCTAGATCTTCCAGATCTTTAGCAGCACTTCGTCTGGAATCCGGGTCTTCGTCGTTAAGGGATTCGATCAACCGTGCCACGTCCGGATCCGAATTACAGCCGATAACCGGGAAGGTCAGCAGCCAGGCTACGAGCGCGATGGGCATCCAACTGGTGAACTTGAGTGGGTTCGATTTCATGCTGCTACTCGATTTCTACGACTTGGCCGTCATGTCGATTGCCAAGCAGCGAGAAGGTGACGGGGGATATTTGCATCGACAAGCTGTGCACAGAACCGTCGGCAAAAGAAAAGTTCAGCGTGCCAGGGTGCGAACTGCCGAATAACTTTTCTCCGTCACCGGTCGGCGACTGCCAATCGGGTGCAGGTGGGAGGTCGGTTCTGCGAATCGTGTCCTCGTTCCAACCTGCCGAGAAACCTTCGTTGTCGTCATCTTGCAATTGACCGAGAAACTGCAAATTCATCCGCTTCTCTCCCACCATCAATGTGTTTGATGTGCCGTCAAGAATGTCGCCAATGCGAACTTCTTGCTTACGCATCAAGACTCCGTTTTGCTCTCGGTTGCTGCCGGCGTAATCGCACAATGCACGTTTAACGACCGGGACATTAAACCGGGGAAAGTAGTTATCCTCGCCATCGATGGCCTGCATGCCTCGTCGAGATGGACAAAAGAAAACATCGTTCGGAGTGCCGACGATCGTCAGAGGATCCGATTGGTAAAGATTGTTGGCTTCGATGAAAGGCAATATCTGATAGCCCCAGCCAGCATGCTGGTCTTTTCCTGTTGCCTGGTTAGGTGGGCGAAACCAGTCCCACCCGCCGGTTGGGAAAATCTGGAAACTGGACTCGTGCGAATGGAACGCCAATGCAATCTGTCGCAAGTGGTTGCTGCACTGAGTTCGCCTGGCGGCCTCGCGGACCGCTTGAACGGCAGGCAGAAGCATGCCGATCAAGATCCCGATGATTGCAATTACAACCAGCAGTTCGACTAGCGTAAATCCGCGTTTCAATTGCCTTGAGATGGGGGGCTGGAACATCCTCGATTCCGTGTCTCTGATTGAATGCAATAAAGGGCTCAATCGAGAGGAGCGGGAATCAAGCGAGGGGTCCGCCAAAAATTATGCAAGTTTCTTCATATTGCAAATCTATCCGATGCGTTTGTTGAAACGTAGCACCGCTGCTGACAGGATCACCACGCAGCAAAGGGTAAGGCCCGCGACCGATGCCGACAGATCCACCAAGTTAGCACTGCGCAGTACGATTCCTCTCAGAATTTCAATGAAATAGGTTGCCGGAATCAAGAACGAAAGTCCATAGATCGGTAGCGGCATCTCCGAGCGGGGAAATACAAACCCGGATAACAGGATTGACGGCAACATGACGATGAAGGCCATTTGAAAGGCTTCCATCTGGGTTCTGGCAATGGTGGAAATGAATAAACCCAGCCCCAAAGAACAGATCACAAACAACATCGACAAGCTAATCAACAAACCGAGGTCGCCATTGATCGGAACACCAAACACATAGATCATCGCCACCAGCAGAATCAGGAGTTCGATCAGTCCAACAATGGCATAGGGAAACAACTTGCCCAACATCAAACCGACACGAGCGACGGGAGTCACGAACAATTGTTCCAGCGTTCCCAGTTCACGTTCGCGAACGATGGCGAACGATGTCAAAAACAGCGTTACCAGCTGAAGAATAATGCCAATCAAGCCTGGCACAAAAAAATGGGAACTGTCGAGGTCCGGGTTGTAAAGCAAACGCGAACGAACTTCCAGCGGCAACGCAGCATTTCCTTCCGCATCGCGCGCCGGAGCCAACTGCAACGATTCTCCTTTTTGTCGCGCCAGTTGGATCGAAATATTCTGACCCAAAAGCTGTGCCGTGCTTTGAGCCGTAGTGGCGACCTGCGAGTCACTGCCATCAATCAGGACCTGGATCGAAGTCTGTTCCCCTCGCAGCAGTTGATTGTCGAATTGGGGCGGGATTTTAATCCCTACCTGGGCTCTGCCCGACCGGATCGCACGCTCAAACGTTGATTCATCCGTCACGGTATCGATCACTTTGAACCGGCGCGTATTGCGGAACCTCTCAATCAATTGTTGCGATTGCGTACGGCCGTCAAGGTTGAGTACGACGGTCGGGATGTTTTCGATCTGCGTGTTGACGGCATAACCAAAAATAATTGTCTGAAGCAAAGGCACAACGAACATGAAAAACAACGTCGTCGGCTGCCTGCGAATATGCACGAACTCTTTCAACAGAATTGCCCACAGGCCCTGAAACGACCTCGAGCTGGTACCTTCAGCGGCGGATGCGTCAGTGATCAATCGCGGCGGTTGCTGTTCAGTGGCGGATCCCTGGACTGGCCCGGCATCGTTCTGTTCGCCAGGCGGTTCCTGCGCCGAGTCCGGACGGTCAGCAGGTTCGGGGGCCGACCCGGGCAAAGGTTGTTGCTCAATGGCCGCTGGTCCCTGCCGGTCCGCGATCCGCGTCAAGGTCACGAAGACGTCTTCCAGAGACGGGGCGGTCGGTCGAATCTCGAACGAATCGGATTCGAGTTGCATGCCGGTGGCCAATTGTTCCGTCGTCAGGGATTGGTCAACCAATAGATGGACTTTTTCACCAAACAATGTCGCGTCCTGCACACCCTCAAGATCTCGTACGGCCGACAATGCCGCGACAGGTTGATGTGTCCTCAACTCCAAGCGTTTGGAACCAGCCGGTGTTACTTGCGGAAGTCGTTTCAAGGCTTCCGGTTTGCCGAGTACCAACAAATTTGACAGGTAGAGATAGCCCACGTCGGTACAACGTTCTGCTTCGTCCATGTAGTGAGTGGTAACCAGCAAGGTGACGCCACGACCGGAGAGGTCGAACAGCAGGTCCCACAGCTGGCGGCGGGCAACTGGATCGATCCCGGCGGTTGGTTCGTCCAGAAATAACACCTCCGGTTCATGAATCAGTGAACAGGCCAGTGCCAGGCGCTGCTTCCAGCCACCTGACAGATTTCCGGCAAGTTGCTCCAGTCGATCTCCGATGCCTACCAGTTCGACGACGTCCGTTTGACGCGTGCGAAACCTGGATCCGCTAAGTCCGTAGATTCGCGCGTAAAAATCGAGGTTTTCCTGAACGGTCAAGTCGGTATACAGACTGAACTGTTGAGACATATAACCGATATTCGGTTTGATTTGCTCCGCTTCCGTTGCCGAATCGAAGCCCAGCACACTGGCTCGCCCCGACGTTGCCGGCAAGATCCCCAGCAGCATGCGGATGATGGTTGACTTGCCGCTGCCATTGGGGCCCAGCAAACCGAAAATTGCCCCGCGTTGGACTTCGAATGAAACGTCGTCGACTGCTATCAGCGATCCAAATTGACGTCCAAGTTTGTCGACTTTGATGGCTGGTTTATTCATTGGCGCCAATCACATCGTCGAGCCAGACGTTGGCGGTCATCCCAGGGTGCAGTTGTTGGCCGGAGCTATTCAACGTAACCCTCACACGATACACCTGTTTGGCGCGGTCGTCCGGCGTCTGCACATTGCTGGGTGTGAATTCGGCTTGTCGAGAAATGAAGCTGATCTGGCCGGTGAATTCCCGATCAGGAAAACTGTCCACGGTGACGCGCAATTGCTGGCCAATTCGGATGTTCATCCACCGCTGCGGAATGTAGGTGCGAATCCACAAGTCGGCATCAGAAAGCAGCGTCAACACCGGAGCGTTGGGGGCGACGAGATCTCCGGGCTGCAGGTCGAGCGAATCAATGGTCCCGGCCACAGGAGCGATTAACGTCAATTCAGTTTTCTGCCTTTGAATCGCCCTCAGGGCGGCCCGACTGGCGTCGCGAGCAGCAGCCGCTTGTTCAATCTCTTCGCTCCGAAAACCCTTACGAGTCAACTCCCACGCGAGTCGCAGGTTTTCGGCTTTGGCTGCGGCAATTTCAATTTCCTGTTGGCGGGATCCGGCTTGCAGCATTTCCAGCTCGTTTTGACGAACCAGCCGCGACGCCCGAGCAGCTTCAAATTTTTCCAGTGCGACATCAAACTCAGCTCGAGAACTGGCGTTTGTCTGGGCCAGATTCGCTTGGCGATCGTAGTCCCGTTTGGCAAGTTTCAGCACGGCATCGGCAACTTCCAAACGACTTTCAGCAGCTGCAATTTCCTCAGCCCGAGGACCTTCCTTGACCAAATCAAGTTGCGCGACCGCCTCATCGTATCTTGCCTTGGCTTGCGCAATCTCCTCAGGGCGGAAACCAGCCTTCAGCTTTTTCAAGTAGGCTTCCTTTTCTGCCAGAAGCTCAACGGCTTGTTGTTCCCGTTCCAGCAAGTCGTAAGGCTCGAACGCAAGCAATGGCTGACCAGCAACAACTGCCTCACCTTCGTCGACCAGCACTTTTGCGATCCGTCCACCGACCCGCGACCCCAAACGGATTTCCTCGGCTGCCACGATTCCGGAAACGTACGGTGGAGTCTGGTCAAGTTGGCTGACCACAATCAGGATCAGCAAACCGATCACGATGACAGCAGCGATGATGATTCGAGACAAATTCAT
>CAZJEK010000003.1:21795-73825 GCA_964545005.1 uncultured Pirellulaceae bacterium
TAGGGCCGTTGCTTTCGCTGCTGCCGGTCTGGATAGGTGTCATTGAGAATCCATTCGTTGTCCGTTTCGGGAACATAGGTGTTGTGACCATTTTGTGTCATCACTCCGGCACCGACTTGCTGGAATTGTTCGGTAAGATCTTTCATCAGGTAAAAACCTGCCTGTTTGCCTTCTGGGCGTGTCCAGGCGCAAACGTGTTCGGGGTCGCGCCAGATAAAATGAGACGTCGATCCCGAGGGGTCCAGGATATATCGTTCGGAGCCATCGAGGTTCAACGTAAACATGCGAGTCGTGAAACCGCCAGCAGGTTGGCCCTGGTCGTCGCGGCGCCAGCGGTGCAGCACGATCATCCGCTGGCCACTGGGGTCGACCAACAGATGATTAAAATAGTTCCAGTGTTGTTCGAGCGTGTTTCCCCGATACGGAATTCTGGCAGCATCGGCAAGTGAAAAGATCAATTCACTGTCGCCAGTTTCCACGTCCATCCGCCAGACGCCTGAATTTTCGGGGGCTCGTTGAGCGGCGCAGGGATCGTCCAGCCCGACGTAACCGTAGCCTGGTCGCATACGTTGGATCCGCGCGAAATCGGCAGTGACCGCAAACGTGCCGTCGGGCGAAAGTGCATAGATCGGTTTGGGCAGCGTTCGCGTTTTTCCGGTATCGAAATCCTTGATGCGACAAACGTAGGTTTCGTCTTGCCGATCGTTCCAGATAACTTCGCGTTTCGTACCTGGTCGCCACTGCAACATGCAGCCCTGTTGCCAACCCCAGGCTTGACTGGTTCCCAGTTCGATCCAGCGATCCTCGTTGCCGGTATCCACAACGCCGATCTTGATCTGGTCTTCGGGTGTTGGTGTCCGGTGTTCAAAGCCGACCTGGTTGGAGAGAACCAATCGGTTGGTTACATCGAATTCCTGTTTGTCATAGTACCCAAACCAGTGGTGGTGGGGACCTCGGGTGATGGTCCGAACCGGGGCCGCGGTCGGTCGATAAAAAAAGCCCGACGCCGAGGCGCGGGCTTGATTTACATTTCCGGAACCGGCGATCATGCCGATCGAGGCCCCCCATGACCAGTGGCAAAACTGACGTCGCGAAAGTTTTGTCGACCGCGAACTGGAGTTGGCGGCATGTTTATCGTTGCTGTGATTCATGCCACCAGTATCTACTCTTCCAGTTCGGCGTTCCAGTACGCATCGCTGATGAACTTGGACCAGCTTTCGTAACGAGCCGAATACTGCGAGTAAATCGGGTTCCAGTTAGGCTGCTTTGGTTTGGAAAGCAGTTTCATCTGGGCCATTTTGGGGGTCCGGTCAGCCTTGGAATGATTGCAGCGGACACAGGCCAGCACGCAATTGTCCCAGGTCGATCCCCCACCATGTGATCGTGGGATCACGTGGTCAATCGTCGCTTCTTCCGAGTTCAGTCGTTGACCGCAGTATTGGCAGGTCATGCGGTCACGCTTGAAAATATTTCGTCGGCTGAAGGCCACGGTTGTCGTGGGCAGCCGGTTGAATTCCGTCAGCGTAACGACTTCAGGTACACGAATACGCTGAGACACCGCTTGGACGAAGGGTTGTTCCTGGTCAGGTTCCAGGGCAGCCCAATCCTGCCAGTCGTACAGTTGGTAGTCGGCTGGGTCGACAACGCGAGCGGTGTCGCTCCACACCATCACCAGAGCACGTGCCACGGTGGCTACGTTGACCGGTTGCCAGTTGCGGTTAAGCACCAGCGTTGGGCGTTGGAGGACTTGTGAAACCATGTCGCGCTCCCAGGTTACGTTCGCATGTTTGCTTGGCGTCGTCCTATTATGGGCAAAACGTAAGCCGGTGCAAACAGTGATCGCCTTTCAATAACTACTCGGTACAAAAAAACACTGATTGGAAAACAGGAACGACCGTAATCTGCGGGACCTGTGTACATTTGAAACGGGTACGAAACGATTTCAGATTCGTTCATAAACTTGCTCCCACCCGGACACTTCCCATCAATTATTTGGAAAGCTTCATGATTGTGCCTGCATCGCGTCCGGTCGGTGAATCGGTATTCACATTTGAAGTGGGTCGCGAAGGAGTCGAACCTCTCGTCGCCGCCTCAATGTTTTTTGACGCCGGTTTTACAGACCGGCCTGAGGAACACGACCCATTGCGTATGACAGTTAGTCTGAATTGGCCGCAAAGGGTTCGCGCGAAAGGGCACGAGAAGCCGAAGAGGTGTGAGATTTGAAATTTGAAATCTCAACTTTCCGGATTCACTTCCAACCGGGAATCGACGGAATCCTCCGCTGCCCGTTTGATTCCATTGAGCATCCCGCTGAATACGATATGGTGTAGTGGCAGCACGCTGTACCAATACATCAATCCCAGCAGCCCTCGAGGTCGAAATCGAGCGGTCATTTCCAGCGTACAGTGTTGCCCGGCATCGCGGGGCTGAATTTCAAATTCCAACATCGCGATTCCGGGCAACTTCATTTCGGCTCGCAGATGCAGCAGGCGACCGCGTTCGAGTCCAACAACTCGCCAGAAATCCAGTGCTTCACCAAACTCAACATTCTCTGGATGACGTCGACCGCGTCGCAGGCCGGGGCCTCCGACGATCTGATCCATCCAGCCCCGGATCCGCCAGAGAATATCCGCAGCATACCAACCATGCCCCCCACCGACTCGGCAAACCGCATTGAAGACCGTCAATGGATCGGCATCGATTTCAATGTCGCGGCGGTCAATAAAAACTTTGCCGCCAGACCAATCAGGGTCACCCGGAATGGGACCAGCTGCGGTCCAGCGAGTCGAAATGTCACCGGCCAGGGTGGCGGCAATCGATTTGCGGATTGCTTGACGAGCCGTGAGCGCCTCGTGCGGCATCAAGCGACTGACCGAATGATCATTGACAACGACTCGATTTCGCAACCCTTCAGCCAGCGGCCGGGCGATGCGATAGGAGACCGGTGTAATCAGGCTTAGCCAGGCCGAGCTCAGCCGAGGCGTCAGGACCGGGACGCCGATGATCAACCGTTTGCTTAAACCCAACTCCTCCGCCATGATCGTCATCAGTTCCCGATACGAGAGCACATCTGGCCCGCCGATTTCGAGGTCACGGCCGGCCGTTTCGGGAACATTCAGACATTCGACCAACCAGTAAAGTACGTCGTCGATGGCAACTGGTTGGCATTCGGTTTCCACCCACCGTGGTGTCAGCATCACTGGTAAGCGTTCAACCAGGTACCTCAGGATTTCCATCGACGCCGATCCTGAACCGATGATCATCGCCGCGCGAAGCGTTGTCACCGGAATGCCGTGAGCCTCCAACGCCTGTTCGACTTCACGACGTGATCGCAGGTGTTTACTCAGGCCGGTTCCCATCTCGCCCAACCCGCCAAGATAGATGATCCGCTCGACAGAGGCCTCGGCAGCGGCTTGCGAAAAACTGGTGGCGAGTTGCTGGTCGACGTTGGCATAGTCGTCCCCTGCCGCGACCATGGAATGAACCAGGTAGTAGGCAGATTGGCATCCTTGCATCAAATCGGGCAAGTGTTCAGCATCCTGCAAATCGCCTTGCACGATTTCGACACGAGGATGATTCCGCCAATCTCGTGCGTCCAATTTTTTGGGCTCACGCGCCAGGCATCGCAGCCGATAGCCCTCTTCCAGCAGGGCTGGAACCAGCCGGCCTCCGACGTAACCGGTGGCACCGGTTACCAAGATGGTACCTCGTTCTGGAGGCAGTAACTTGTCTGATCGGGGGGACGGGTTTTCGCTCATTCTGTCCTAACCGTGAGTCAGAAAGACTCGCAACAGACGATCTGGGCGTTGGCAGTCGGGGCATGCATCTGACCAGTGAACGATTTTGAGCGCGCCGCTTGGCCGATCCGACCGTAATGGCAATGGTCGACTCTAGGTTGATTGAAGCCTTACCGACTCGGGTCGCTGGCCCAAGCTACCCTCGTCGTTCGCCCAAACAGCCATCATCCTGCTTGCGAACCACCCCAAATTCCGGACAGCAGCGGCTGGTTTTTTAACGCTTCGCGCAACCGCTTGAGGGCGCGGATGTATCGGTTGCTGGCTGCGGTTTTCGACAGTTGCAGCGTTGCGGCCGTTTCCTGGTTGGACAGCTCCTCAAAATTTCGCAGGAAGATCACTTCCCGATCCACTGGATCCAGTCCTTCCAGAACCTGCAGCAACTGTGCCTGGGTTTCCTTGCGAATGGCACGTTGGCCTTGCGATGTCAATTGCGCCATCAACTGAGCGGCCAGCTGGACCGAGGTGGCCTCCTGATTCAGATTTGCCTGCAACGGAACCTCCCGGTTGGCCTGCCGTTTTTCAGTTTGCAAATGTCGGCGATGCAGCTTCAGCAATCGCTCCATCGTCACCAATCGCATCCATACGTACAGCGGAATTTGGGGATCGGATTGATAGCGTGGGTACTTGGCCAGCAGGTCAATGAACGCTTCCTGCAGCACATCGGACGGATCGAGTCGCCCCCGAACCCGGTGGTCCATCCGCAATTCAACGCAGCGTCGTAGCTTGTCGCGATGCTGATGAAAAGCAGCATCCAGCAATTGTCGATGGTCCTGGGAAAGCATGGCGGGTGCGTCTCGCGAAAGGCAGGTCCCGGCGGCAATGATCCGTCGATCAACCACCGAACTCCCCAAGTCTAATTTGACTCGCTGGGACAGGCAAATTTCAACGGCGCCAGGAATTCTCCAAAAAAAGTTTGCCATCTGCTGTGGACAATGCTCGCGGATCGGGAGGTAGAGACAAAGTAGCCAAAACCTGTCATGCGTCTGGCCCCCAACTCGGGCGCCAGCCGCCGTCTTTTGCTCCTAAAGGAGACTTCCGATGAGAATTTTACGCTTCGCTCCGCCGCTTCCATGGCGAGCAGCGATCTTGCTGTTCAGTCTGGCCACCGCCACGCAACTGTCGGCGCAAACCGTGCAACCGGTGGGAGGTGATCCCGCCACCTGGGGGCCACCCCTGCCTGGTCAGCAGATCGTAATCCCGTCCAGACCGACTTTCATTCAAGATCAACCGACGGTGGTCTATGAAACTCAGCAAGTCTGGGTACCGGGGCAATGGGATTCGCAAGGTAATTGGACGCCCGGCCACTACAAAATGGTCCAGGTTGAACGACAGATTGACCACGGTCACCATCACCACGACTCCGGTCAGGCCGGCGGTGAAACCGCAGCCGGAATGGGCCGTGCGGGCCGCTACCGATATACCAAGCCATTCTGGTTGACCGATTGGGAACGTAACGAGCGGATGCCGGTCGACCAGCGACCTGGCTATCACCAGCGTACGGTCATGCAGGAAAAGCCAGATCCGAATCAATCAAATCTCAATTGGGTGGCGCAGCAGATCGCGTCACGCGACAGCCGTAATCTTCGCCTCAAACAAGTCCACTATCTGTCCTGGCAAAATCCAGCACCTAATGAATATCGATTGAAGATCGAACACGCCGTGATGGAGTTTGAGGATCGGAATCGCGGTGAGTCAATTTTCATGGACGTGACGATCCGGCCAGGGATCCGCGGTCGTTCATTTCAAGCCACACAACTCTATTCCGAGGTCGCGCGTGGTCGACGACACGATCACGATCAACCAGCAAACTATCGGCGACCAAACTGGGTCAATGCAGCCGCTGTCCCAGGGGGAATCGTTCCCCGCGATATTCATCAACGTGAAGTCCAGATTGCTGCCACCGCGGCGGTCGCGTTGATCAATGCAGCCGGCCAACCCAAGCAACTTGCTGAAGTATTGCACGCAGGTGGACAAGCCCTGGCACAACCCAAAACCTACCTGGTGCTGGAGTTTACCGATGGGCAGATTTGGGAAGTCGTGTTGACCACCGCTGACAACAATGCATCGGCACAATGGAGTTCACTGCAATGAAATTAAACTATCAAGTTATAAAAAGCTTCGGCCTGCTGATTGGATTAACACTAGCGTTGACCGCCACTGAAGGAGACTGTTTCGGGCAGCTTCCCGATTGGGAGTTCCAGCTGACCGACAATTCCAGGTTTGTGCGTGTTACGCCAACTCGGTGGTGGGTCGTCGGAGCGGACGGTCAGGTTCGCAAACGTCCCCTGCAACAGGTTTCGGTGGGAAATGAATTGCCGTTCGTGGTTCAGGACAGCTATCACGGCGCCTACGAATATCAGCTGGGTGAAAACTCTCTGAAAATGCGGCGGGTGGGAACTGAAAACTGGGGTAACTACTTCTATAACATCAGCGGCAAACTGGTTCGCCTGATTCCTGAACCCGACGTTGATGAATCAGAACCCGGCGCAGCGGCGTTGGTCAACGTAGAACTGGTCAACCTCAATTATGGATCCGCTCAACTGCCGCCCGTGACGGTATATCTGAAAAATGGCGCGGGTGAAGAAGAGTGGTCGGAAGTTGCCAAAGGCGGAACAGAGACTCTGCCCGCCTACCCAGGCAACCATTTCGTCTTCAAGTGGAAGATGCCCCAGGGGCCCAAAGTGATCGATGAGTACATCGTCGGTGATGAGCCGCAGCAGCGACACATCATTCACATGGGGAACCACCTGGCCGAACGCATGGTCGACGGCCGTGAGTTGATTTTTCAGTACCGTCACGGAGACAAATCCAAGCTGCAGTATGCTTCGCAAGGTCATGGCCGAGCCAAGCCGCATTTTCGCCTGCAGGCGATTGATCAAAATTCTCGCTACCAGTGGATCGCCCATCACGTCGTCAACGATCTGGTTGATGGCTGGGCACTGGAGCTGAAATCCTCACCAGGACAATTCATGGGCATCGACTCCGGTGGAGATTTTGCGATGCTGAAACTGGTGTCGCTGAAAAAAACGGCCGCCGGAAAAATTGACTTTGGCCAGGTGGAGCCATCTGCCTTGTTGAAGGCGACGTGGCAGCTGGTGCCACCACTGACGGGATATCGATTCAACGACAAAACAACCTGGGTCACCGAGGAGGCGGGGCTCGCGTTTCAAAACTGCTGGCTATTGTTGGAGTCGCGAATAACGGATTCCACCAACGACGGCTATCTGGGTAAAAACCAGTTTGGATTTGTTGGATGCTACGGACAGCAAGCATTTGCCGATCAGCGGCAACGTCGGGCCATGCTGCCGCTCGATCCAGTCCCCTGGGGGAAAGACGCCAATCTGGCCCCGGCATTCAAGGTCATTCCCAGTCGATCATACGCGGGTTGGTTGCGGGTAGAACAACCAACTAATCCTTCGTCACGTTCCAGCATGAGCGGTAGTCTGGGAGAAGGTTTTGTTGGCAGTTTGCTAGCCAAGGAAGTGCATTCACTGACCGGCTACAACGTTTTGAAAATGGATCCCTTCGACTTGCAAGTCCACGGCCAACGAGATGATGCCGAATACAAAAAGATCTTTGCCCCCATCGATCCCAACGCACCAAACAGTTACTACCTTGAGGGCGACTATCGTGTTCCGCAGTGCTTCTTTTTCAAATCGGTCAACCTGGCTCGGATGAAAGGCAGTACAAGTCTGTTTTTCTCTGAAAAAGAACTCCAGAAAACGATGAGCCTGAGTGTTGGCGTCAAAGGCCAGGCCGGTAATCCGCAAAAGTCAGGCGCAGCCCTGGGATTGCAATCCAAGTACAGCGAAAAACGGCGCAAGGTGACTTCTGAGCGGCGGGTGGCACGGATCAAAACCAAATGGGCTGCCGCCTTCTGGCTGACCATTGATAAACGCAACATCAAACTGGATCCTCCTTTTGTCGAGTATCTACTCAGTTCCCACCGTAAGTTTGACGGGCCAGCCGATTTCTACGATCTGTTCGAGAATTATGGCACTCACTATGCACTTAGCGCATTGTACGGCGGACGAACGATTGAGGAGTCGTTCCTTGAAGCGCGTTCAGTGATGAACAGTTTTGAGAAATCACTCGAAGTCAGCGGTGAGGGGGAAGGGGCCTACAAGGGCGTTGGCGGTGGCGCCAATGGCAGCTACTCGGTGGGACAGATGGAAGCTTCCAAGCTGGAAACCAGTCAAGAGAACACGCAGTTTCTATCCTCCGGCGGTTCTGGATTCGTCGAAATGTGGGACAAAGGAGAAGCCCGCGATTTCGCTCCGATCAAAGTCGACTTGCGGCCGATCAGCGAGATTCTTCGTCCCGAGTTGATCGATACCAACAAGTATTCACGCAAGCTGACCGAAGCCGACGTGGCCAAGATCGACATGATTCGTTCCAAGTCGTACCAGATGCTCGATCGCTATCTGCAGGAGCGCGGCACGCGAGTCGGTGACTATTCTCAGGAGCCGAAGATGTTTGTCGCGTCGCTGGATTACATCAAATGCACTCAAGCCGATGACGCGTTGAACGTCAGTGACCATGCTCCAGATTTGTGCGGCCGACTGCGGCTGGGGTCTGCTGACTATCAGGAAGGTCGAGACCCTGACTGGCTGTTCAGTAACGGGACGGATGCGGTCTCAATCAGCGACGATGATGACTATTCGCTTGACAACGATCAGTCGTTGGTGGGTACCGACAGTATCCCCTTTCAGAAGTACTCGTTCGGCGTATTTCCAAGATTGGTTAGCAGGCAGGTTGGTGGAAAAACCATTCGTACCTGGGACTACGACTACGCCAACGAGTTTGTCTATGTCGACTGTTTGATCGATGACCTGGATCATTCGGGGCGCGATCGATTTCGGTTGACTGGTCAGCGCGGAACATCGTATCAGCTGATCAGTCTGGATGAAGTTGCCAAGGAACAGAATGGCACCAAGACATTCAAGTTTTATCCCCAGCACGATACCGCCGGAAAACTGGAGATCGCGATCACCGTTCGCATGGTCAACATCGACTACGACAATCAGCCTGAAATGCCCAAGGCGCCTTACGAGTAGTGTGCGGAATGTGTTTTTGACCAGCTGGATTTTCATTCTCGAATCATTTCCTGTTTTCTAGAGGAGTAACGATGCACCTTTTTGATCGTCCCCCAGGTCGATGTCTGCCAGCGCTAATGCTGTTGTTGATATTCCTGTTTGGGGCTGTTGCGACCCCCGAACCCGCTTGTGGGCAGTTTAAAGCGATCAAGCGAATGGGTAAAAAAATTGCCCGTACGTTTCGTCGCAATCGACCCACCGCACAACCGGCCAGAACCAACGCTTCGCCGAATCGAATCTCTTCATCTCGTACGAGTACCAGCAATCGCAGTCCGAATGCTGCTGATGCCGGACGGGTTAGGCAGGCACCTCAGGGAAACCGCGTCGACCCGTCGGCGGCCCAGCGGCAGCGTGCCGCTCAACTGACTCCACCGGCTGGCGCGCGGCCTCCCCGCAACAACCAGCTACCGCCGGCAGGTGGACAGGGGAATCGACGCCCACTCCAACCGCAAGTGGTTGGCATGGGGCCGGCTCGGAACGCCGCTGCTCGACGACCTCCGGCCAACAACCAGCCGCCTAATCGAGCGCCCGCCAATGCCGGTCGGCCGATTTTCAATGGTCGGCAGAATCCAGCCGTCCAGAACCGGCGCTTGGCAGGTCGTAATGGGCCGACCTTGAATCCGCCCGCTCGGCAAAACGCAGTCCCAATCAACCACACGCCGCCACCTCAACCAGTCCAGGTCCAGGCTCAACCAGTCAACAATGTGGCTCCCGGCCTGCGGCGGGGTCACGGTGTATTGCCACCCAGACGTGCCGATGGCCCGGGCCAGGCTGAAGTAGCGACCGCCCAGACGTTGCCTCCCTGGGGTGGAGTCGGCCGGGGATTTCAGCAGCGTACCAACCCCAACAACAATCAATACGACAGCGTTGATTCTGCCTTGCAATAGCCTTCGTCAGAATCCGTTTAACGTTCCATCACGATCTCAAGATGAAAGCCCATTCGATGAAAAATAGACACCTTCCAGCGATGTTGATCGCCTTCGGATTGATCGCCTGGTCGCCTGTTGATAGCAGCGCTCAGGACTCGATCGACACCCCCGTCAACCTGGTATTCCAGAACACGACCGAACAGCCTGTCGATGTTTACTGGGTGCGGGAAACAGAGACCGGGACTCAAACCGAGCAACTCTATATCAATCAGTTGGCCGCCGGTTTTGAACAGGAACAGCCTGCCTATGCCAATCAGTTGTGGCGGATCAAGCAAAACGGAACGGCAATCGCCGACTACGACGCTGCCGCAACCGCCAGACAGGAAGTCGACATTGCGAATCTGTTGGCCTGGCAATCCGAAGTTAAACTGGTTTTTCAAAACACGACCCAGGCTCCGGTTTCAGTCGTTTGGATCGACGCCGAAGCGGAAGAGATTCCTTACAACGAATCGTTGGCCGCCGGGATGGAGTATTCCCAACCGGCGTTGCCCGGCCAGCAATGGCGGATCTACCAGGGAACCAAGGTGTTGGGCGACTACGTCGCCGACGCAGATCCTGAGCAATATGTAGACTTGAAACTGCTGGCCGAACAGGCGTCGCCGATGGTCGAAGTCGTGTTCCAAAATACGACTCAACAACCTGTCGATGTGACCTGGGTCGATGCCGATGGTTCCGAACTGGTTTACGCCCCCAACCTGCCCCAGGGCCGGCAGCATCGGCAAGCGGCATATCCATTGCAACTGTGGCGGGTTCGTGACCGCGACGGAGACCTACTCGCCGAAGTCTACATCGGTGACGCCGCCAATCAGGCGGTTGATCTGAATCAGCTCGTGACAGCCTACCGCCAGCAGACTGGTGGCGGTCAAGCGGGCGGCGACACGACCAAAACCGGCAACTCCAATCTTCCTCCCCGCCCTCCGCGCCCGGGGAAATAGAGTTGCGATCGATCCGGTTCCAGGCATGCACTTCTCATCGGGCATGCCCGACTTGCCGAAACCAACTGCCCAGGCTACTGAACCACTTCCGGATGGGCAGCTTGAATTTCGGCAAGTCTTTTTTGACAGGCCTGCATCAATTCTGTTTCGCCGGCGGTTTGGTACAGTGGTGTTGCTTTCGCCAAACACTGTGCCGCCAGTTCCCAGCCATCAACTTCCGCCGCCAAGGTGGCAACGTTGTCCAGCTTCTCTGCCAATGACTTGGGCTCCAGATCCGAATTCTCGTATTGCGTCACCAGCCGCCGGCCGACTGCCATCGCCACGTCAGATTCTTTCTTCTGAATCATTGCTTTGAATAACGACAGGCGAACGAAACTCAGTCTTGGTTCATTGGCGGCGGCTTTCTCGACGGGAGTCAGCGTTTCAATGGTTTCTTCGATCCGACCGGCCGCCAGCAAATTGATGCCGAGATTCCCCGCCAAACGCAGCGTTTGAGGATGGTCCGAACCGAATCGTTTTTGACTGGCATCGCGCGCGGTCGTAAACGTGACAATTGCTTGTTCAAACTGTTCCTGGTTGTAGTACGCGACGCCCAGGTTGCGCAAGTAAAACAAGGTCTGCGGGTGCGTGGGGCCAAAATGCTGTTCCGATAGCCTGGTTGCCTGTTCGAGGTAAGCGATCCCCTGGTCGACTTGCCCCGTTTCACGTAGCGCGGCCGACAAATTGTTTAACAGCAGAAAGCGGATGGACGGCGGTTGATCCGTCGCTTCCACCTTGGCCAACGCCGCTTGGAGCATCGGGATGGCCAGCTCAAATTCGCCCGTTTTCATGTAACCAAAGGCAAGATTGTTTTGCGCTTCCAGGTAATCTGGATGGTTGGTCCCGACCGTTTTTTCAAGCGTTGCCAGTGACTTTTTCCAGATATCCAGTGCTGGTTGCAGGTTTCCATTTTGCTGGTACGCAGCCGCCAGTGTTGATTGACAGACGACACGAGTGCGGTGGTCTGGTGGCAACGTATTTTCAATGGCTTCGGTTGCCGCGACCAACAAGTCGATCGCGGGCTGCGGGTCCTGACGGTCAAGATGAACCCGCGCCAGGTTATTGGAGGTCGTAGCGAAATACTCTGGAAACACGTTTCGATCAATGGCCTCCAGTGCGCGGGTCAGGTAAATTTCCGCCTGATCCAGGTCGGTTTGATCGGCATAGGCATTTCCCAGATGATTCAGGCAGGTGATCACATCGGGGTGTCGCGGGCCCCAATTGGCAGTCATCAACTTCAACAGTTCCTGGGCTTCATCGATTGATTCGTCCGTCCGATCCAATTCGACCAACAGATTGACGCGGTCCAATCTTGCCCGAAGTCTTTCCGGTTGCGAATGAGAAAAGACTTTCGACATGGTAGCGATCGCTTGCTCCATCAATTCAAGCGCCGTTTCAAAGTCGCCTTGATCCTTATAAGCATTGGCCAATTCCCGTGTCGCGACGGCGACGGCTGGAT
Source organism: uncultured Pirellulaceae bacterium (assembly GCA_964545005.1). Taxonomy (GTDB): domain Bacteria; phylum Planctomycetota; class Planctomycetia; order Pirellulales; family Pirellulaceae; genus Mariniblastus. The sequence continues at coordinate 34,051 of CAZJEK010000003.1, forward strand.
GAAGCTTTCCCAACCTGCGTTCAAAGTCCTGACGATGCTCCGAAATCGTAGCGATCGCTTGATCCGGTTGGCCCAGCTTGCGAAAACAGGTTCCCACCGTGACCCCGGCACCGATCGTGAATGGATTGTCATTACCATACAGCTCGACCATTCGCCGCTGCAGTTCTTGAGCCAATTCCAGTGCCAGCTTGTGGTCCTCCAGCGTCGTCTTGATGTCGACTTGCCGCATCAACAGGTCAATCGTATCGGGATGAGTTGGTCCTTTAACCTGTTCAGCGAGATCGAGCGCTCGTTGGCAAATCTGATCGGCTTCGACCGGTTGGCCGGCGCACCGCAAGGCGGTGGCCAGATTGCCCCAGGCATACAGCGTTTCGTTGTGGGCCGGTTCGAGCAGCTGTTCGATTTTCTCAGCCGCTTCTCGCATGGCTGGGATCGATGTTTCCATGTCTCCGACGGCAGCGCGGCCCAGGTCGAGTCGAAACTTCGCCAACAACGCATCGATGTCATCGGGGCCGTGGGCCTGGACCGCATGCTCCCAGACGTTGGTCAGCAATTGTTCGGACTCGCGATACTCACCGTTAGCACTTAAGGCCGCCGCCAGACTGTTCTGCGCGTTAAAAAAGTCGACTGATTGGGGGCCGGTCGATTGTTCGAACAGCCGAACGGCTTCCCGCAAAAATTCGATCGATTGTTCCAGATTGACAGAGTCTCGATAAATGACGCCGTCGATCCAGTTCAGCTCGGCCCTGCTACGCGGATCAAGATCGTCTCGAGATTTCAGCTTCGAGGCGGCGCGGTTGAGCAGATCCTGGATGTTTGCATTTTGTCCCAGCGGGATTCCTTCATGGTCAAAACGAAACTGGCCTTCGATCGACGTCAGTGCCAAAAAGTCGTCAATCACAAAATCATTGATCGCTTGAGCGAATTTCCGTTGTTGCGTTTCCTGTTGGCGGGCCTGCTGTTCGTTGGCCAAGGCTTCCGAGGTCGCGGCTTCGGCGACCTCAGCGGCCCTTCTGCTCTCTGCTTCACGTTCCGCCAGCTCTCGAAATTGAATGGCGGCAACAATGGATCCCACTGTCGTGGCCAACATCAACAGCAGCAGTGCAGCGAAGCTACCGGCCAACAGCGGGTTCCGTTTGGACCAGCGCCAGCCCCGCGTGACGGGCGAGACCGGACGAGCGAGAACGGGGCGACCTTCGCAAAACCGCTGCAGGTCGTCGGCGAATTCCGCGGCTGACAGGTATCGCTCGGCGCTGTCCTTGGCAACGGCTTTCAGGATGATGGTTTCGAGGTCGACTGGAATCTGAGGATCCAGGCGGCGTGGCGGAATCGGTGCTCGCGTCAGAATCTCATTCAGTGCTTGACTGGGATCGCTGGCGCGGACCATCGGACGCAATGTGATCAGCTCGTACAACGTCGCGCCCAAGGCGTAGATGTCGCTGCTGATACTGCTGACGCCGCGAATTCGCTCCGGTGCCAGGTAACGCAATGTGCCCACGACATCCCCGGTCCGAGTCACGTCATCATCATCGGTTTTAGCCAGTCCGAAGTCGGTCAACCACGGCCGTCCCCGATAATCGAGGATAATGTTGGAAGGCTTCACGTCACGGTGAACGACGCCTTGCTCGTGGGCAAAGGCCAAGGCCTCAGCAACCTCTTGCAACAACCGCGAAACATTTCGAAAGTAGTTTTTCAGCAACAGACCACTCTGACCGGGACGTTGCAGGCGCTCAGGAATCAGGCCCTGCGATGGCGACGGGCCGTCAACTGGATTTGAGTTGGAGCGTTCCAGTTGGCCGAGGTCGACTCGAGTCACGGTGTCGGCAAAATTCTGTGTTGCGACCAGGGCACCAATCAACACCAGTGACTTGACCGAGCTTGGCTCCTGGTGAGTTGGCGTTGACGTTTGAGACTTCAAGCCGGAAACGCTCGTTATCACCGACTTCAGATTCAATCCTTCCACGAATTGCATGGCATAGTAATTGATCCCGTCATGGGTGCCGGCATCAAAAACGGGGACGATCCGCGGATGTTGCAGACGAGCTGCAGCTCGGGTTTCAATTTCAAACCGTTGCCGCATTTTTTCGTTGTCCAGGAATCCGCGCGGCAGGACTTTCAACGCCACCCGTCGATTTAATCGGGTTTGAATTGCATCGTAGACGATGCCCATCCCACCGCGGTCGACTTCCCGAACGACCTGGTAATCGGGGATCTCTGGCGGAGGCGATTCGTCCAGGGGGGACTGGTCCGATGCCGTCGCGTCAACGTCCTGGGCGTTGGGTTTGAGGAATTCGACAACGGCCAATGTGGAAACGACTTCGCGAATTTCGCTAGCCAGCTCAGGATGGGCTTCCATTAACGACTCAACCGCCGGTGGTTGGCCCTGCCTGAGTTGATCCAGAATTACGTCGATCACCTGCTGCAATCGATCGGAATCGGTTGAAGTCGCTGATTGTCCCTCCGTCATGGCAGCCCTCAATTCCTGCTGAGTCCTATGGGAAACGACTCCCAGTTTAGTCTACTGAGTCTGCCAGTGGGCTGTTTCCTGTCAGCGGTCAGTGGCGTGGCTGCCGTCGTTGAACCGGCAGGTATTAGTCAGTTCGCACAAAAAAAGGCAGCCGAATTGGCTGCCTGGGAATCCACTCGCTTGCACTCTTGCGCTTCGGGCTTGTATTTACCTTCGCTTACGTGTCAACTGGTTTTCGTCCGGGGCTAGCGCCCAATCGGCTGGACAAATAATGTCAGCTCGTAATCGATTACGAGTGCGAGCACGAGTACCGCTGCGCTGAGCACGAGACAAGTTCCACCATGGGAGCGGAATCCAGTTAGCGGCGTCGCCGCGCGACCAGTCCCAAACCGGCCAACAGCAGGACGGATGCGGAAGCGGGTTCTGGAACGGCTGCGATGACGACGGTTCCAAACGGATCGCGGTCGGTGACCCAGACATTTTCGCCTTGAAAATTGAATCCGTACTGGACATGGCGTCCGGCACCCGGATCGGTAGCCAGCGTGATCGAGAAATCGCCAGGAGTCAGTGCAGCCGTGACTTCGTTGAAGCTGGAAAAGTCAGGCGCGAAGTCTCGAATGAACGCCGTAGCGGTGTGGGCGTCGGTCAACGTGTTAGACAGCACCGTGCCTTCGAAGGTTACGTTCATGCCTCCAAACGCATCGGTGGTATTGACTAAAGTGTTTGCATCCATCCACTTGTTGCCAAGTGCACCCGGTGCTCCACCACCGACATACCAGAATTCGGCTGGATCGTCGATTGAGTTGGGCCCCAGAATGAGCTCAGCTCCGGAAAAGTCGGCGGTCAAATCGGGCAACCCCCAGCCACTTCCAAACACAAAACCACCGGCCGCCGGTGTAGCGCCGCTACGGTCAATTTCAAACACGTTCATGAAACCTTCCCAGGCTTGACCGGAATCAACGGTTACCGTGACATCTGCGCGAGCAGAGGAAAAGGTGATCAAGCAGCCTGCGGTCATGGCTACCAAGGCGGCGGAAATACTTCGAATCTTCATGTTGCTTCTCCAGGGTCATCAAGCAAAAAAGTTGAAATGAAAAACCGCGTCATCGTTAACCAACGCAGTGAGTTTGTTCATGGCCGGATTCACCAATCCAAGCAGTCTTGAAACCGGTTTCACGTTGGCGTGTATTCTCGATCCAAGGCCAACGATTGTCAATCGAAATCATGTTATTTTTGGGAGCGGTTTCTTGGTTTTCTGGCTTGTAAAGGCTCGATCAGCTTAGTTAAGGGGCCTCTGTCGCGCTTTAAGCGGTTTCGCTGGCTGGCAGCGAGGGTTGTTGGTCGTCTACTTGAATTCAATCCCGTCGAGGTAGAACGTCAGCGGTTTCCCATCTGCGGCGGCTGACCAGAAGAACGCCGTTTTGATGCGTCTCAAATCCATGTTTTCCACATCAATGACGACTTGTTTCCACTGCGTTTCAAGCTGAACTTCCATCTCCTTTTTGCCGGTATCAAAATACGGCTTGTTGCGACCGATCAAACCAAATCCAAATTTGACTTTCTGGTCATTGCGTTCGCCGCGGACCCAGAATGAGAGTTGTTTGGCGCCGCTTAAATCAACGCCTCCCGGTCGGTCTCCCCAATCATTTTCCGGGTGTTGCCAGACGACGCCCCCCCAACCAGACGTTGAGTTGTATTCACATTTCAGGCAGCTATCGCCTTGGTGGGGATTCTGCCTGGAGTATTCGACTTTGAGTGCATCGGTATTGCCCATCCATCCCGAGGGTGAAAACGGAATCGCTCGTTGCATTTCCTGTTCACCATCAATCGCCAATGGCAAGGTAACTTTCTTTCCCGGGTCTTCCAATGGCTTCCCTTCGACTCGAAAGGCCACGTTGGCAACAGCAGCGCCTACCCCATCATCAACATACGCGTACGCTCGGTAGATTCCGCTGAGTGTCGGCGCTTTGATCGTGGCCCCCGAAGGCCCCGATCGTTTGATCGCCGACGAAAAATCGGGAGGTGTCTCCTGTTTGTCACCGCCGGTGACGTACTGTTGAGCATCCCTTAGAACGACCCAGTTGGTTTGCAGCGTTTTATTTTCGGGATCGACAGCGTCGAGTTTGATTTCCAGCAGTTGGTCCCCCTTTACCGTGGGCTTGCCAACCAGTTCAAGTTTATTGATTTGAGGGCACCGGTTGGATGGCGGGCTTCCCGTCCAGATGGTCGACATCGCATCCACCGCCGCCAGTTTCTTTCCGTCGGGAAGCAGCATCCCAAACCAGGTCGGAGTACCTTCCTGTTTGTGTCCCCACAGGAACGCGTAACTCCCCAGGCACATCGGATCGTTGCCCAGACCTGTCGCTGCTCGACGATACATGTCAGCTTTCTGGGTGCTGGTCGGTTCCTCAATGGCTCCAATCGAGTTGGCGGAAACTTCCCAGGTACCGATCGGCCCAAATTCGGTTACCAGGTACGGTTTGCTGCCCCCCTGCCGATGATAGCGTTGGGGCAAGCTCTCGATACCGCCGTAGGAATTGATACCGACGATGTCCACGCTGGGGCAATGCTGCTGGATGCTGGTAACTTTGTCCTGGCCGATCTCGGCGATGACCGTCATCGTTGGGTGGTCGGGGTCTTCCTGTTTGATTGCCTGGCAAAGATCTTCTATGTGTTTCCAGATCAGCGGATTTTTCCCGTCGCCTTCCATTTCATTGCCGACGCCCCAAACCAGTACGGCCGGATGGTGTTTCAATTTTCGGACGGCCTCCAGTGTGCGCTGTTTCTGTTGCGCGACGGCTGCTTCGTCGGAGTAGTCAAATCCATGTCGTTCGTGTTCCAGCCACAATCCCACGGCAACCGTGATCCCGTGGCGATGGGCCTCGTCCAATCGGCGGATCGTCTGGTCGTCGACTCCCCAGGTTCGGTTTGAATTGCCACCGGCCGCGGCGAGTGTTTCCAGGTCGCCTAGACCTCCGGCACCACGCACGCGGTAAGGCTGGTCTTTCCGGATCAATTGCCACTTGTCATCGACTTGCTGCAGTTTGACCGGTACCACCTGGGCTGCGACCTTGTTCCAAATCGCGCCGACAGTTGAGACGATCAGCAGCGCCATCAGCCCTGAAATCACGTAGTGGCCCGGGGCCTTGGTGTTTGACGGAAATCGCATGAGGGGTCTTCCTGGGGAGCAAGATTCGTTGGACAGTTGGCGACAGCGACTGGGTCACTCTGATGGAAACTGGGGCGACTGGAAATGCAGGTGGTGGATTTTCCCGTCACGAGCGAAGATCGATTGGGAATCCGAGACGGACAGTCGCGAGCCGTCAATCTGTTCCTGACCAGTGTTTCGGTGAACCGTTAGCAAATCGCTCGGTCCCGCTTGCAACACAATCGGGACCTGGCAAAAGGTAAATGCAAATTGTCCTGGCTCCAGCGGCAACCGATGCTGACCACCATCTAATCCAATGAACTCGAACTCTGTTGGTGATTCCAATCGCTCGCAGGATTGAAACAGGCCGGGATTGATTTCAAGCTGGCCATCCATGATTCGAATACCAAGTTCGGTCAATCTGGTCAGGATGTCCTCTTTGACCTGACCGGTCATTCCGGGTTGTCGAGCTCCGCCGGCTTGCGGCGTGTGCGAATAGGGATCGGTAGGAAATGCACCATGGACGGCAGGAGATTTATGGACGCCCAAGCCGGCCTGAATTTTTCGATACGCCGTGGTCAACCGGCTGGCTGACAAGTTGTCGGATTTCGATTCGGCCCACAAGATATTCTCCTGGACCGCAAGCGACAGCTTGGAAACCATGTGCCAGTAAATACTGCCCAGCCCTTCGTAAGCAAAAAATGCCCCCGAACGTCCCGTAAATCGATCGTGGCCAAAGGTCGACGCATACAGCTCCACGACGTGTTGAGCGTGTTCTGAAATCAACGCTTCCCAGTCGGAGTCTCGTTGGCTGAGGCGATCCAGTTCCGATTGCAGGTCACCCGCGTTGGCGAGCTGGCCGGCAAACCGGTATGCTCCGTTGACATCTTGTCGGAACACAGACGCGGCAGGCTCAGCTGCGAGTTTCTGCAGCAGGGGATTCTGTTGGACTACCGCTGCGGGAACCCGGTTCTTGTCCATGAATCGGGGCAGTTGACGGTCCGGGTACAACAGAAAACTGTGTTGGTCTTCCCGGTACAAGTTGCTCGACTCCAATGCACCGACAACGTCGCAAGCCTGTTCACCATCGAGCAATCCGGAACTCAACACGGCGACCTGTCCTTCCAGCATTTCCTCCAACGGTGAAATCTGTATGGTGCCGGGCTGGAACGTGACGAGGTTATACGAATGAAACAATCCATCGTCGCGACGATTGTGTTGGATAGTCACATCCAGCACCGCGACAAACCTGCGAAGCATGGTTAGCAGGGTTTCACAGCAATAGGTGCGAGTCGACTCTGACAGGCCGTGCGAGTACACCGCCCGGCGGTACTGCGTCGCCAGGCCTTGCAGTCGGTCGACAAATTGCCGGCGAACGTGGTCGTCCATCGCGGCATCCAGTCGTGAATCCTGGGCGACTTCGTACGCGCCGTCCAATAACTTGGCCAGCTCCAGAGCGATTTCAAATGACCCCGACTGCGAGTCAAGCCAGGAGGCAAGGAAGTCAAAAAATCTCCGCAGGTAACATGCCGTCACGACCGACGAGCCAATTCCCACCAATGCGTTGTTGGCGTCATTCCATTCCGGACGCTGAGTGTTCAACCACAGGCCTGCCTGCGGGATCAAGTTGGTGAACTTCACCATTCCAGAAAGGAGCAGTTTTTCCAGCAGGGAGACTCGAATCGGATGGTCGCCACGCCTGCACAACTGGCCATCGGTTCCCAACTTTTCGACCCGTTGTTCAATCTCACCCTGTTCGGCATGATCAAACTCAATCGTGTTGCGAACGTCCGTCAGCATGGTTTCATAATCGGCAATGCGATAAGGAACGTTGGCAAACGTGAATGTTCGCTCGGTCAGCATCGAATCAAGAACTTCGGGAGTAAACCGACGGGCGTGTTCCATCAGTTTCAACTGGTAAATAATCTGATGATCCCCCCAGTAGCCGAAGTTCGACCAGGCCGAGCCGGGCTCAGGTTGTTCCCAGTCAACGCCAGTCTTGGAAACGCGGTAGGGATTGTGCCCATCCAGCGTCGAAGCATTCACAAACCGAGTCAGCATCGACGGGAATAGCTGGGGGAAAGAAAACCCCAACGCTTCCCAGTTCTGAAACAGGTCGCGCCAGTTTCCCTGGTAATCCAGTGTCGCTCGCCCTGCGCGATCACGAGTCTGAATTGAAAATCGATTCCACGGCCGAGTTGGGTCTCCGTGTCTTCGGCTGAAACATAATGGCATGTACTCGCGGATGATCCTGAGTAAATCCGGATCGTCTTGTTGACCTGCCCAGGTGTTGAGCGATCGCAGACGAATGCCAGGGGCCATGGCGCGAATGTCGGCTTCGAATTTCGAATAGACACGCCGGTTTACCTGTTTCAGGTGATTGAGCAAATCATCAACAGGTAATTGATCGTTGTCGACCGGTACACCGCCACGCATGATGTTGAAGGTCACATTGGAGCGATGTCGGTACACGCTTGGCAGGTCGGAACCACACTGCATGCCATCGGCTGCGGCCACCATTTGTTGCAAGCGAAATTCGTTTTCGTCGATATCCGACTGCAGCCACGTTGCGACATCGACCGAACCGATTCGTTGTTCCAGCTGAGCGACATCGGTGGCATCGTAGCCCACATCGGCAACCAATGTCCAAGCTCGTTCGTCGTCCAATTCAAATTCAGAAACCGTCAGGTAGCTGCCTCGTCGCCCTCGAGTTTCAAACTCCTGGATCACGGAGTTTCCGGTGCGAAAATCTTCGACTTGTTGGTTGGACAACAGCAGCGTGGCATCCTCCAATCCCAGTCGCCAGGCCACGGTGGTGCGCAGCCCTTCGGCAGGTTCGGCTCGATCGGTCGGGATCGAGTTCAAATAATACAGTGCCAGGGACGATTCAACGCGCAGTTCGTTTCGCTTGTAGGCATCGGCCAGAACGCTGAATCGGTTCTGAAAATCAGCCGACAAATCGCTGGGGACCAGATTTTGCAAGCCGTCCAGCAATCGAATGTGTCTCGGTTGACCGAGATTGGTCAGCACGCAGCGACGGATGAACCCTGCCTGGTGACCTGTCTGCCAGCCATACCTGAACTTCAACTCCAGCGTGTGGTTGGTTTCCTCGAAAATGATGGAAGAACCACTGACGCTCTTGTAAACCTGACGAGAGATGACAAACGGAGACTTCGACTCAAATGGCGACCAGTTGAACAGGCGATGCCCGTCCTGAATCTGAACCATCGTCAGCGGGCCAATGCTGCTGCTCAAGTCCAGGATCTTGTCGGCTGAGTAGTACGGAAACAGGGCTTGATCGGGGTCCTGGCGACCCGCGGTCAAGGCACCATTGCTGGCAACAAACATCCATTGGTTGCCAGCCGAAACCAGGGACATGAAGAAAGGATCCAACGCATGCACATCGGAAATGCGGCAATACGGTAGTCCGTCGATCGAAACGAAGGACAGCTGGCTTGCTTCCGTCACAGGCGTGGGAGTACCATGCCGGAGATCGAAATGCGGGTGCCGTTGCGTTGCCAGGAATTGATTGTTCATATTCAGTTTCAGGCTCCTAAGTCGTTGTCGGTCCGATCGTCCGTTTTCTGGTCAACAACGAAGTCTCAATTTCCTTGACCATTGATTCGTTGAGGTTGTAAAAGCAAATCGCCAGCACAGCAAAACACAAAAATACGCCTGGAATCCAACTCATCATCAAGATGATGCCGGTAATGGTTTCGGCTGATTGCGGTTGGTCGATACCGTTGATCGGAGGTTGAAATGAAAACCAGGCCAGCGTCCATCCCGGTACCGCCGCTCCCAGTGCGCCGCCGAGTTTTTGAGAAAAAGTGGCTGCCGAAAACACCAGGCCCGTAGCGCGACGGTTATTCTTCCACTCGGAATAGTCGGCGGCGTCGGCGTACATGGCCCATAGCAAAATCGGAATGGGACCGCTGATAAATGCAGCAGTCGCATTCAAAACGTACATCAACGTTACCTGATCGGAATCGAGCCAGAAGAACGCGACGGTCAATATCGCCTTGGCCAGGTTCATCAAGATCAGCAGTGTCTTCTTGCCCAGCCAGGCGGTCATGTGCTTGGTCAGCAGCATCCCCAGAATTCCGGCGATGGTGGCCGTGACCAGGAAGTCGCCAAATTGCTGTCCTACGTAGTATTTGAAGTAGTAGGCAATTGCAGCGCCCCGCGTCCAGTCGGCCAGGATTTGAAACAATCCGACAGCCAGCAGGATCAACCAGGCACGATTGGAAAACAGGTCTTTCAAGTCGACTCGAAATTGTGTGTTTTCCGTTTGCTGTGGTTGGACTCGCTCCTTGGTCGTCAGAAACGTGATCAGGAATAGCACGCAGGCCAGGATCGCGTAACAACCAACCGTCCAGACAAATCCCGTTTGCTTGTCAACGACCGTTTGAGCGACTCCATTGACCATGTCGATACGAGTCTCACCAAATCGGCGACCGAAAAAATCGACCAGAGGTTCGGTGCACTTCTGCACGATCAATCCACCCAGAAAGGCGAGGACAAATCGGTACGTCGACACGCTGGTTCGTTCCAGGCTGTTGGATGAAATCACACCCAGCAGTGCTCCGTACGGGATGTTGATGGCGGTGTAGGCCATGAACACGAGCGTGTACGTCACGTACGCATAAATCAGTTTCCCCCGCGGAGAAAAGTCGGGCGTATAGAACGTAAGGACCCCCGTCACCGCAAACGGAACCGCCATCCACAGCAGGTAGGGACGAAATCGGCCCCACGCGGTTTTGGTTCGATCGGATAAAAACCCGACCAGCGGGTCATTAATCGCATCCCAGAGTTTGGTGACGAAAAACATCGTCGCCGCTGAGGCTGCCGATATCCCAAACACATCGGTATAAAAAATCAGCTGAAAGAACTCGAACAGTTTCCAGTACAGGTTGGAAGCGGTATCACCGAGCCCATAACCAATCTTCTCCCCTATCGAAACGGTCTCGGTTTCCTCCAACGTGATCGGCTTGATCGACTCATCTGGGTTTGGCTTATCGCTCATCGCGGACTCGTTTCGCTGTTCGGATGGAACCAGGGCAATCTAGTGGGAAGGGCGGACGCAGTTCCAGCCGCGATGCTCAATTGGCTGGCGAATTTGCCGGGCCGCTGAGCGGTTCTTTGATCGAACCATCAAGCAAGCCGTCGTACCGTTGTTGATCCTCGACGTCTTCGACCTTCATTGACGTGTATCCCACACGACGAACGCCGTTTCTACCTTCCACTTCAAACACGATCGCGTCATTGGTGCCCCGCGCGTTGCCGGGAATGCCATAGCGAATTTGAAACGGCTGGTTGTCGACTTGCGACACAAACAGGTCTGCCACTGAGCCAGAATCAATCCCCATTCGTTCGAGGGTGTTGGGGGCCTGGTCAGTGATGTACTGGCGAAACACTTCTTCCGACGGAGGACCTTGCCATTGGTGTTGGGTCTGGTACCGCACGTACAAGTTGGATAAACGTTGCAGATTGGTTTCGTTGACCGCGGCAATCGAATCATCGATGCTGCCGCGACCACAACCGGCCACCAGGCACAGGACTACCGCAGCCAGCCACCCAGGGTAGCTGTTCTTCAGGAGGCGAATCATTGGGCTCTCGCAATTGGATCAAATACGGTTCGACAGGCTTGTCAATGCGCCGACAATTATTCCAGAACGTTGGCGACCATTCCGTCGGCCCGTTCGCCAGCGGCTTGCAGAACGTAGATGTCGATGTTGTTCTGAATCGAATGCGTCGATCCGTCACCGAACACGGCCATTGTGGTGCCGGGGTGAGCCGAACCGAAACCGACTTCCTGGGTAATGGTCGATGACATGAACATCCAGCCGGGACGATTTTGGGTGTCACCCAACAACCCGACCTGAGGGTTGGCTCCAGTGGTTCCGTCCATTGCATTTTGAGGTGCAATCATTCGCATCGTGCCCCAGTCAGCACCGGTAAACTGGCCCCAGATTTCCCACCACATCCAGACACCGTCGGTCAGGTTTGCCATGCCGAAGTTGCGTGCGTTGGCGGCCTTTTCCATCAACATGATCGTATTGGAAGAACCGTCGGTGAGGGAACCGAATCGGATTCTGGGCATGCCGTAGACGCGGTCGGCAGCGGCATCGTAGTGACCGCCTTTGGCGATGATGCCAGTCCAGGCGGCCTGGACTTCATTTTCTCGCGGGCCAACCCAGTGCTCCCAGGCAAACCCATTCCAGTCCGGTTCATTCCAGCTTCCGGTGACGCCGGCATAATCTGCGACAGCCAACGGGTAGCTTCCCATATTGATAAACCGGGGACCGCGGGTCGGGCAGACCAATGTTTCGATCGAAGTTTCGACCAACGGATTGTTGCCGCCCAGATAACCCAACGATGAACGCTGGTTGTACAGGTTGCTCTGTTCCATGAATGGCAGCAATTGGTAAACCCAACCCAGGTTTTCGTAGCCGTGCTGGGGAGTCAGTTCTTCGCCAGTGTCCCAGAACGCATTGCTTTGACCACCAGCAGTGGGGAAATGCATGTAAGAAGATTCATAGTTGTGTGCTGCTAGTCCCAATTGTCGGAGATTATTCATGCAGGTCGTTCGTCGGGCAGCTTCGCGAACCGACTGAACCGCTGGCAGCAGCATTCCGATCAAGATCCCGATAATGGCGATGACGACCAGGAGTTCAACCAGCGTGAATCCGCGGTGCGACAAGGGTTGGCGACGTTTCATTGGAATTTCCTCAAAAAAAATGCTCGGGGAGCCCGGTTCACGGCTTGGCTTGGGACCGGTTTCATCAACTCTCGAATTATCGACCAATCAGCCCCGTTAGTCAAGAGTTTAGGTGGTATTTTTGAAACCGGTTTCATCAGTTAATGGGGTGGCGGCAGTGTTGTGGACGATTTAAGGGTAGTTCGGGCACCTTTGGTGGGCTGCATTGCTGGCTTGACGGCGCGGGGCCGGATTTCCCGTGATCACAATCCGCGCAGGTGTCGGACGCGCGGCCAAGGCCTCGTTTTTTCAAGCGGTCTTGAGTTTGCCGCCTGATTTACCCCTGAATCCCACTCGATTTTGAAAAGACTCGTTAACTTACCGGCAGTAAGATACTAGACTTGGGAGCGGTTTCATAAATGGCAATTGCCGCTGACGCCGACCTGCCAATTGCTTGTCTCGGCCACTGCCTTTCCACCAGGCTTTACCTACGAATCGTTACTCGACGCAACCAACAGCGATGTCCAAAACCAAAGTCACGATCAAGGAGATTGCCGAACTGGCTCAGGTTTCCAAGAGTACGGTTTCACGCGTCCTGAATCGGAACGCTCCCGTTAATGAGAAAAAGAAGCAGGCTGTCCTGAAGGCCATGCAGCGGCTCGATTACAAGCCTAACCTGGTCGCTCGAAGCCTCGCTGGTGGCAGTTCATTGACCCTGGGCGTTGTGACTCAGAATATCGGTAGCCCGTTCTACGATTCGGTTACGCAAGGCGTGATCCGGGCGATGGCTGGATCGAGTTACTCACCGATTTTTGCCGATGGTCAGTGGAAAAAGGATACCGAACGTGCGGTCATTCGAACCTTGATTGATCGTAACGTGGACGGGTTGATCATGGTCGGCGGAACGCTTTCCGGTGGTGAACTGGATGAGTTGTGCGGTGACCTGCCCCGCGTGGCCGTAGCCCGCAACATTGCCAATTGGAAAGGCCACTGTATCTATATTGACAATGTCGCAGCTGCCCACCAGGCAGTTACGTATCTGATTGAATCGGGGCACCAGCGGATCGCCCATGTTACCGGACTGAGTGATCATCCGGATTCTCGAGACCGATTGACTGGATATAGGCGGGCATTGATCGATGCGGGCTTGAGCGTCCGCCCGGGTTTGATTGTCGATGGCGATTTCAGCAGTCGGTCCGGTGTCTTGGCCTTGGAGGGGCTGCTGACTCGCAATGAAACCTTCACTGCCATTTTTGCGGCCAACGACGAAATGGCGCAAGGAATTCGTTTGGCATTGTACCGCCGCGGAATCCGGGTGCCGGAAGACGTTTCCATTGTCGGCTTCGACGACCAGCCCAGTTCTGCCTTCATGACGCCGCCGCTGACAACCATTGCCCAACCGGCGATGGAAATGGGTAATGCCGCCGCTCGACAGGTCTTGGCGGCACTGGAGCACCGCGATTATCAGCCTCCGGAGCTAACCGGATCGCTTGTGATTCGCGAATCGGTTCAGCGAATTGGTTAGGTGGTTAAATTTGGCGCCACTCAAACCACCTGCGAACGGATTTACGCTACCATCAACGGTCATGATTCCAGTTTCCTTTCAGGAGCCAACGCATGCCCGCTACATTGCTTGATGGCAAAGCGATTTCAAAACAGATCCAGGCAGAAACGAAGCAGCGCGTCCAGGAGTTTGTCGATTCCGGCCAACCTCAACCTACGTTGGCTGCCGTCCTGGTCGGTGATGATCCCGCCAGTCAGGTTTACGTCCGTAACAAAGAACGGGCGTGTGGTCGGGCAGGGATCGCCAGTCGATTGATTCGGCTGCCAGCGGACCAGTCGACGGCCGATTTGTTGAAGGTTGTTGACGAACTGAACAACGAATCGGCAGTCAACGGGATCCTGGTCCAGTTACCATTGCCAGCGCAGATTGACGCGCGGAAAGTACTCGACGCAATTGATCCAATCAAGGACGTGGATGCGTTTCATCCTCACAACGTTGGCTTGATCTCCCAGGGGCGCCATCAATTTCTCCCCTGCACCCCGCACGGAATCGTGCAGATGTTGAAGCGGTATGGTATTTCAACCCAGGGCAAGTCAGTTTGCGTGATCGGTCGCAGCGATATCGTTGGCAAACCAATGGCGATGATGTTGGTCGGCAAGGACTGTGGGCTGGGTCCCGAAACGGCGAATGCCACCGTCACGGTTTGCCATAGTCGCACTTCGGATTTGCCCTCCGTTGCCAAGCAAGCGGACATTCTGATCGCTGCGATTGGGCAACCCAAATTTGTCACCGCCGAAATGATCAAGCCGGGAGCCGTCGTCGTTGATGTGGGGATCAATCGTACCGACGACGGGTTGGTGGGGGATGTTGACTTTGATGCCGCAGCCGAAATTGCCGGATATTTGACTCCTGTTCCCGGAGGTGTCGGGCCGCTGACGGTAACGATGTTGCTGGAAAACACGCTGAAAGCGGCAAAGCTGCAATCGGAACGCTAAACTATGTCGGGCTGATTCGATCGCTTCGCCAACTTTCTGCTTGTCGTGAAACTTCTATGAACTGGATTCCCCTTCCCCCTGCCATCGCCCAGTGCCCCTGGTTGCGTCAGTTGTGCGTCGGGCTGTTGGTGTTGAGTTTGGTTTCGATTACTGGTTGCGGAGGCTGCTTCCGGAAAGGGGACGACGAACAGTCTCAGCGGGAACGGGAGGAAGCGAAGAAGCAAAAACCGAAAGAGGATTTTGAATCGGTTCAGCCGATGGCGATGCCGTCGATCATGAATGATCCCCTCAAGATCAAGCGCGCCAACAGTCGCATCAAGGACGATGAAGTCGCCAAAGCGATTGCCAAGATGCTGGATATAGGACGCAAACGCCATGGCGTCAAAGTGGGTCATTGGCAAGACATTCGGTTCCAGGCGATTGCCAACAATTTTGATTTCCAGGGGCTCCTCGAAGCCAGGCCAATCAGTAGCTTTGGTCCGATCGCCGTCCCCGGGACTGATTTTTCAGCCGATTTCTTTCGGCCCGTTTCGTTGCCCAAAGGTGAATGGAAAACATTCGAAACGTCGGCGTTCTTTCCACCTCGCGATCGAAAAATTTCCAGCCAGCAGCTTCAATGCAGTCTGAGTCGCGGCCGGGGATTTCCGTTGTTGATCAACTCATCGATTCCCCATCGGATGGATGGCTACCAACACCATCTGGTGTTGTTGGGGTCCAATCCTGACGCGTACAACTTCTTGTCGATCGCCCCGACGATTGTTCCGCCGATTCCTGACGAGAATGATTTTTCGGGAATTGATTCGTCGGAAAGAGCACCTACGATCAACTATTTCCTGATTCCAACTGTGTCCGGCATGCCCGTGCCCTTGCCCAGGCATTCGCTTAACTGGACGACGACGGCCTACCTGCTCTGGGACGATCTCGATCCCGACCTGCTCGACCAGGATCAGCAACAGGGATTGGTCGACTGGCTACACTTCGGCGGCCAGCTGATTCTCAGCGGTCCCGACTGCCTGGAGCGGCTGGAGTCCAGTTTTCTGGCTCCTTACCTGCCGGCTCAGTCTGGTCCGGCCCAGAACTTGACGGCGGAGGACCTGCAGGAGTTCAATCAAACTTTTTCGTTGCCGGAAAAGAATGCTGTCAAGCGACGGGACCTGTTGCTTAACGACCAGTCTCCGCTGTTGGGTGTCGAGTTTCTTCCTCACGAAACAGCCAGCGAGGTTGTCGGGTCTGGCGGATTGGTGATCGAACGGATGCTCGGTCGAGGCCGAATCGTGGCCACGGCATTTTCGTTGAAAGCGCCAGCGGTACGGAGCTGGCGAAGCTTTGACAGCTTCTTGAACAATGTCCTGCTGCGTCGTCCACGCCGACGGTTCCAGGTGACTGGTGAGTTCGGCGATGTGGGTACCGCATTTGCTGATCGAGAGGATTTTTTCGATCCTCGCTTGCACTCAACGTTGCGTTACCTTTCGCGTGACTTACGACTGCCTCCGGCACTGGCTGATTCCGAAGATTCGAACAATGACGAGGCCACGGAGCGTCCGCCGCAGCGGTCGATTTCCATTGATGATTCCGACCATTGGCGGACCAGTGGTTTTACGGCTCAGGCGGAATCCGGCGTTGCCGCCTGGAACGATTTCAAAGGCGTCTCCCGGGCGGCGCGGGCGACGTTGTTGGATGCCGCCGGGATCGCACCGCCGTCGGGTTCATTGGTGTTGAAGTTGTTGATTGGATACCTGATCGTGCTGGTGCCCATCAACTGGGCAATTTTTCGATTGCTGGGAAAGGTGGAATACGCCTGGGTGGCGGCACCAATTATTTCGATCATCGGCGCCGTGGTGGTGATCCGGATGGCTTCGCTGGACCTTGGGTTTAGCCGCAGTAACATCCACATTGGCGTCCTGGAAATCCAACCCGATTACCATCGCGGACATCTGACCGATTACGCCGCGCTTTATACTTCGCTATCGACCGACTATCGAGTCGAAATGCAGGATCCATCGGCCCAGTCATTGCCCTTCCCTCCCAAGGATTTTCCCGATGTCAGTTCCCAGCAAAATATTTCCGAGATTCAGCTGACGCGAACGAATCGCAATCTGCTCGAAGGTTTACAGATTGAATCCAATACGACCGAACTGCTGCATACCGAGCAAATGCTGGATGTCGGTGGGGCCATTCAGTTCCAACGGCTGGATGGAATGCGGTGCCGGGTAACGAATCGTAGCCAGCTGGACCTGCAGCATGTTGCAGTCATTGGCAATCTGGAAGTCAACGGCGTGGCATCGCGCTACATGGCGTTACTGGAAAACCTACCCGCTGACTCAGCGCAGGAAATCGAGCTGATGCCCAACGATGAATTGTGGCGGCGGTTCGTCCGACAGCCCGTTTTTGCAAACACCTACCGCGACGCCGTTTCGATCTGGCGGGAGGCTTTTGGAATCGGTATTCAAGGGTTGGTCGATGTGGAGCAGCTACGGGAAATTTCGGAAGTCGAGCAACACTGGAATGATTACCTGACGTTTTTTATCCAGCAAAAAACCGACATGTCTGCGATTTCCGGCAAGCAATTCGTCGACGCTTACCAGGAACTCAATCCAACGTCTCGAGTCACCTTGGGGCGTTTGCTGGATACCGTTGATCAATCACTCCCATTGGCAGTCAATTCGTTCCGGTTGTATGGCACAACGGATCTCGACCTGGGCAGCAATCAGATTCTTCCCGAGGCGACCCAGTCGGATCGCCAGACCTTGATCGTGGTGCATTTGACTCGACCGGAACTGCCCACGATCAACCAGGACATCAACGCGCCCGGCGATCTGGGCGTCGAATCTAATGTCGATTTTGATCGCGAAATGGAGTTATTCAACAGCGAATCGACTGATGAAGATCCGGACTCTGGCGAAGACGGCAACTAGTATCAACGAACGAACCATCGATGATAGAACTTAACGGCTTTGGCAAAGACTACGGCGAATTCACCGCCGTCGAATGCCTGGATTTGAAAATCAACGAAGGCGAAATGTTCGGCTTCATCGGACCCAACGGCGCGGGTAAGAGTACCAGCATTCGTTTTTTGACGACCTTGCTGCGCGCCTCACGTGGCGATGGTACCGTCAATGGCTACAGCGTCTCCCAGGAACCGATGGAGGTTCGACGCAGCGTTGGATACATGCCCGATGCGTTTGGTGTGTACGATGGAATGAAGGTCTGGGAATTCCTCGATTTCTTTGCAGTGGCCTACAAGATTGGCCGCAATAAGCGCAAGCAGGTAATTCGTGACGTGCTGGAATTACTTGACCTGACCTACAAACGAGACGATTTTGTCAATGGTTTGTCGCGCGGGATGAAACAGCGGTTGTGTTTGGCCAAGACACTGGTGCACGATCCACCGGTACTGATTTTAGATGAACCGGCATCGGGACTGGACCCGCGGGCACGCGTTGAGGTCAAAGAGTTGCTCAAAGAGTTGCGACGGATGGGCAAAACGATTCTGATTTCCAGTCACATCCTGACCGAGTTGGCCGATTGTTGCACATCCATTGGAATTATCGAGCGCGGCAAGTTGTTGATGCACGGGCCGATCGATGAAGTCTATCGGCAGATCCGTGGTAACCAGGTCATCGAAGCCAGGTTCGGTGAGAACCACGAAAAAGCGCTATCCATTATTCGCAGTCATCCCGATGTGCGTGACATCCAGGTTGACGGTCACAAAGTGATGATTGAGTTCGGTGATCCCGATACTAACCCATCGTCGCTGCTGAAA
This sequence comes from uncultured Pirellulaceae bacterium, assembly GCA_964545005.1. Taxonomy (GTDB): domain Bacteria; phylum Planctomycetota; class Planctomycetia; order Pirellulales; family Pirellulaceae; genus Mariniblastus. The sequence goes on from CAZJEK010000003.1 coordinate 52,625, forward strand.
TCGTTGGTCGACAATCAGGTGGAAGTGATCAACTTTGGACGCAAGGATCCGAACCTGGAAGACGTCTTCATGATGGTCACCAAGGGACTGGTCAGCTGAGCCAGGTTCGCTCTGCGAAAGTTTTTGTATCGAAAGGCGACAACATCCAGCGGTTTTGGAACTAGCTAGCCACCGACATTCCGAAGTTTACGCGTCAACTGGCTTTCGTCCGGGGCTAGCGCCCAATCGGCTGGACATAAAGTGCCAGCCTCTCCGCGAAAGTTTTTCGTTCACCCGATTCATCGTCTCAAGGATCGACTATCTGGGAGCATCTCGTCAATCTTGTTGATCCTGAACATCCTGTCAAACTTCTGGGCTAATCTTGCGTACGCTGTCCATGCTGAGAAAGGGGCCGAGAAAGGGACAGGATAGACAAGATTAACATGATCAAAAAGATGCGTTTTGCAGACAACGAGTCAAGCGACAATTCAACCAGAGCGCCAACCAGTTCAGCTGGACGATCGGAAAACGACTCGTGGTTCCCAACGCGGATCAACAACCGTCAACAACCTCAGGCTCATTCAATCGCTCATCCAACAACTTGGTCAATTGCTCGACGACATCGGGACAGCGGCGACTGACGTCATTCACTTCCCACAGATCATCCGGCTTGGCATACAACCAGGTCGCCCCCTCCTGCTGATCGTGAATCAGTTTCCACCGATGCGTTTGGATCGATCTCCGCGGCCCGTCTTGCATCACGACCATTTCCGATTCCGAATCGGGTGATTCAAAGATTAATGGCTTGATCCAGCGATCAAGTGATGCAGGGTCGTTGAGCAAATGAGCCGACAATGGCGTCGTCAACATCGACAGCGGAAGCAGTTGCTGGCAGCGAACCATTGCCGACTGTTTGGCTACGGGGCTGGCCGCAGGGGGAATTTGCAGCAGGCAGGGAACGTGGTTGGATTCGTTCCAGCCGGCGGATTGTGCCGTCGGGCCGATCCAACCGTGCTCCCCGACCGGGTAACCCCGAGTCGATGTCAGGCAAATCATCGTGTTGGCGTGCTGGTCGGATTGCAACAGGTAAAACAAGGCGCCCAGGAAATGGTCCAGCAGACGGACTTGCGCCGCCACGGCTTGCTGCACGCCCAGCAACAGATCAGGATCGTCCTGAGTTTGGTCGAACGATGCTTGCGGTGCCGCCAGGAGTCGCGGCGGGTCGGGATCATCTTCGGCTGCCAATCGTTCTCGCCAGACGTAGGGCGCGTCCCAGGTACCGCCCAATCCGCGCAAGTGGACCCAGGTCAACGAGCGTTCCGGACACGTTTCGACCCATTGGACCAGCTGAGCAAAAATCTCAGCCAATTCCGTTTCATCTGGATCGGTGGCTAGCGATTCGGATTTCGAATACGTTAACGGCACCGCTTGGTCAAACCATTCGGTGGCAGGGTGTGCCAGCATCTGGGGGTCGTCCGACAGAAATGCAGAACTGATACCGGCTTCGACCAGCTGGTCCGTCCAGCGCTTGGCAAACCATTGTCGATACGTCTGGGCGGGATCGATCGTGGCCACGGCCGCGTGCTCAAACATCAGGCTGTGACTAGCCAATTCGTTCAGTGAGTCGGTTTGATAAACCGTATTGCCATAGGTGCTCAATTGATTGGCGCCCAGCTGGTCAATCACCAGGACGATGGCACTCGGTGCCCGTTGGGGTTGAGATTTCATGCTTAATAATCATCCAAAGGCGGTTCGGATTCGGACTCATTGACGATCGAAGCCAGTTCCGTTCAGATGAAGCCCACTTGAGAAATCCGATTGGAATGGCTGGAGGCAAGCGTGTTTGACCGAGACCGACTGATAGAACTGATCAAGCGCGACGCTTTGAAGTTCGGAGATTTTACACTTGCTTCGGGAAAAAAAGCGTCGTACTACCTCGATTGTCGCAAACTTACGCTCGACAGCGAAGGGGCCAACGTAATCGCGCGAGGTGTTTTGGATCAGATTGGAGATGATCTCCCCGACGCGGTTGGCGGGATGGCGATCGGAGCGGACCCGATTACGGCAGCCGTCATTACGGTGGCCTGGCAACAGCAGAAACCGCTCAAAGGATTCATCGTTCGCAAGGAAGCCAAAGGACATGGAACTGGCAGGCAGGTCGAAGGCCCGGTCGAATCGGGACAACGGGCTTTAATGGTCGAAGACGTCATCACCACCGGCGGTAGCTCTCTGAAAGCGATTGAGCACGCCCGCAATTTTGGGTTGACCGTGGATCGACTGGTGACCATTGTCGATCGGGGTACTGATTCAGAGGGTATCTTTGCCGAAGTGGGCGTCAAGTTTTCGGCACTGGTTCATGTTGACGAATTGGGTGTCCAGGCGTAGCCATTTCAATGGGCAACGCTGGTGGTAGATTTTTCCCTTCCTGCGAGACAACTTGCGAAAACCATGATTGAACTGATTGACGATCTATACGCTTACAATGACTGGGCCAACGGGAAAGTGTTATCGCTCTGCCAGGGACTTGATGACGATCGACTGGATCAAGCTCACGAAATGGGAATGGGGTCGTTACGAGCAACCTGGTACCACGTGCTCGCGGCCGATCAGATCTGGATGGAGCGACTGGAGGAAAAACCTTGGCGGGAGTTTCCCAAAGACCCTCAAGGTATCTCCGTCGAACAGTTGAAGGACCAGCTTTGCGATATCGCCCAACTACGTTGTGAGCTGATCGAGCGTGTGCGGGGGCGGGCGTGGGAGTTACGGGCCAAGTACCAGGACAGTGGTCAGCATCCATTCGACCATTGCATCGCAGATTTGCTGTTGCATATTGCCTTTCACGGGACGCACCACCGAGCGCAGGCGCTGTGGTTTTTGAAGCAGTTTGATCGAAAGCTGCCGATGGGGGTGGACTACATCTTTTACCGCACCGAGGTCGGTTCGACTCCGCAATCGCCGGCCGCTACCGAAATGTTGGCGAACCATGACATGCCCGTCGGGGCGATTCAGGGCGATGCGGTTCGTTGGGATGCGAGGTTGATTGCTCGCTGGTGTGAATATCACGTCTGGGCGAATCAGCAAATTCTCTCGTTTGCCTCCGACCTGGACGACACTCAGCTAGGGCAGGATTTTGGCATCGGCCCGGCCGGTTCGATTCTAGGCACGTTGCAACATTTGCATGATGTCGATCGGTGGTTTATTGATACCATGATCACGGGCTCCAACCATTTTGGTCAGCCCAGCGGGATTGATTCGATCAGTGGGTTTCGTGAGAGTTGGCAGCAACTGGCTGATCGTCGCGATCAGTTTTTGTCAGGCTTGGCCGAAACGGATGGTCAAGCCTTGGTCAAGTTCAGCTTTGGCGGTCCCGACCTGCAATACACTCAGACCGAGTCAATGATTCAGAATCTCAATCACGGGGTTCACCACCGAGCCCAATTGCTGAATATGCTGCGGCACAGCGACGCGCCGATCAAGAACATTGACATGTTGTACGCGATCGATCAAATGCAGGTATGAGGCGGTGGGGCCGCCAAAAAAACGCCTGCGATTTGTCAGGAAACAGGCCCTTGTCGAGATCCTGTCGGATTGCCTATACTGTTACCCTTGACCGAGCCGGTGTGGCGGAATTGGCAGACGCGCTTGATTCAAAATCAAGTTCCCTTTGGGAGTGGAGGTTCAAGTCCTCTCACCGGTACTACGGTTTTTACCGTCTGAAACGGGTCCAGCTGGATCCGTTTTTTCATGCGCTGAGCCAGCTCGTCTCGGTTGACGAAGAGATCGCTTGTCCCCGTCGGGCGCCAGGATCTCGCTATGTTTCCACCGGCAGCTCGGGACATCGATGGTAAACAAATCGTTGAATTGCGTTCGCTGTTGAATATGAAACTGGTTAGCAACCGTCGAAAGGATTTGATCGATGCTAGCTGGCTGGAAGTTTTGGATCCCGTTCTGGCAGAACGACTCCAGGCGTTGCTCGACGATCCCGATGGCTAACTCGATGCCGTTCGGGAATCCCTTCTTCGCGGTAGCAAACTCAACAACGCCGTTCCAGAAAGAAACACCAGCCCCGTGGGCTCAGGAACCGCAACGAGCGTGAAATTGGACAGCGTTACGCGATCGTTCAGGTAGCTAATGGTAAAAGTCCCCTTGCCGTCGGCGGTCAACAGCGTCGCGCCTTCAACGAGGCCAGCGAATGTGCCGGTTAATGATCCGGCGTTGGCAACTTCGAACACGTCAGATTGTTCAACCGATTCTTCAAAACCCGACAAGAAAGATACTTCCAGACTGCCGTCGAGTGCCAAGCTATCCAACGCCGTCAACACATCGAAATCCAAACCGGGATTCAATCCTCCCAGTTCAATCTCCAGCTGGGCGGTCGATCCAAACTGAATGTCACCGTCGAGAACCAGTTCACCTGGGCTCAGCCCTGGAGCGATCGTTCCCAGGTTGATCATTCCGGTTTCCGTAAAATCGAATTCGCCCACGCCTTCCAGTCGGCCGTCTTGTTGGTTGGTGAATTCGTCGCCCAAGACGGTTACGATCGAGTCCGTGTGCCGACTGATGATTGTTCCATTGCTAATGTGATTGGCTCCGGCAATTCCCAGTTCGGTATGGATTCCCTGAGCGACGATATCAATCGTTCCCAGGTTCAATAGCTCGGCACTGATGTTTCGGAATGTAGAAATTGAAGTTGATGTGCCACCGACCGCAATCAGGCCTTCGTTCGTCAGCACGCTGTCGCTGGCCAAGGTCACATCGAGAGCAGAATCGCTGTTCAGGTTGATCGTTCCCCGATTCGTAGTCGGGCCAGTGATGGATAACGTCGTATTGGATGATCCATCGACAACATTCAGTGTTTGGGAGGCTGCAATGTCCCCAGTCAATTCGCTGCTGCCGGTAATTGTAAATGTGCCAGTTCCCAGGCTACCGCTACCGATGTTGAGTGTTGAGGAAATCAGCTCGATTGCGTTGCCGTTAAAATCTCCACCGTTGAAATTCAGAGTGTCTCCGTTGAATACGAATCGCCCCTGATTGGCAACGCTGCCAGCATTTTGATGAAATGTCCCCGTGGTCGACTGAAAGTCGAGTTGCTTGCCGATTGCAATGCTGACAAAACCGTGGTTCGCGTAGTCCCCGTTGGCTTTTGTGAAGTGCGCGTCTTCGAGAACCTTGAGTTCATGATGGTTGATCAGGTTCGCACTCCAATTCCGAAGCGTCGCCGTTGAGGCTGAACTGCCGGCGAAGGTGATTGTGCCGGTGTTTGTCAGCACTCCGTCGCCAGTGAATTGAACGTTTAAGGTGGAGTCGCTGCTCAAGTTGATGTTGCCCGCATTGTCCAGGTCGCCGGTGGTCGTCAGGTTCGAGTTCGAGGGACCGTCGACGATGTTCAAAACCTGGTTGGAGCCGATGTCGCCATTGAGAAAGCTCGAACCAGTAAATCTAAAGTGCCCGGAGCCGTTGTTACCCGCTCCGATGTTCAGCGTCGAGGACTGCAGTGAAACAGCGTTACCTGTGAACTGTCCTCCGTTGAAGTTGAGCGTGTCGGAAATCAAGTTGAACTCGCCAGCGTTGTTGACTGCCCCCGCGTTTTGTTCGAAGGTCGCTGTGGAACTTCCGAACCCCAGCTGCTTTCCGGCGACGATATTGAAAGTGCTTTCGTTTTGATAAACGCCGCCGCTTTTCTCAAAGCGGCTGTCCTGATCGACGTTGACGGTCCCCTGATTGATCAAGTCCGCGGACCAGCGTCGAATCGTGGCAACGGACGCTGATTGACCACCAAAATTGATCTGGCCATGGTTGGTGACGACTCCGTCGCTGGAAAATCCGACGTCGAGGGTCGAGTCACTGGACAAGTTGATCGTGCCAAAGTTGCTGAATCCGCTCGTGGAAGTCACCGATGTGTTTTGAGTCGTTTCGACGATATTCAGGGTCTGACTGGCTGCCAGATCGCCACTGAAACTGCTGGTCGACGTCAAATCGAACGTGCCGGCTCCGGTACTGCCGTTGCCGATGTTGAGCGTTGAGTTGTTCAGCAAAATGGCATTGCCACTCAAGCTACCTCCATTGAAGTTGAAGGTGTCGCTGGAAAAAACAAATTGACCCTGGTTGTTCAATGTCCCACCGTCTTGATTAAACACGCCGGTTGAGCTCCCGAAATCAAGTAGTGCTGTATCGGCGATCTGGAACGAGCCCAGGTTGGTATAGGTTCCATTGACCTTAGACAACTCTGCGTCACGAGTCACATTGACCGTCCCTTGATTGGTCAAGTCAGCATTGAGGCGTCGCAGGGTTGCCGAACTGCCTGATGCGCCGCCAAAATTCAGCACGCCGACGTTCGTTAATCCGCCCGAGTTAATGGACAGGGCGGCATCCAGAGTTGAGTCGCTATTGATCGAGATCGTACCTTGATTGGTGAATCCATTTTCAACCACCAACGATGTATTTTGAGCGTTGGGTTTGATCAAAAGCTCTGCGTTCGAGTTGTCGATGCTTAGACCGCCAATGGTGGTCGTACCCAGGTCGAACCGCACGGTGTAAGTGCTGGTTCCGCCGAGCAACGCCGACTCACCTGAAGTATCTGGCTCATTGCCTCCCGACCAGTTAATCCCATCGCGCCAATCTCCTCCGCCAGGACCGATCCAGGTGCGTAATTGAGCACAGGCTGTTGAGTGGCTCAGGTTAAGAAGGAGACAGGCAGTCGCCAGTCCGAAGATCAAGTTGGCGCGTCGGCGAGCGAATCGAGCAGGTAGGTGGTTCATTTGCAAGCGGAGTGGTTGTGGTCAGGTTGAAATCAAGACGAGTTCAGTCCTCAACATGCTTACGGCGACCGCTCTGAAGTCTGACGCGAAAAAAGAAAAAAAAGCTCTGGAGGCCTTGTTTGGTTGAAGAACACCGGTTTTTGCCGTGCTAATCGGTGAATTCGAACTGGTCCATCTCTTTACGCACCAGTTTTAGAAACCTGGATTTGATTTTGTGCACCTGGTTGAGCGACATATCCAAGTGTGTCGCAACTTGCTGAGGAGAAAGTTGTTCTTCTGTCAGCAGTTTGAATGCCTCAAAGGAACGCCGTTGAACACGTTTGCCGACCAGAGCCACACAGTAGCGCAAGTGATGCGAACGCCAATTCTGTTCCCACAATTGATCCGCCGCGATGTTCGGATCAACCAGGTTTTTCAATTCCTGGCTATTGGCAAATTCTGGTTTTTTCTTGCGTTTGAGATCGATGACGCGGCGATTGACCATCGTCCTTAACCAGGCACGAAACCCCGATTTGTCAGACGAGTACTGGAAAGAGCGAATGTGATTGACAATTGATTCATAACATGACGCCCGGATGTCTTCGGCATCCTCATGAGACAAACCTCGTTGCAAAGCGTAGTTGTAAAGCAAAGGAGAATAGAGCTCAAAAAACTCCGTCCAGGCCTGTTGATCCTCAAAGTTTCCGATTCGAACCAGCAAGCTGGGGCGGGTCGTCTCACTCATCATCGCTCTCTGACAACATCGATTTGGGGCGCTGGTCATATTCCATCGCCTGCCATACTCTGCAGGATCCATCGTATAGTCCGGCTACCAAAGACAAGCCGTCAGCAGAAAACTGGATGGTTCGCGCGTATCCGCTGAATTCCTGCAACGTCAGCAACGGCTCAAAGTAATGGGTATCCCAGATTTTAATCTTGCCTTCGCGCGAGCTGGTGGCCAAGCGGCGACCATCGGGCGTAAAGGCGATACTTTCAACGGGTTGCGAGTGCCCCAGAATCGCGTGGACAAAGGATCGGTCGGAAATCGACCAGATGTGAACCTGATTAGTTGGCGCAGGGAAGGCGAGCCATTGGCCATCTGGGGAAAAACACAAGTCGTTTCTCAGGGGAAAGTGACTTTCCCTTTCAAAGCGACAATGCACCTTCCCCGTTTCCAGTCGCAACACCAGGATCCGATGAGAATCTGCGATTGCCAACCACCGTCCACAAGGGCTGGCAATCATGTTCCTGATGGGGCCTGAATCCTGATCATTGCTAAACCACAAAGCCTGCTCGCCGCCAGTTGACCATCGATACACCTTGTCGTCAGTCGCTGCGAAATAGCTGTCTCCCGATTGCTCTACGGACACGATTGGATTCGGCAATCGAAACAACGGCTCGCGTTGCCTCGTTGGTAAATCGTAGCGAAAAAAATTGCCGTCAAGATCGCCCCAGATCAGTGCCGTTCCCTGATTCGCCTCTCTGACGGGACAAATCGCCAAGGGCTGGGCGCTGGGGGAAGCGATCCGGTCCAATCGCCTGCCAGTTGTCAGGTCGTAGCGATTGATCGCGCCATACTTGTCGCTGGTGATCAGCTGTGAAGACTTATTGACGATCAATGTCGATGCAAGCTGCTGATGGTCTCCGGCCGCGATGGAATGCTGGTCACTGGACGTGTCGTCCCAGGTCTTGACGCACCAGGTGCCGCAGGAAGCAAGTTGGTTGAGGCGACCGCCGTAAGCTACCTCCAGTATGCCAGAGTACTGTCCCCACAGGACTTTCAGAGGCATTCCTGTTGACGGGTCCCAGATGCGAAGTGTTTTGTCAGCTGAACCCGAGGCCAGCCGCGATCCATCCCGGTTGTAGCAAACAGAGTTTACGAAGCTGGTATGGCCAAACAGTGATTTCGAAATCTCACCGGTGTCGAGATTCCAAAGCTTGATTTGTGGCTCGTTGGCGCAACTGGCAAGTTGTTCGCCATCGGGATGAAACGCCAGGCAGTTGATCCAGTTGTCATGACCTGGAAGTGTTTTCAACTTGTTGTTTTCCAGCGCATCCCAAAGATAAATGTAGGTACCTGCCAGCGCAACTCGTTTTCCGTCCGGGTGCCAGGCGATCGATACGATCGGGTAATTCGGATCATCAAACTCGAAAATCGTCTCCCCGTTGTGCCACTGGACGACTCTGGCGCAGCCCCGCCCGGCCGCATAGTCGCCGGCAGCGATCAACAGATGCTGGCCGTCCGGTGAGAATTCCAGGCCATGCAAACTGTCAGGTGAAATTGGATCCAAATCGCGAAACGGTTCCAGCTTGACCGGCCCCTGTTCGCCATCGGTATGGCTTAACAGCTTGATCTGTCCGGAAGCAAAACCGACGGCAATCAACCGTTGCTGAGGATGAAACCGAATGCGTTGGATGGGGTGATTACCGTACCAGGTTGATACGATCTGTCCGTTTTTCAAATCCCAGAGCACGACTCGCCCATCCCACCCGCCGCTGACGATCCAGTTCTGCAGCGGAGAATAATGCACGGTGTGAATGCGGTCGCGGTGTCCAGATTGCTGCCGATCCTCAAACCCAAACGTTTGTTTTGACAGGCTGTTTCGTCGGTAGATGTACCAATATTCCCAGCCACGATATTCGGGAGGCGTTTGATAGAGGTTTCGCAGGGCATCGTGCGTGGCAAAACTTCGCACTGATGCGTCGGCGGCGGCGATTCTGGCAATGTAAGTCTGAAACTCCGCGACATCTTTCTGGGTTTTCAATTGATGCGTCGCAGATCTTGCCAGATCTCGATCGGCGAGGGCTTGAAAGTAAAACCAGAGCACGGCCAGCAGACCAGCCACGGCCAGCAACAGCATCGTGACGAGTCCCGCTACAGCTTGCCGATGTTTGCTGACGATCTTCCTCAATAAATAGATCGTGCTGTCCCGACGTGCCGAGATCGGCTCGCCCGCCAGGTACCGATCCAGGTCTCGGGCAAGATCGCTGGCATTCGCATAGCGTCGTTGCGGATCTTTGCTCAGGCATGTTAGCACGATCGTTTCCAGATCTTCGTCGACAAATGTTTCGCGGTTCTGCAGCGGGGCGGGTTCGTGAGAAACTATGTTTTGCAAAATTTCGACGATTGTCCCATCGGTGGGATAAGGGAGTTCCCCCTTGATCAACTCGTACATGATGACGCCCAGTGAATACACGTCGCTGCGCGTATCGATAGCGCTGGGGTCACCCGTCGTTTGTTCTGGTGACGCATAGCAGACAGTCCCCAGAAATTCACCGGTATTCGTGTTGCCGGGAAAGATGCTCTGAGATTCAGAATGAGTGAACTTGGCCAGACCAAAGTCCAGTACTTTGGGTTGACCTGCGGGATCAATCAGGATGTTACCCGGTTTCAGGTCACGATGAATCACTCCTTTTTGATGGGCGTACCCGACGGCAGTAGCCAATGAAGAAAACAGTTCCGCCGCTTGGCGTTGATTTAGCTTGGAGTTCGTTTGGACTGCGTCAAAGTCAAGTTGCTTTCCTGCGACATACTCCATCACGCAAAACGGTTGACCATTGGCAACGCCTCCATCGTAAACCGTTACAATGTTGGGGTGACTCAACCGGCAGGCAATCTCAACTTCTCTTTCGAAGCGTGCTTTTTGTTTTTCGGTCGCGAATGAACCATGCAAAATCAGCTTGATCGCGACGACCCGTTTGGTCGATTTCTGGATCGCCTGGTAAACAATCCCTTGCCCTCCGCGATGGATTTCGTGAAGTAGATCGTAATTTGCAAAACGCTGATCGGCTGCCGCAACATTGTGGTTCAGTGGAGGTTTCGCCAGCCGTTTGATCTCTTCAAACAATTGTGATTCGTTGGAATCCATGGCGTTTCAATACAGCAGTAAACCGGTTTACTGCGGTTCATTGTAGTCCGTCGCCAACTTGACGGTGCTAGTGGTTAATCAAAGTTGAATTGACCAGCGATATTTATAATTGGCGATGAAAATTTACGAGTGATCCACGCCTTTGGGGCGGTCAATTCAGATCGGCAGAACCAATCGTGCAGCGCCGAACTTAAAAATTGGGGTTGGCAAGTCAATCTTGCTCGAAAAACCAATCGCTAAATTGAAGTGCCAACCCCAAAATCAATACTTGACGCGGCACTAGTTATTGACCTGCTGTTGAAACATCTCCATCTCCCGGCGACCGCCGACGATCAAAGGCGTTCTCTGATGGACGTCATCCGGATGGATGTCGAGGACTCGTTGTTGCCCATCGGTCGCAATTCCGCCCGCCTGTTCAACGATCATGGCGATCGGATTGGCTTCGTACAACAATCGCAATTTACCGGCAGGGTGAGTTGCCGTCGGTGGGTACAGGAAAACTCCGCCGACCATCAAGGTGCGGTGGATATCAGCGACCATCGAACCAATGTACCGCGATCCGTAGTTGCCTTGGCGGCCCGAACGCAACTCAGCAATAAAGTCCTGGTAGCGTTCGGGGTAAGTATCAAAGTAGGCTTCGTTGGTTGAGTAGTATTTCCCTTGTTCCGGTATCCGAATGTTTTCATGGCTCAATACAAATGCGCCATAGTTAGGGTCCAGCGTAAAACCGTGCACGCCGTTACCAACGGTGTAAACCATCATGGTCGATGAACCATACACCACGTAACCAGCCCCCAGTTGCTCGGTTCCTGGCTGAAGGACCCAGGATTCGGGATGATCGTAGCTGGCTCCGTCCGGCCGGCGGAGAATCGAGAAAGTCGTTCCTACGCTGACGTTGACGTCGATGTTCGAAGAACCGTCAAGTGGATCGAACACAACGGCATACTTGGCGGAGTCGGAACGATGGGGCATCACGATTGGGAACTCGTCCTCTTCCGAAGCAATGACGCCGACCGAATGACGGGAGCTTAAGCTCTGAATCATGACTCGATTGGCGACGACGTCCAGCTTCTGCTGTCTTTCCCCTTGAACGTTTTCATCGCCGTGTTCACCGAGAATGTTGTTCAAACCCGCTCTGCGAACCTGGGCCTGAATCTTTTTCGTTGACAGCGTGATTGCCGACAACAGAAACGAAAACTCACCCGTCGCGAATGGGAATCGTTGCTGCTCTCGCATAATGTGCTGTTGAATGGTCAATGCCGAAAGATGATCGTCAACTTCCGCTGGGGCGATGGAGGCCATAAACTGACTCTGGAGCTTGTGTTGGTTAAATTTCCTTTAGCTCCGTTTAGTGTGGCATAAATTCTCATTGCTGGAATCTCAGTTTGGTCAGCTGCGGACATTTTTGCGAGATTTTTCCACGGAACAGATCCAGATCCATCAGCGAATAGAAAACCGTTGAGCCGCAGAGATCGCAGTGATTTTCAGGGAGCGAATTGCGACGCCGCGCAATCCGCCCAACCGTGCTGATCCGGCTCGCGATAATCCTCATTGCCAATACGAATCCCTGCCATCATCACAGTCGTATCAAGATCGGCCGACTAGGCAAAGTAAATCGGTTGTCTTTGTCAAGCAAACTCTGCGGCCGTCGATCACATGGTTGTCGAGGCGGAGCACGCTTCGAATCCGACAGGAACCGTAGTGGTGGCGTTTCGGTCGGCGGCAGGGGAGTACCCTGTCGTCGGCCGATTCCTTTAACCGCCACGGTCACCCCGATCGTACCCTTTCGATCGCGAACAGGATGATTCGATGAAAGAGCTCCCAAAACAGCCACCTTCAACACCGGATGACAAAGTGAGATCTGCTCCCTGCGCGGCCAAGACTTATTCCAAGCGCCACTTAACCGAGTTGCTGATCAAGAAGGCTCGAGATATCAAGATGTTGCCGGCAACCGCTGCCAAAGCGATCGCGATGGCTGATGATCCGGAAGCCAGCATCGGTCAATTGGCCAATGTGATTGCCGAAGATGTCAAGTTGACCACGAACATTCTGTCGTTGGCCAACAGCCCCGTGTTTCCGGTTTACGCGGCGGGAAAAAAGGTTTCCTGTCTGCGCACTGCCGTCACGCGTTTAGGACTTCGCCAGATCAAGCAGATGATCCTCGTTTCCTGCTATTCGAGCATGGTCAATTCCCTGGAATGGCAAGAGATTCGTATCCGTGAAGTACTCGCTCAACACAATTATCTGACGGCCATTATCAGCAGCGAATTGAACAAGCTGTTCGAAATGGGCATGCAGGGTGAAGAGTTTACCGCGGGACTGCTCCACGACGTTGGCCGAATCCTGTTGGCGGTCACGATCCCCAACGAGTTTGGCCTGTTGGATCGTCTGGACTTCAAGGAGAACCAGCAGACCCTCGACCATGAGAAACAAATCATTGGCACCCACCATTCTGAAATCGGTGCCTGGTTTCTGAGCCGCAATCAACTCACTGACGAACTGATCAATGTCGCTCGCTATCACCACATTCCTTTCGAGGCCAGCCGCTATAACCGCTTGATAGCCCTGGTTGCAACGGCCGACGATTTGGCGAACCAGTATCAGCGTGACGAATTAAACGGTGAGTATGACTGTTCCCAGCACGACGGCCCACGATTGCTGGAGATGCTGGGAGTCGACGATGCCATCGCCACGATCAACGATCACTGGCGCGAACTCCTTGAACGTTCGCTGCAGACTTATCAACAGATGACGAGCTAATAAATCTTTTATTCAGCACTGCCACCTCAACCGAGTTAGACAATGAATTACCCGATCTCCAATCATGAACTGGCCACTGCTCAAGCTCGGCTGAAGGCGGATCCAAGAGCGCTGGTCGACCTCCGGCCGCTGCCTTCGGTGGCGATGCAAATCAGCAATGAGTGCCGTCGTGCCGAGGTAAACACCAAAGCGTTAGCGCGTCTGGTCGAGGGCGACCCCGCGTTCGCGGTCAAGGTCCTCTCGGTTGTCAACAGTTCGCTGTATTGTTTTTCCAGAGAGATCACCACGATTGACCAGGCATTGGTTGTGCTCGGACGCACGGCAGTTTCTCAACTGGCCATGTCGATGGCGGCTCAACAGGTCTATAACTCCGGAGACCCCGTCGCTGCCCAAGCCAGGATGACACAGTTCAAGCATTCGTTGGGTGTTGCTGCTGTTGCCGGTGCTCTGATTCGAACTCAGTCATTAGAGCTGGAAGCGGGAGCCGCCTTTTTGACCGGTATCTTGCACGATATCGGAAAGCTTGTTCTGCTGGACGTGGCGCCGCAAACGTATATTTCGTCGTTGAACAAAGCCGGCTCGGAACTTGAGTCGGTGGACTTGGAACGCCAACTGTTCCGTACCGATCATTCCCATCTGGGTGAGCTGTTTGGCGACGCCTGGGGGCTATCCCCGAGTATCAGCCATGCTATTGGCAATCACCATTCGCTTGAACAGGAATCGCTGCCATTGTTAACCCGGACGATTGGCTTGGCCGATCAATTGGCTCGACACTGGGGAATTGGATCGGAGCCCACGCCTGTTACGCGAGAACCGGCATTAACCTGGTTGCAGGAAAACGAGGCGCTGGAATCTGAAGTCGTGCAATCGGCGACTGAGCAGTTCATCGAAACCAAAGCACTGCTGCTGAACTAAGTCAGTTCGCAGCACGGCACACCACTTCATCCAAACAGGCAGACTCAGCATGTTACATTTCAGAATTCGCTACTTCACGATCTGGATGGCCGCCGTCCTGGTCTTCGGTACCTGCGGGTACACGATGATCGAAGGTTGGGGCTTGGAAGACGGGTTTTACATGTCCGTCATCACTCTCGCCACCGTTGGGTACGGCGAGACTCAGGAACTTTCAGCGGCCGGCCGGTTATTCACCTGCGGCCTGATTTTTATATCCATCATCTCACTGTCATGTTGGACTGCGTCCTTGACAGGGATGTTTGTAGACCGAGACATCATCAACTCATGGCAACAACGAAAGGCAAAGAAAATGGCGAAGATGATGAAGCACCACACGATTGTTTGCGGTTCCGGCCCGATGGCCCAAACCGTGATCAAGCTGTTGCAAAACGCGAAGGAGCCGGTGGTCGTCGTCGACGCCGATGCCGAAAAACTGGCCCAATTGCGAGATCGCTATCCGGCATTGGTTACGATCCCGGCACCGGGAGTCGATGAAATCGCACTCGCCGACGCTAACGTGATCGAAGCCAAATGCGTGATCGCGACCCTGGATTCCGATTTCGACAACTTGCTGATCGCAATGACTTGCAAGGATCTGGGCACGAAAGTGAAAGTGATTGCCCGATCGGACGATGTCCAAGTCGCCAGTCGGATGAGCAAGGTCGGCGTGGAAAACGTGATCTGCCCCTATCACATCAGTGGAGAACAAGCCGCCAAGCTTGCTTTGTGGTAGACCCACAGACGTTCATGTTGCCATGAATTCACTTGCCAACTTGTAACCCGATCGCCGAAGCCCAATCTCTCGCCGCCGCGCGAGATTCCCAGACTAACGACAGACTCAACTCCTACCTGCACCTGAGTTTTCCGTCGTTAGCCCTGGGGGGCTGTCGGGTTTTTTGCGTTTATGGTCTAGCCGTTGTCCATCGAATTCCAGCCGTGCAGAACGATCATCGATGATGGATGCAAACTGATCATTGCATAATTGAAATTGTCTGGGGGCAGCAGTTGGACAGGCGGATTTCCATCACCGCTTCAATGACCCTCGACGGGTAAGCCATCGAGACCTACCAGCAAAGATTGAAGACCAGTCCAATTGTTGTCAGGGCAAAGACAAGGATCATCGAGTCTTCCAGTTCAGGCCAGCGACGATCGGCAATGCGATTGGAAGCAGAATGCTGCAGCCAGTTTGGCAACAACAGTTCGGTGGCGGTTATCTTCCATTGATTTAGTTTGTGAATCATCGTGAGTCACCTTTCTGTCGAAACTTCGACGCAGAGATCAATTAGGGTGATCGAAGCCCTTGGCCAAAACTTGACACGTCGACGACAACTAGCCGAATTCAATCGCTGGCCGGGGCCGCTTTATCCGTTGATCTTCCTCAAGTCTTCGGAATCGAAACGATGGTCAGAATCGATCTATCTTTCCAATGCGGTCTACGGAACTAGCGCAAGAAGTCAAGGATGCTGCTGGAGGTGACCGCCGCGGTCACCGAGTAAGTAAATTGCAGCAGGGATTGTTCGTTTTGCATTCGCAAGACAGTCTCCGGAATATCAGTGGCCGAAAATTCGTTGATTTGAGTTTCGGTTTCCAATTCCAGGTCCTCGACTCGATATTTCAACTCCTCCAGCGACTGCAGGGAAGCCGACTGTCGGCCCATGACTTGCAGCATGTGGTCGCCCAGTGAATCGAGTTCGCCAAATCTTCGGTCGAGCGCTTCGGCGTTTTCGACGGCGGTCAGGTTGCGGGTGTTGCGGAGGTCTTCGATCAATTCGTAAAACACCTGAAATACATTTGAGGTGCCAGGGAATTCCACATGGTCCGTACCGGTGCGTTTCATCTGAGTTGTGTCGAAATGAGCCTGTTCGCCAGTGGTCGAATCGATCACCATTTGGCTGGCTGAAAAGTCGATCGGAATGGTTGTGGCTCCCCCATCGATGCTCAGCGTGCCATCCGATGTAAACGTAACCGAACCGCTGAAGCCGGCCGTGATGTTGCTCATGTCGACAAACAGCGACCGTCCATCCTCGGAAGTGATTTGCAGGTCGGTGTCGGTGCGAGTCCAGTCTACCGAGTCGCCTTCGTTCAGGATGATGGTCCCAAAATCGCCAGTTCCGCTAGTGTCCACGATCTGCACGTGGTTATCATTCAACTGACCCAGGATGTTGTCTTCGTCAGGCGAACTGATTCCCGGCGCAATTCCAGAGGCACCGGCATAGGTCGTTGTGGTGTGTTCGACAATCAAGTCGGCGCGCCCGACCATGCTGTCGGTGCCAGCCCCGTTTTGAGCTCCGGTCGAGCCATAGATCAACAGGTCTCCGCGATCAGAGCGGTCAAAAATGGTGTCTCCGGCGTAAAACGTCTCAATGGAAATGCTGGTGCCAATAAATGCGAAACTGTTTTCAGGATAGCCCTGGTAATCGGCCACCATCGTTCCGCCGGCGACCAGCGGACCGTCGAATTCGTACGGTGGGTCATTCGATCTGGCACCTGCAAACAGGTAGGAACCGGCCGAGCGGGCTCGGGAAATGTCCTGGAGATTGTTCAACAGCCCTTCGGCTTCCACCGCCAGCGCGTTTCGCTCGCTTTCGGTCGTTGCCTGGATCCCCTGCTGGGCCAATGATTTGGCTTTAACGATCAGGTCGTTGGCCCGTTGGATATTGGAAACGCTGGCATTCAGCTTGGCTTCGGTGTCGGTGATGGCGGTCGATTCGGAGCGCAGTTTGTACAGCTGTGACGTCAACGACGTAACCTGTCGAAAGGCGACCGGGTCGTCGGACGAACGGTGAATTCGGACGCCGGAAGAGATCTGTTTCTGGTAGTTGACGATATTCGCGTTGTATCGCGAGACGTACCGGATCGCGTGATTGGCACTTGTTTGGGCAGTCGTTCGAAAAAGCATGGCTTACCTGATGATCTGGAATAGTTCGTCCAGCATTGACTCCATTGTCCGCACGACTTGAATCGCCGCTTCGTAGTTCTTTTGATGCTGAGTCAGCTCGATGAGTTCTTCATTGACGTCAACTCCTGAGACAGCTTCACGTTCTGTTTCGTATTGAAATTTCAGCTCTGAAAGGGTGGCTTCGATGCGTTGCGAAGTCTGCACCTGAAACCCGATTTCCGTGTTCATTTCTGACAGAAACGACTCAAATGTCAGCTGGCCCTCAAACACGGCCTGGTCGCGGAGTTCAATGAACTCGGCCAGATTTCGTGTATCTGCCAACTCGCCGGACAGGGACGTGGCAATCAAGTTGGGATTGTTGGCAAACTTGTTGTCGACCTTGATATCGCCAGCATTGCTGCCGTTGAAGAAATGGTTTAGGCCCAGAGACGACAGGATCCCGGTGGAGTCGGAATTGGCTACCCGGACAACTTCAAACTGGTCGCCATTGACGATGTCGCCGACATCGAACGCCAGCGTGATCCCGTCACCAATGTCAATTTGGCTACCCGCTTCGTATCCATCTCCGACTTCAATCTCCTGCACAACGTTGCCATCGCTGTCGGAAATTTCCAGGGTCAATCCAGGTGTCACGCCGATCTGGCCGCTGCCCATGGCGGTGACGGTATAAACGTCGTTGTCGTCGCCCAGATAGGTGCCACCGATTGTGGGCGTACTGGTTCCGGTGACGGATGACAGATCCGGAGTCGATTCCAGCCGACCGGTAAAATCAAACGCATATCCGGGTTCGGCGATCATGGTCATTAGCCCGGTTGCGTCATCCACGACCGCCTGCAGGTTATTGATTCCCGACAGACGACTGGCGATATCCCGGAGCGAGTCGGTATCCGGATCAACATCGATCGACGTCGTTCGCAGCTGGCCATCGGGGGCCGTGACGGTGACAAACCACTGTCCCGCTTCGATGGGAAACGCAGCTGACTCGCTTAACGGAGCATCCACGTCGGTCACGGGGCGGCTGGCTTGCAAAGACGCAAACGGACCTTCCAGTCCCAGGCCTTGCGCGTGCTGTTGATCAAAGTGGCGAATCAACTGACTGGCAAACTCATCGATGTCATTCTTGTAGCGATTGATGATTCGATTGTTGGCATCCAGCAAGGCCGCGATACGGCCCCCAGCAAATTCAATCGAACGATCTCCGCCTTCGATTTGAATCTCCAACGCATCCCCGGAGCCCGTTAATTCGAATTGAATCGGTGGGCTGCTGATGCTAACCGAACCGCCAGCAATACTCAGGCCCAGTTCGTTCTGGACAAACTCATAACGCTGGACATCGACGCGTTCGGCGATCTGGTTGACCAATTGATCGCGTTGGTCCAACAAGTCGTTGGGGATGCGACCGTCGGCGTCGGTTGTGATCAAGTCATGAATGTCGACCAACTCGCGAATTTCACGATTCAAGGATTCGACTTCCAGTTCCAACTGCTGGCGCAGGTCGTTCTGAATACCAACCATCTGGTTGGCGGTATCGTGAACGCGGACCGCGATATTGGAAGACTCGTTGACAATCGAATTCCGCAGTGACGATTCGTCGGGATTGGCCGATAAGCGTGACAGGTTGTCAAACAAGCCACTCAGGCTGTCCTGAATTGAACCGGCGCCCGGCGCGACCAGGGCTTCAATTCGAGATTCGATGACCAGCGTTTGTTCTACGCGACTAAGGTCGGCGATTGAGTTCGTCAGCGCGCTTTCGGTGATCAGGCTGCGAATCCGCCGCAGTTCGCTGACCTCGACGCCGGCTCCGACATAGTGCCCCCGCAAGCGGTAGTCGGAGCGGCGAGTCTGGAAAATCGTGTCCTGGCGGTGATAGCCTTCGGTCGAAGCGTTGGCCAGATTATGCGAAATATTGTTGATCGCAAACTGGTTGGCCTGCAGCGCTGAAAGTCCGGTTCTCAGATTCATGGCGCTCTAACAATTCGTTCGAAGGAATCGGTAAGCGGCAGGGCTGGAATCCGTTTTCCCCGACGCGTCATAGCAGTTTCGATCCTGCGGTGACCCACCCAGCAGCCGTTCGAAGAAATCAAGCGAATACAAGATGGCCGTCTGGTTTGCTTGAGTGATCGAATGAAATTCGTTCAGCTTGCTCCGCAGTTGGGCCTGGAGCTGATCGAAAACCGGTTGCTGGGAAGGGTCCAGCCAGGTTCTGATTTCGTTCAACGAACGCGGGCGAGTTTCGGCCGGGATGCTGGAAATCAGCTGGGAAAACTGGTTTCGCGAATCGGCGACCAGCGGAAATCCGGCTTCGATCGCGCGCTGCAAGGCTTCCAACTGTTTGCGCGTTTGCTCGTTGCGCTGGACTTGAGATTCCGGTGGGGGTGTATCGGCTGTAACGGTTGTATCGCCCGATTCAGCTGGTCGTTGAGGGCGCAGCAGCGTGCGGACCTTAAGCGTTGCGCCGACCAGCAGATTCAGGAATTCAAACTCTCGCTCAAGGTGAGACAGCAGTTGGCGAGTCGCTGGTGGGGACAGTGTCGACGGTTGCTTTTGAGTCGGATTCATGTTGATCACTTGCGGTTGACAGCTGGTTTTCCAGATAGTTTTTAATCGCCGAACCGACGCCGATTGGGCTGGTTTCGGACAGGTGCTTACTCATGAACATGTCAAACATCCCGCCGAAGGTGTCACTGTTGTCACCTGCAAACAGGCCGCCCTGCGATTCATCCAATGTGCTCCGCATGGATTTCAGGATCAGCGAAATGAACACGGACTCAAAATCGGACGCAGCCTTGTCAATCGAATTCGAAGTAGACTGGGTTGAACTTGCGGAGACGGTTTGGCCCGCATCCAATTGCTGTTTCAGCTGTTCGAACTGAGACTGAGTTTGCTGGACCTGTTCCAGTTGCGATGCTTGCAGATCGGGTGCCTGGTGGGAAGTAAGTGAGCCGGTGATCGCGCCGATCGAATTCATGGTTGCGCTCCGTTGATTGGGGATGATCGACCGGCTAACGCACGATCAATTCGGCTTGTAAGTGTCCGGCAGCCTCGATCTGCCGCAGGATATTGATAAAGTCGCGGGGAGGAATCCCCATCTGATTCAACATCGTCGCCAGATCGGCCACGGTGGGTTGTTCGTTCAGCACGTTGTAGGTCCCACCGGTTTGCGTAGCCGTGACCTGGGTCCGCTCGAGAATCGCGGTTTGCCCATTGGAAAGCGGCGCCGGTTGCGAAGCGATTGGTGATTCCGCTGTGGTCACCACCAGGTTTTCGTTGGCGAACGCGACATGGGTTAACTTGACGTTGTGACCCACAACGATCGTGCCAGTGTTCTGGTTGACCACCACGCGGGCGGGAACATCGGGGATGATGCGGAGGTCCTGGATTCCGACGACGAAATCCATTTTGCGATTTTGATATTGGTAGGGAAACATCACGTCCACACTGCCACTGTCTCTGGCTCGCGCGTGATTGGGGAATCGCTCATTGATGGCATCGGCGATCCGATAGGCGGTCGCGTAATCCTTGTTGGTTAGCAGCAGCCGAAAAGTTGAATCAGGGAATGCGGGTGACTGATCAATCACTTCTTCCAGTTGCACTTCGACCGTTGCTGTGGTGTCGTGGTTTTTGGCGACCGAAGCACCGGCACCGCCGGCCGAAAAACCGTCGACAATTAGTTTGCCGCTGGCGATTGCGTAGACCCGGCCGTCAAAGCCATTCAACGGGGCAGCAACCAAACTGCCGCCGGTCAAGCTGGAGGCATTGTCGAGAACCGAAACGGACCCCCTGAACTTCTGGCCAGGCCGTGCGAATGCCGGGATGTCTACTTGAATCCAGACCGTCGAAGCGCTCCCGGTGGGTGGGTCAACCAGGGCTTGGCCATTTCGCAGAAACAGGTTTCCAAGCGCTTTCTTGGTGGCATCCGAGGTCCCACCTGTTCCCTTCAAACCAGTCACCAACCCTGTTCCAGCTAGATGATTGGAGCGATGACCTTCAATCGTAGTGATGT
>CAZJEK010000004.1:0-32769 GCA_964545005.1 uncultured Pirellulaceae bacterium
ATCGAGACGTTCAACCCAAGGAGCGCCAAGCCGGCCCCATCCGGGGCGGAATGATCTTTTGGGTGGCCTTTCTCGGGGCTCCCGCCCCGAGCTAGAGAAGCCGGCCCCATCCGGGGCGGTTTAATGGGGGCCTAACTTGTGGTTTTGCGGGAGAAGATATCGAGACGTTTAACCCAGGGAGCGCGAAGCCGGCCCCATCCGGGGCGGAATGAATTTTTGGGTGGCCTTTCTCGGGGCTTCCGCCCCGAGCTAGAAAAGCCGGCCCCATCCGGGGCGGTTTAATGGTGGCCTAACTTGTGGTTTTCTACGAGAAGATATCGAGACGTTCAACCCAAGGAGCGCCAAGCCGGCCCCGTCCGGGGCGGAATGATCTTTTGGGTGGCCTTTCTCGGGGCTCCCGCCCCGAGCTAGAGAAGCCGGCCCCATCCGGGGCGGTTTAATGGGGGCCTAACTTGTGGTTTTGCGGGAGAAGATATCGAGACTTTCAACCCAAGGAGCGCCAAGCCGGCCCCTTCCGGGGCGGGTTATCAGAAACACCTCATAGAAAAGGAAGTCAAATCCGCAATTGCATGATCGCCCCGGAGGGGCCGTCTATCATAGCTTGGGGCGGAAGCCCCAAGAAAAAGGATTACCTAATGGATATGCGCCCCGGATGGGGCCGTCGAAATGGAACAACCAATGACGGATGCCTCAACGTTCAACGATCAAGTCGATCATTTCGTCTGGGCTTAACCCAACACCACCATGTCAACCAAATTCGCGAAACTACCCTACATACATTCCGGAAGAGTCAGGAAATCTCAGATGCTGAATCGCAGCTGTTAGAACATCAAGTTCCGGCGTTCAAGCCCGCGCATAAAAAAAGCTCTCGGTAACTTCGTTCCAGGGGGGCGCGGAACAACCGTTAGTCCGAGAGCGATTGGAAGCAAGGGTCGTCGCATCCGTGCTACGACCGCTTTGAGCTCAAAACGGTTCGACCTGGCGCCTTCGCATCCGTGCGTCGTTACCTGGCCGAATGGATCGATCATCAACCGATCCGCCCGCCTTGAACAAGTCCATTTGTTCGTTCGCGGTTGATTCAACTTGTGTTGCTCAACCGTTGGAAGGAAGTTATTGAAACGCCGATTTTGGGTCAAGAGAGGTTTTCAGCTTTCTCAGAAAACTTGAAAGTTTCTTCTTCGACTCGCAAAAAACACAGTCTTTTGCGATCTTCTTGCTCAGCCAGCATCATCGAAACCAATGCTGTCACTTGTCGAGCTTGATCATCCTGACATCTTGTCTTTAATCGCCGGCCCCTGGTCGATCGCTGGCCAAATTGGTTGGGAATCCTGGCAACAAAGGGGACAGGATGAACGGGATCAACATGATTAACAAGATGCGATAACCCGTAACCTCAACGATGTCGACACGCCCGTGCAATTATGCTCCTGGAAGTTGCACACTTTTGGAAACCCGACGCGTAAGCGAGGGAAAAACACGCATCGGTGTAGCCCTCGCTCACGCGTCGGGTTTCCATTTCCGCAACGTTTCCGCCACGCGTTCAGTATTCCGCCGTTGCGATCACGGCCCCATCGGCCATGCTACAAAACTTCGCTGGGCAGCCGTGTAACGGCATCGCTTGCCTGAGCCGCCATGATCATGGAAAATGATTCCGACCCCGAACCGGTTTCTCCATTTGTGAACGTACGATGAACTTACCACCAAGCCCTACTCCGTTTCGTATCCGCAGTCCGCAAACCACGCCACAAGCGTTGGCCGGGCTGGCCTTATTGATCGCCTGGGTTTTGATCCCTGGCGTGACTCGCGCCGATGAGGGGATGTTTCCAATCAGCGAACTGGATCGATTGAACCTGGCTGAAAAAGGACTGCAGCTAACCCCCGAGCAGATTTTCAACCCGGACAAAACTTGTCTGGTGGACGGGATCTGCCGAGTCAATGGCTGCACAGGATCGTTCATCTCGCCGCGAGGTTTGATCATCACCAATCACCACTGCGCCTATCGCGCGATCCAGTCGGCCAGCACACCGGAACACGACTATCTGGCCAACGGTTTTATCCCGGAACAGCCGGGGCAGGAAATTCCGGCACCGGGTTACACTGTCCGCGTCACCGAATCGTTTGAAGACGTTTCCGATCAAGTGCTTGCAGCGACTGAACCGGGAATGTCCTTTGCCGACCGCACCAAGGCCATCGAACGACGTTGCAAAGAGATTGAAAAACAGGCCGAAACCGACAACCCGGGCGCCCGGGCCGAGGTCGCCGAGATGTTTACCGGCAAAACCTACGTGCTGTTCCTGTACACTTACATCAAAGACGTTCGCCTGGTGTTCGCGCCTCCATCTTCGATCGGCAATTTTGGTGGCGACATCGATAACTGGGAATGGCCACGTCACACCGGCGACTATTCTTTCATGCGCGCCTACGTGGCTCCTGACGGTTCGACTGCCGATTACTCATCCGACAACGTCCCCTATCAACCCAAGCGATTTATCCAGGTCGCTCCCGAAGGTGCCAACCAGGGGGACTATGTCATGCTGTTGGGCTACCCGGGCCGCACGGCGCGCCACAAAACGGCCAGCTTCCTCGAATACGAGCAGAATATTCGCTTGCCTTACGTGGTCGATTGGTATGGCGAGCAGATCCGAATGATGGAAGCAGCTGGACAAGACGATCGCGGAATCGCGTTGAAGCTGTCTTCGCGAATCAAGAGTCTGGCCAACGTGGAAAAAAGATCTCGCGGTCAGCTGAAAGGCTTGACCCGAGCCAACATCGTGGCCAAGCGCAAAGCCGAAGAATCCAAACTGCAGTCCTTCATTGATGGCGACCCAACGCTGAAAGAGAAGTACGGTCAAACACTATCGAACATCGACGCAGCCTATCGCTCGGCTGGTGAAACCGCAATCGCCGAAGCGAACTTTCAATCGTTGCGCTCGACCAGCACGCTGCTACGGCTGGCGTACACCGTTTACGACGCCGCGGTCGAACGGGAAAAGCCAGATCTGGAACGGGAAAGCGCTTACATGGATCGCAACTTCGATCAAACCGTGCGGCGATTGAAACTGGCTCAGCAGGATCTTGACCTGCCCACCGACCGCACCATGTTGGCAGCCAACTTGAAACGCTACCAGGAAAATGGACTGTCGATCGAACTTCCCCAGCCAGACCAACTGGAATCGTTGTACCGCGGGACCACATTGGATCAGCCCGAAGCGTTGGAAAAAGTATTGACCTTGTCTCCTCAGCAGCTGGCCAAGCTGGATGACTCGTTCATCAAGTTGGCGATCAAGCTGTACCCCGAATACCAACGCTTGCGCGAGTTGAACAAGCAACGCGAAGGCGAATTGAACCAGCTGTACGGTGACCTGATTACGGTCAAGCAGATGTTTCAGCAGGATCAATTTGTTCCAGATGCGAACGCGACGTTGCGACTGACCTACGGCACCGTCCGAGGTTACTCCCCCGAAGACGCGGTCTGGATGCGACCGGCTACCACGTTGAGCGGAGTGGTCGCCAAGACCACGGGTGAGGAACCATTCGTCACGCCGGCCAAAGTCGTGCAGCTGCATGAAGCAGGTGAATTTGGACGCTACGCTCATCCGGAACTGAACGATGTCCCCGTCGCGTTGTTGTACGACACCGACACGACTGGTGGCAATTCCGGCAGCCCGATTCTGGACAGCCGTGGGCGACTGGTCGGGGTCAACTTCGATCGCGCCTTCGAAGCGACGATCAATGACTTCGCCTGGAACACCAGCTACAGCCGTTCGATCGGGGTCGACATTCGCTACGTTCTGTGGGTAACCGAATTGGTCTACGGAGCGGATTTTCTGACCCAGGAAATGGGTTTGGAATAGCGGGGTTTTCCTGATGCCGGTAGGCACACCCGGCCAATTTCGGTAAAATCTGCCGCCATTGGTTCGAAGTCGATTACAAGGCAAATTCGCCTGGACAAGGTCACCTGTGAAATACGCTGCTGTCGGGCCCATTGCCCTCCATTTCCCCGAAACGGTTGAAACCAATGCCGATCTCAAGGCGGACAATCCCCGCTGGGACGTGGACCTGATCGCATCGAAAACAGGCATCTACCAACGACACATCTGCGGTCCCGACGAATGTTCGTCGGACCTGGGTGTTGCCGCTGCCGAAAAACTGTTTGACCAGTTCGACATCGACCCCAGCTCCATCGACTTCCTGCTGTTCTGCACGCAGACTCCGGATTATCCATTGCCGACAACGGCATGCCTGATCCAGGATCGGCTGGGGCTGCCGACTCATTGCGGCGCTCTTGACTTCAACCTCGGCTGCAGCGGATTTGTCTATGGCCTCTCGATTTGCGACGGGTTGATTCAGTCCGGAGCGGCCAAGCGAATCCTGTTCATCACCGCCGAGACCTACACCAAACTGATCGACAAAGCCGATCGCAGTTTGCGGACCATTTTTGGCGACGGGGCGGCGGCAACCTTGATTGAAGCCCACGATCAACCCTCGTTGCAAGCCTTTAAGTTTGGCACCGATGGCAGTGGCGCGAACACGCTGCTGGCAACGCAAACCGGTTTTCGCAAAGAACCGACGATCGCACCGCGTCATCGTCGACGCTGGAAAAGCGATCTGTACATGGACGGTCCAGCACTGATCACGTTCACCGTCGGCGCAGTGCCCAGCTTGATCGATGACATTTTGGCAACGGCAGGAAAGTCGATCGACGACATCGACTACTTGTTGCTGCATCAGGCGACTCTCAAAATGCTCGCCCAGTTGCAGCAGGCTTTGGAAGTTGATGAAGCGAAAGTGCCGATCCTGCTTCAGAACATCGGCAACACCGTTTCGTCGACCCTGCCGATCCTGATCCAGCAAATGCGTGAACGCGGTGACTTGACACCGGAGATGCACAACCTGTTGATCGGGTTTGGCGTTGGCTGGTCCTGGGCCGGCTGTGTTTGGCAGGATGTATTGCAGCCGGGCCAGTAGGGTTCGATTTCGGATTTGAAAATTTGAGATCGCATAATTCGAATGGGTGCAACTCGGTTTCCGCTCGTGCTTGCAAGCAAGACTTGATCGAGACAAAGCGGGCTTTTTTATTTGACTTTCGGTTTGCCGCACGGTTGAAAGCCGATATCTGTTGCAGCGCTGCCAAACGTTGTAGTTGCCATTGGCCGAAGGCCAAGCCGTTTGCCTAGCCCAGGGTAGCGCTCTTCTCGCTGGCGAGAAGAAAGCAGGCCCTGGGTTAAATCGGCCAATGAATCGTCGGTCCCGCCAAGGCAGGAATCAAATCGCGATCCGATCCGGGACCGAAACCTCAGCTAGTTACGTTCGTTCAGCACCGCCAGGCCAATGCAAATGACCAGGCCTTCGCCCCTAGCAGGCATCTTGTCAATTGTCCCCAGCCCTGCAGGCTGGGCTAGGCAAACGATGTGGCCTTCGGCCCTGAATAAAGCCAACTAGATGTAGCTCAAGAAGTAGGCATCACCCGAGAGAGCCAGTTGCATAAATCTAAATTAGGAGATAGACAGGCACTGGCAAAGATTTTTCAAAAGAACCAAACGACAAGTGGTTGTGCAATACAAAGATCGGTGAATAACCGGACGAGGTTAAGGAATCGAAACCACACTTTGCGACTTTGCATCTCCGCGGCTTTGCGTTAGTTCAATGCAAACTCACCTCTGATTTCGAAGTACAAAATTTCCGGTAGAGTCAGGAGATTTCAGAATTTGAGATCTCATACTTCAGATTTGACATCTCAAATCATTTTTTTCAATCGTTCCAACTCCCATTCGAAACCGCCGGACAGAATCGGGAACCGGCACCAGGTTTTGGGGTCGAGATTTTCGTCGTCCAGGTGAAACGACGGGGCGTACCGTTCACGTTTCCACTGGTTGCGACTCCACAGCTGGAAAAAACGAATCACCCACTGCCCAATCTGCTGGCGATCATATTGATCGAATTCGACCAGCAAACTTTTAAACACTCCCAATGGCGTCAGCTTGTCTCGAATGGCTAATCGTTCCGCGGCATCGAGCAACTCGTAAGGCATCAGGTCGCCTTCGTCGGTTTGCTCCTGATCGGGAGGTCTCAACTCCGCCGTCGGTTGCTGAACATTGACTGCTTTGAGGGCCGGAATGGGTTCCAGACCATCAGGCCCCTGCAACTCCATCCAAACCAGCCAGGTTCGTAGAAACGCTTTATCGATCCCGGCGATCGGGCTGATCCCGCCTGACGTGTCGCCGTCCATGGTGGCGTACCCGACTGCCGCTTCACTGCGATTACTGGTGGAAACCAACAGCGCGTTGTTGATATTGGCCAACATCCAAACGCTGGGCGAACGGACCCGGGCCTGAATATTCTGCAGTGCAATGTCGTGCTGCTCCCAGGTCAGCGGCTGCCCAATCGCGTCAGCGACGATCGTCCGGTACCCTTCGGCCAGCGGCTCCACGTCAAACTCATAGTGGCAGGCACCGACAGCTTGAGCCACCTCTCGAGCGGCGGTGCGCGTGACCTCGCCGCTGTTTTTGGTCGACTGATAGACCGTCGTCAACAACCGCTGCATCAGTTCAGCCTCGTCGGCCGGTTGTCGCTGGCCAGCAACAAACCAGCCCATCCGCTGGCACATCCGGTCGAAGCCCAGTTCCTGGTGAGCCAGTTTGACCATGGTTGCGATCAAGGCCACGACACTGGTCGAGTCGCAGCCACCACTCAACGAAACCACGAAGCCATGCGAATGGCTTTTCCGCATGTAGTCAAACAACCCCAGGCAAACGGCTCGAGTAAATTCTTCTTCCTTGACATCGTCAGCTGTCAACCAGGACTCCCGGTTGAGCACCTGTTTTTCAGGCTCACATTCCGGCCACTGAAACGGCAGCTTGATCACATCCGTTTCATCGCCGTCGACTTCTGGACGAAAGCTGCCCGTCTTGGCACGAGCCATCCGAGTCAAATCAATGTTGACGACTGCGGGGGTCAACTTGAATCGCTGATAAGACAACCTCGGCCCCACGGCAACCAATCGACCCCCGGTCGCGATCATGGCATCACCATCAAAAATGGCTCGTCCTGATTCGTTCCCGACCAGATTGGCGTAGACATAGGTTACCTGGAACGCTCGGCTGCCTTCGAGCACAAAGCGCTGCCGGAGTTCATGTTTGTCAAACGCAAAATGGCTGGCACTGGGATTGAGGATGATGTCGGTGCCCCGCGCCGCCAGCCTGGCTCCGGGACGATTACCGACCCAGGCATCCTCGCAGATTTCAAACCCAATCCGAATCCCGCCGACATCAAACAAAATGTCGCCAATGGGATATTCCTGACCGCCAACGGTAATCTTGCCTTGAACTCCACTGGGCCAGGCTTTGAACCAGCGGGGTTCGTAGTGGATGCCATCTCCGGCGAGATGTTGCTTGGCCACGAACCCGGCAATCTTGCCGTCGACCAACAGGGCCGCGGTATTGAACAGTCCGCCGGCATACCCCAGCGGCAATCCAACCGAAACGACCATCCCCTTGGTTTCGGGGAGAATGCTGTGCAGCATTTCGACCGCGGTCTCGTTCAAACCTGTCGAATGAAAAGCATCTTCGCAGCCATACCCGGTAATGCACAATTCAGGCAAACACAGGATAGTGACTCCGGCATCGCGTGCCTGAGAGATTGAATCCAGGATGTTGCTGCGGTTGCCCATCCAGTCAATCGGTGTTTGGTTCAGGACCCCGGCAGCAACTTTGATCAGATTCATGACCAGCATTCTAAAAACGAAGACACGTTGGGCGATTGGCCGGAAAAGACGTTCAACCTCCAATCCGCCATGAACTGATAGGATAATCGATTGGTGCCGGAACGAAATGCCGCAGCAACGCCCATTGAGTTGCGGTAGGGTTTGGATCACAATTTTAATGGCTGCCGGATTTGCCCCACCGGCTTGCTTCCACAGCTTGGAGCCCGCGTTGACTCAAGACCCTATCATCGAATTTGATTGCCCGTTGTGCGGGAAGTCGATCCATTCCGTGGGCAATCACGATTGGGACGATGTTCGCTGCCCACATTGCCACCGCATGGTTGCCCGTCCGCCGGCAAATCAGCATTCATATACGCCGGCTTCGGCCGAGCTCGATGATCTTGAATTGGAGATACTGGAACCACTGGAACTTGAAGAACTGGTTCCGGACGAGGAAAACGAAGACCACGAAATTGACGAATTATTCGGGATAGCCTGTCACGTTTGTGACACCCGCATTCACGTTCGCAACGATCAGATTGGATCCACGGTCCAATGCCCCGACTGTTTTACGGAACTCACCGTCGGCCGCCCCAAACCAAAGAAACGAAAATGGAAGGGTGTTTCCGAGCCCGAAAACCAAAGTGAACAACCAAAGCAATACCGGGATTCCGAGGATGGTGAGTTAAGGCTTGAGGACGAATTCGAACGCCCCCGGTATGGAGCCAGTTATGGGTTGGAACCCGATGAAGACGTTCCGCCTGATCATCCGATCGTGGACTCCGGGGCGCCAATCATTGCCGGCGACGACTTACCCGAACTTGCACCGCTGGATGACGATGAATTGACCGAGCCGCAACAGGAAGAACCGGTCGACGAAGCGTCGCGCGTTCAAGCGGCCAATGAAACATTTGAGAGTTTTGAGGTTCCCCAGCCCGCCGACATTGAAGAGCCGTCGCCAAGTCCTGCTACCAAGTCAGAGCCCGCGGAACGTCGACTCTCGCGCCGTGAACGATTCGAGCAGGCACAGCGCAGAATGGATGACAACGCCGCCCGGGGAAACGATCCGTTTGATTTATCGGACGATGATGAAGCCGTCGACTTCCCTGGGTTTGACCAGGCGTCCATGTTCAATGCGATTATGCAGATGCTCAAAAGCCGAGGTTTATGGTGGCGAGCGCTGGCCGCGACGGCCGTGATGCTATTGGGCGCATTGGTGAAGGAGCGACTTTGGCCGTATGGAACCCAAACCAGCGATTTTGAGGGGGAGTCGGGAAGCTTTTTCGTCCAGGCGTTTCTGGCCACCGTCCTCGGTGCCGCACCTTATGCATTGGGGCTGGCGGGACTTTGGCTGGCGGCGTCGTTTGTATTCCGCGACGCAGCGATGGGGCGGCGTCAAGTTCAGACCTGGAAAACGACCGGCACGAATGAACTTTTGGCCACCTTCCTGATTTTTGGCTTCAGCTTTTTCGTCGCCGGAGTGATGGGCGTGTTTGCGGGCCCGCTGACGATTCCTTTGCGTGTGCTGGTAGCACCTCTATTTTTGCTGGCTGCGTGGTACAATCGATCCTTCTGGTCCATTGCCAGCCTGGACGTGTTTTCAGACTTCCAGGAACTTTCTAAACAGTGGGGACGCTGTTACAGCTGGCTGGCGTTGTTGGCGGTCACGGGATTGTTGATTGGAATCCTGTTTTGGCTGCGACGCTTCATCGACAGCTACATCGCTTGCGCGATAATTACGGTCATTGGCGTTGTCCTGGGCAACCTGGTGACGTTAGTATTTGCGGCCATTGCCGGTTGGCATGCTGGCAAAATTGTTACCTACCTTAATCGATCATAACCTTGATGGGCAATGAACAAACGACCGATCTGTCTCCGGCTTCAGACCAATCCGCCGCTCGCCACCAGCGACGTGTAACTCGACAACGTTTGCAATCGTTGATCGGTAACCTTGCGGGCGCCGCGATTGGATGTGCCATTGTCATTTTATCCGTGGTCAACATCTCGCTCAATTTGATCGAGTTTCAACAGACGCAAACACCGATTGCGAATTGGCGGTATGCGGTGCCGTTTATTGCATTGACAGGTGTGCTGCCGTTGTTGGGTGGTTTCTGGTTGTTGTTTGGTTGCACCAACGCCCTGGGTGGAAAAGATTCGGCCCAAAAATAAAGTGCGACAAACTACGGGGCGCTGAAATTCGTAATGTTCTCGCCCGTTGGCTGTGGGTAAAATGAAGACATTCCATTTATATTTCACCGAACCGGTTTGAGCTCATGAGTTCCCGATTTAAGTTTTCCATATTGCTGACGTTGTTACTGGTAATTAGCTGCCTCGAAACAGGTTGGTGCCAAACCGAACAACCAGCCGAAGCCAAGGCCGCTGCGCCAACAGTCACGCTGGGAATCGTCAAGGAAAAACCTGAGTCCGGTCCGTTTGTGAAAATTGAACAGGGCTATATGGTGCCCTACAAGACCATGATCCCCGGGACGGATATTCCCTTCGAAATGGTTCCGGTACCCGGTGGCAAATTTACGATGGGCAGCCCGGAGGATGAAGACGGCCGCAACGACGACGAAGGGCCGCAATTCAACGTCGTGGTGGAGCCGTTCTGGATGGGCAAATACGAAGTCACCTGGGGCGAATACCGATCGTTCATGGCGATGGAACGGATTTTCAAAGCGCTTGATCGCCGGGGCGTTCGCAAGATGCTGGACAAGTTCGAAATCGATGCGGTAACGGCACCTTCACCGCTGTATGACGAATCGTTCACCTACGAAGCTGGCGACCAGTTCGATCAACCGGCAGCAACGGTGTCGCAATACGCAGCCAAGCAATTCACGAAATGGCTTTCGCTGTCTTCGGGCAACTTCTATCGCTTACCGTATGAAGCAGAATGGGAGTACGCGTGTCGCGGTGGCACAAAAACCAGGTTCTCATTTGGCGACGATGAAGGCGACCTGGAAGAGTATGCCTGGACAATTGACAACTCCGACGAAGAACGTCACTACGTTGGCGAACTGAAACCGAATCCGTTTGGTCTGTACGACATGCACGGCAATGTTGCCGAATGGGTGCTCGATGGTTATCACGAGAAAGGTTACACCCATATCAAACCAGGTGCGACTGTCACGGTTGAAGAAAGCTTCCGGAAACCGACCGAACTGTATTCGCGAGTTGTCCGTGGTGGATCGTTCGAGATGGAAGCTGATCAATGCCGCAGCGCTGCCAGGATGAACTCGGTAGCAGACTGGAAATTCGAAGACCCCAACCGTCCAAGAAGTCCGTGGTGGTTTACCGACTATCCCGCAACCGGTGTCGGGTTTCGAATCATCCGGCCACTGAAAACTCCTTCCACGATGGCTGCCAAAAACGAATTCTGGGGTGCTGACTTAAAACAGATTGAAGACAACGCCAAATTCAGAATCGACACCCAAGGCAAAGGGTCGCTGGGAAAAGTCGATCAAAAGCTTCCCGCGGAAGTGGAAGCTCTGCCCGAAGAAGACAAATAACGCTTCATTCAATGTCGCCTTTTGACTTGCTGTCATGAATTCACCAGAATTTTTTTTCAAGTCGCTGCTTCTGTCGCTGACTGCAGCGTTGCTGGCTGTGGCTGGCTGCCAATATTCAGGGGCACCGGGGGAGCATTCAACTGCTGCTGATTCTGCCTCTGATTCGACACCGCGAATCATCGCAGTCAGTTACCCGTTGCAGTACCTTACCCAACGCTTGATCGGTGACAGGATCACCGTTGAACTTGCTTCCGGTGACCTATCTCCGTTGACCTGGCGCCCCGACCGTCGGGCCATTGCATCGATGCAACAAGCCGACTTGATCATTACCAACGGCACGGGTGCGAGTTATGCCCCATGGCTGGTGACCGTTTCGCTGCCCGACAACAAACGAATCAACACGGCCACCAAAGGGCTATCGCTCAGCGATTACATCTCCGTTGAAGACGTCCGGGTGGTGCATTCCCATGGTCCCGAAGGCGAGCATTCTCATGCGACCATGGTTGCAAGAACATGGCTGGATCCGAAAATGGCCATCAAGCAGGCGACTTACCTGGCGACTCGGCTAAAGGAACGGTATCCGGATGCAGCCGAATCCATCGACAGCCATTTGAAATCGTTACGCGCCGAACTGGAGGCCATTGAAATCCCGGATCTGGCTGGGCAGGTGGTCCTGAGTGCCGACCATGAGTTAAAGTTTCTTACCCGTGCGGCTGACCTGTCAGACGTTCATTTGAATCTTTCGGCTGAGTCAGACGCCGCCGCGCTCGCGGCTGCCCTGCAGCAAACCCAAGCTGGCAACGCTGAAACAAAGTCCGCCAATGGGATCCTGATCCCCGACTACCTCGCCAGTCAACTGGAAACTTCGTGGAAAGAAATCGTAGCCGAACAGCAGTTGACGCCAATCGTCATCGACACGCTGGACATCCCCGATGAACGCGATTTGCTATCCAGATTGCAAGCTAATTTTCGAGCATTGTCTGCGGTTCCTGTTCATGAACAAGCCGATTAACACTCAGCAGCGATCACCCAACCAGCCGAGACCTGGGTTTCGGTTTCCGCTGAAGCGGCTGTTGCTGGCGACGACTCTGGCCTGTGGACTGGTGGCGTTTGTCGTGCAATGCGGGACCGAGCTGGCCAGTTTTCAAGTCGTCGCATCGGACCTGTCGCTGGATGAATCAGGCCTGGTTGAAGGCGAGTTGCGCTGTCTGTTGATCACCGGCGCGGCACCCACTCGCGGCGAGCTGGTGAAATTTGAAGTCCAGGGTGTTACCAACCAGGCCATGCTGGACCTGGATGACCAACCGTTCCGATTTCGTTATCGCCACCAGCCGATCTGGCCCATCAAAAAGCAGGATCCGTACGTCCAGTTCATTGAACAGAAACTGGGAATTGATCGCGCGATGGTGTTGGGTTTTGTCACGACCGATCAGGAAACGACGGTGGTGATCAATGGCCGCTCGGAATTGAAAAAGTCGAATCGGTAGGTTAACCGCCGAACCACTTTTTGCGAGAAAAGTTTTTCAACGATTCCGCTTCGTCGGTATCGATCGTGAAAACTTTGTCCAGCCGCATCAGGGTGAATACTTCCTGGACGTTTTCGTTGATGTTGCAAAGTCGCAATTTGACCTTGGCGGCTGTACACTTCTTTTCGAACTCGACCAATTTCCCAATCATCGCCGAAGACATGAAGTTGACGTGTTGGAAATTGAGTATCATTCGATCGTAGTCAGAGTTACTGACGAAGTCGGATAGCTCCTGACCCAAAGCGGAAATTCGGCGTTCATCAACCAGACGAACGTCCTGAAAATAGATCAGCAAGATACCAGCTTCGGTGCGAGTCATTAATGTTGACACGACAAAACCCTGTAAAAACTCACGTGGAAGGTTGAAGCGGAATTGGAATCACCATTCCCGCTTTGGACGGCTTGTGCCTCGTCAAGACTGGAATTTCCAGGTGGCCAGGGAAAGTCGAACTGCGAAAGGCAATATTCGGCATTTATGGCGACCTATTTTTAACAAAAGACGCAGCACCTGTTAATTGTGACATAACCCCGTGGGGGTGTAAAGCAATCCAACCGCTTACCGGGAAGTCCCTTTGAAGATTCTGCTATTTGAATGGCTAACCGGTGGAGGATTGTGGTCCGATGGTCAGTCCCCAGCCCAGTCGCCAGTGCTGGTAGAGCAGGGGGCTGGGATGCTGGCCGAGGTCGGTATCGACCTGTTGTCGGCCGGTCACGAAATCATCGTGCCAGTGGACCAGCGTCTGACTCACCACCCGGAAATCCTTCGACTGGCAAACAGCGGGTCCAGCGCATCGTTGGACCTGATTGGCGTCCCCAATTCTGACACGTTGCCGACAAGCGGGTTCACAGCCTTGTCAAAACATTTGCTGGACTTAGCCGAACAGGCGAATGCCGCATTGGTGATCGCACCTGAAACCGGACAACGGCTGTTGCGAATAACTCGGCAGCTGGAGTTTTCGGGGTGCCGGCTTCTCTGCCCTGGCTCTGACCTGGTGGCGCTGACCGGTGACAAAAATCAACTGGGCCAGCGACTGGTCGCTGATGGTTTCTCAGCGATCCCGCAGGGACGACCGCTGGTTGATTTCCTTGAGGTTGGGCAGCTAGGACAAGTTAGCAATTTTCCTTGCGTCGTTAAACCGTCAGACGGAGCTGGCAGTGAATGTGTCGAGCTATTGCGCTCACGTGCTGAATGGGAAAACTGGCTCCAGCGAATTGGCTCTGACTTGGATCGTTGGCGAATCGAAGCGTATGCTCCCGGTTTGCCGGTCAGCGTGTCGGTTGTCGGCAGCGAATCCGGAGCGGTCCACTTACTGACTCCCATGGTTCAGAAGTTTGACGCAGCTCCGCTAGGACACTGGATCGGCGGCAGTCACGTTAGCGACCCTTCTCTGGTTTCACGGGCAAAGCGTCAAGTCGAAAGCGTTCTGCCGTACCTGCCAACCTGGACCGGACACGTGGGTTTTGATCTGGTCATCGGCGATGCTCCCGACCGGGATGTACTAATTGAAGTCAACCCGCGTTTGACGATGTCGTACATCGAACATCGCCGTCGTGGCAGTTTTAGTTTGGCGTCATTGCTGATCAATTCAGAATGATAATCGACCAGGCCAAGAACTGATCAAACTTGCCAAGACGCCTTCAGCAAAATCAAACTGCGCAAAAGGGGCGGCCTGGGACGAATGCCATTGAAATGTCCGATGCTTTTGGTCGTTCGAACTCAGGTTGACCCTTCCGGTGAGTTTTTCTAATGTCGCCGCATGAAACGGTCACGGGCTCCATTGACAATCTGGCTCGGCGAATTCTGTCGTCTTCGATGGAATTCGGTGGTGCTTTGCGCCATCACGATTCTGGTTGGATCGGCAGCCAACGCCCAGAACGACTATTCATTTTCGCTGGCTGGGGTCAATTCCAGCCAAGTGATACTATTGAAAAATGGTGAAATCCTGCGCGGCCGGGTAATTCGCAAGTCCGACCGAGTTGCCATTCGCACTGACCAGGGAAGCGAACTGATTCTCCAGCGTGACAAAGTTGACGCCGTGACCAATTCGCTGGAAGAAGCCTACTGGCACCTGGCCGCACAAACCAGTGCCACCGATGTCGAGGGCCAAATCGGATTGTTCCGCTGGTGCCTGAAGCACGAGTTGCTGGAACAGGCTCGCCAACATGTTTTTGGTTTGATGCACACCGATATTCCACCGTCGAAATTGATGCAATTGAACGAGCAACTGGAAATCCTTGTCGTCGCCAAAAAACGCAATGCGGACCGCTTGGCATCGTCACAACCGGGTGCTGTACAACGTCCGCTAACCTCGACGCAGCCAGATAATGATTGGCGTGCAGAAACTCCTGAGCGACAACCAAGCGTCAGGCAGGTCGGCTTTCAACAAACCATTGTCGATAGCGACACCGCGTCCGCCGCCTGGACCCCACCTCGCTCACCCCACCGCCCCATGCTCAGCTCTCGCGAGCTGGAACGGGAATTGTCCAAACTACCTCGGGGCTCAGTCGGGAAATTCCGCCGCTACGTGGAACCGATTTTCTTAAGCAGCTGTTTTGCGGCCAGGTGCCACGACGGTGAAACGACGTTGACGTTCATGAAAATGCCAGGCGGAAATCCGCTGCGTTACAGTCAACGCAACCTGCACGCGTTGCTGGAAAACCTGGCACCGCCAACTGACGACAGGGACAACGTCTGGGAAGCGGTAAGTGAACCTCATGCCGGAAATGCCGAGCCGCTGTTCGCTGCCGACAGCCGAGAATACCAATTGATTCAACAATGGATCGAATCCCTGCCCGGGTCACCAACCATCGAGTCTGCTCCGACGCAGCCAACCCAACCAGCGGCCACGGGCTGGAAGACGGAGATCCCCTCAGCCGACTCGACGGTTCCCGACGGGGTTCTGCCGACGCTGAACCCGATCGAAGCGGTTGGCGATATCCCTCAGTTGAATCAGATGCCGAGCCTTCGTCCCAACAGCTACGTGCCGGTCGACCCCTACGATCCCGAGGTTTTCAACCGGCGTAAACGCGAGCGATAGTATTCGATCAACATCGCTCCAGCGGTTTTGGCGCTACTAGCCACCGACCATCCGAATCTTACGCGTCAACTGGCTTACGTTCGGGACTAGCGCCCAAATAGGCTGGACAAAAAATGTCAGCCAATCCGCGAAAGCTCCAATATCGACACCCTCTCCGGCACGGACGCCAGGAAGCGAAAGTCAGCAGACTCCCCGGATCGATTGAATCTCCAACAGCTTAATCGGCAGGTTCTGAGAGTCGTTTTTTGTTGCCTTCGATGTCGACTCGGACCATCGTCACCACGGTTGTAAACATCGACTCCTCCTCACCGGGATGGTTCAATTTGGGGTCATGAGCCTTGATGACGTCCACCAGGTACCGAACCGACGTGGTACCCTCATGGATGCGTTTCATGTTGAAGCGCAGGATCGTCCCTTTTTGAGCACTCTTCTTAAATTCGACTTTGTCCATCCCAATCGTGACAAAACGAAACCCCGGGTAGTCCATTGTCGCGGCAATCCAGGCCATCTCGTCGACCCATTTCAGCAAGTAGCCGCCAAACAAATACCCGAAATGATTCAGGTGCTCGGGAAGCACGAGTTTGAAATTGTCCACAGGGAAACTTTCTGCGTCGAAGGGGGCGGTCGGCAAGGCTCTGAACGCAACGCAATTTAACATCGCCAAGCAAGATCAGGAATGCGGTTACCGGCAAAGTTTACCCAGCTGGCACAAACCGCTGAACGCCGGTTATTCGGCTTGTACCGATGTTGCTCCAGAGACCGATTGTTTCTGTCTTGAACGTCCCAACGAATGTGGAGGTTCTAATCAGGCGACCAAAAAATACGACCGTCAGGATTGTGTGCGTCGATGTTGTGATTCAGGAAGGAATCAATATGCCGGTTGATCGTATCAAATGCTCACCGGCATGGCAGCGTTGCCGTTGGCAGCGTTGAAACAAGGGACTTGTTTAGCGAGTGAGCCATGAGAGTCTTGTCGTTTGTAGCCGTCGCCATGTTCATCTCGGCGTTGACCGGTTGCCAGGTTGGCAATCGCCTGTTCTCGGTCTCAGTATCCAGCTACTCGGATTGTCAATGTCAGCAGGAAGTTGTGTCAAGCCAACTCCGCGGCCCAACCCCCAGCAACGCCCCGGCAGCTGGCTTGATTCGAGGAAACCTCGCGCCACCGTCGGATACATTGAGTCCCGGACTTCCTCAAACAGATGCTGCCACTGCTGATCGCCCGCAATTGGAAAGTGACCAGAGCCATCGACGCAACCGCGAAAAATCGATCCTGGATCCTGCGGTTTCTCAAGTCTTCCCGTTATCCACTGACGGGATGCGTACTCAGCACGACAGGGTCGCAGCTCGAATGTTGCCAGCGGTCGAGCCCGAAGCATTTGAATCGATCAAGCCCGATGTTTTCGTCGCAGCTTCAACGTCCGCACCAGAAAAAACCGAACCTGCTGCCGAGCTGCCTTCTGTCGACACGGCAGTAGCACCCCTGCCGCCCGTTGAAATGCAGGTCAACTCAGTCGACGAGCCGGAGTCGATCAAGCCTGTCGAACCGGAACTGAATGATCCGGAAACGCAACCGGATACATCCGCATCATTGGACCCGTTCTTGACGCAACCACAGCGAAACGCTGAGCCGGAATTGTCCTTTGGCGCTGATGATCTTTCGACCGCAAAAGCGGTAAGTGAAGATATCCAGCCGCAGTTGATTCCGCAGTCACCGGAGGAACAAACGTCCCCCCAAGCCAAGTCGGAACCAGCATCGGTCATGGAAGACCAGCAAATTGAATTGACGACCCAGCAGGAGCCGATCGTGTTGCACGCTCGACCGGTTCAATCGCACACCGTTAGTAATGCCAAGTTGAACCAGCCCGCTGCGGCTGCGGCTGCGATCGATGTTTTGGCCATCGAGCAAACCCTGGAATCGAGCGGAGTGGATCCCGAGTTTGGACTGCCGACGGGCAACGACATCGAATTCATTGAGCTGCCCGAAATGGAAAGTGACGTCCATCAGGATGCGCAACAAGTCGTCTATCGGGATGAATCAGGTCGCCCCGTTTTGGCGCCGCCGACTCATCCGGCCACCGGCTCTGCGGGCATTGTGTCTCCTGGTGCAGATTCAATCATCGGCCAGCCAAAACAGTACTATCTACCGCCACAGCAACTGATCCGGCTTCGCGCTGAAACGCCGCTGGGCAAGGTCGTTCCACGCCCCAGCAGGGCCACGATTCTGATGCGTGACACTGTAATCGTTCGCGGACGAAGGCTGTTGGACGACGATGGCACTTTGACTCCGCAGCAGAATCCCAGTCAGATTGCCGAAGAT
Organism: uncultured Pirellulaceae bacterium; assembly: GCA_964545005.1. GTDB lineage: Bacteria > Planctomycetota > Planctomycetia > Pirellulales > Pirellulaceae > Mariniblastus. Next base: position 18,093 of record CAZJEK010000004.1, read on the forward strand.
TCAAGCGACATCTCACCGAGGTTGCGACAAGCCTTACGTCGTTTGACGAATGATCCGGTTTCACCTGAAGTCAAACGGTAAGGGCGAGTTACAAAACCTACGCGGACGAAAGACGACATTGTTCTCACTCACCCGTTGGGTTGGTATTGGTCCATTTGATCACGGTTCCAGAACCAGAGAATGGCCCCGATTGCGGACACCGACAGCAGGGCGAACCGAAACGCGAATCCAATGATCACGCCGTTGTCGCTGCCGAATGCCATGTACAAATACTTCATGGCCATTTCCATGGTCCCGATTCCGCCAGGTACCGGAATGGCATTGGAAACCATGGCAATCGGTTCAATCACAAAATGGTTGGTAAACGAGGGGCAGGATTCGGTCAGCCCGACGGCCAGGGAATAGATTGAAATCGCAAAGCACAAATTGACCCCGACGCTCAACAAAAACGCCTGAGCAATCGACACCAATCGCGCTCGGTATAACTTGACGACTTCGGTGACTTTGGCGATCACCCCGCCCACCTTTGGCAAGGCCACGACTCGGTAGTACAGTTCGGTGCCGGCCAAGCGGGGCGTGAAAAACAGGAACACCAATCCGGCGATTCCGACACCGGTGCAACTGACCACCAACCAACCGACGACATTCAGCGCATTAACTTCGGTGGCATGTTCGGCGTCCAACTTGCTGGAATCAAACAACAGGAAGGCCACGGTCGCGATCATGAACATTGTCAAGATCCCGATCAACCGGTCGGCCAGCACGGACGTGATCGCTTCGGGAGTTCGGTTTTTGACCTGCCGCGTGACATAGTAGGCCCGTAACGTGTCGCCGCCGACAACACCAAAGGCAAACAAACCGAAAAACAACCCGATCAATCCAATTCGAATGGAATCGATCGTGCCGAACGGCAATCCGAGGGCTCGGACCATCAACTGCCACCGCAGAAATCCCAGCAGGTGAGCTACCAGGCACGCGGTCCAGCCCAAGCCGACCCACCCCCAATGCTTGGGACCGGTTACCAATTGATTCCACTGCCCGTTGCGACTGACGTCGTAAAACAGGTAGCCCAGAATGGCGACCACCAGAGCGATTTTAAGACCAAAAATTAGTCGCTTTTTCAGCGTTTCCGACACAGATCTTGGGGGGTACGACAGCCAACCGGAATTGCGTGAACATACCACGCGAAGACGATTCCATTGAGGTCAATTCTGACCCGTTGATTCATTCTGAGCCTTTGAAAACCGGTCCCGGCTGTTAATTGGAAGGAAGTAACCACAATCACACAGTCGTGGGGGAGCTGTGACAAGTTTGCCAAAAATGCGGGCTGTAATTGGGAATAGCAGTCAACGAGAAATAGGAAATCTGCTAACCTGTTGCAACGTGCTGTAAGAAACCCTGTTTCACTGCGAGAAACCCGTGGCCTTTTCGTTCCTGCCGCAAAAAATGGAAGATCCCGACAACCATTCGGCTGCCGACAATGTTCCCAATTTGTCGCTGGAAGATCGCGTTCGTATTTCATTCGAACAGTTGGGATATCCCCAGCTGCACGCTGTTACTTGTGTTGCCGAAGGCGATCGAATGCGATTGACCGGTACCTTGAATTCGTTTTACTTGAAGCAGGTTGCTCAATCAGTTGCCGTGAAAACGCCAGGGGTTCGCGCTGTTGAGAACCAGATTACAGTCAAGTAGCTCAGTCGTTTTCGGCACTCAACTTTCTCGCTCCAGGTGACAGGTGCCGCGTTGTTCTTACAGGAGTTGAGACAACTTTTGCTGCTGGCCGCTCCGCTGGTGGCGGCCCAACTGGCGCAAATCACTACCTCCTTCGTCGACACGCTGATGGTGGGGCAGTTGGGTAACGAAGCGTTGGCCGGCATCGCCGTTGGCAGCGTGGTGTTCATGTTTGTCTCGATCATTCTTTCCGGAGTCGTGCTGGGCGTCAGTGCCGTCGTTTCCCAGTCGACCGGAGGCGGCGATCACGCCACTTGCGGTCGAGCTGTCCGACAAGGGTTTGTCCTGGCCGTCGTAATGTGGTTACCAGCAATGGTGTTGTTCTGGAATATGGAACCGCTACTGCTGTGGTTTCAACAACCCGAGAACACCGCGCACTCCAGTAGCCGGTACTTGCGAGCCATTTCCTGGGGCCTGCTGCCGTCGCTGTGCGCGTTTTCGCTGCGGGGATTACTGGAAGGGAAGGGGAATACTCGCCCGATCATGGGGGTGATGGTCGTGGGAGTGCTGCTGAACATCTTCGCGAACGATACGTTGATGTTCGGTCGCTACGGTTTTCCGGAACTCGGCCTGGTCGGAACCGGCTATGCCAGTTCCATCGTGTTGACCAGCCACCTGGTCATGCTGGGGATATATGCGAATTGGAAGTATCCCGAACTGGGTCTGTTTTCGTTTCGAAAGATTTTTGATACCAGCATGATTCGCGAGCTGTTGCGAGTCGGCGGCCCCATTGGCATCTCGTTGGGGTTCGAAGCGTCGATGTTCACTGCGGCGGTAATTGCGATGGGAACGCTGGGAGAGCAACCGCTGGCCGCCCATCAAATCGTGATGCAAGCGGCTTCTGTTTCGTTCATGGTACCATTGGGCATCGGCATCGCGACTTCGGTTCGCGTCGGCCAGAAAATCGGCGCTGGCCGGCCAGAAGAAGCCCGGCTGGCTGGTTTCGTTGGCATGACTCTGGCCGGTACGGTAATGATCATTCCGGCGCTGGTTTTCCTGTCCACCCCTCGTATCATCATCGGCTGCTTCATCGATCCGGCCCTGGAGGAGAACCTGGAAGTCGTTCGATACGCCAGTCGGTTCCTGGCGATCGCCGGCCTGTTTCAGGTCGTCGATGGGATCCAGGTGGCCGCCAACTTGTCGTTGCGTGGCTTGAAGGACACCGCGGTGGCGATGGTGTTGACACTGATTTCGTACTGGGGCATCGGTTGCTCCGCCGGACTGATGCTGGCATTCTGGCTGGATTGGGGCGGCGTCGGGATTTGGACTGGAATGACCGCCGGCCTGGCCGCCGCAGCCTGTTTGCTGGCTCTGCGTTTTCAAGCCCGAATCAGCTCCGAAATCAAGGCTCGGCAAACCTTGGAAGCGACCCAACCCTGATAAAACCCCACGAACCGGGCAATTTTTCTCAGCCAATCGGAGCACTAACGCTCGTCGGATGTATCAATCGCTACAATATAGCGGCTTAGCGTAAAACTCGAAAATTTTGGCTCCCCCGCTGCCGGGGCTGGCTTGAGCCAAACGATTTTTGCCGGTCACCATTTCAACGACTGATTCAGGACGTTTCTGGCATGAAAAAACTTCGTGTACTCGTATTGATGCACGAATCACTCGTGCCGCCAGATTCACTCGAAGGCCACTCAGATGATGAAATCCTGGAGTGGAAAACCGAATTCGATGTCGTCAACACGTTACGCGAAATGGGCCACGAGGTCCTGCCGTTAGGCGTTTACGACGATCTGGGCGATCTTCGCCGAGCCACGGAAGACTTCCGGCCTCACATCTGGTTCAACCTGCTGGAAGAATTTCACGGCATTGGTGTCTACGACCACCATGTTGTCAGCTACCTGGAACTGATGAAGCAACACTATACTGGCTGCAATCCACGCGGCCTGTTGTTGGCACGTGACAAACCATTGGCCAAGAAAATCCTGACCTTCCATCGCATTCGATCACCAGGCTTTTTCGTTGTTCCGCGGAAAACCAAAACCAGAATGCCGGCCGCATTCGAATTCCCGTTACTGGTCAAATCCGCGTCGGAAGATGCCAGCCTGGGAATTACCGAAGCCAGCGTCGTGTACGATCACGCCAGCCTCGATGATCGCGTTGAGCAAATTCATTCCGAGACCGACTCAGATGCGTTGGTTGAGACGTTCATCCCGGGTCGCGAGTTGTATGTCGGTGTTTTGGGAAATCGCCGTTTGAAAGTACTACCAACCTGGGAAATGTTGTTCGAGAATGCCGCTCCGGACCAACCTCAAATTGCGACTTCACGGGTCAAATGGGATGTCGAACACCAGAAAAAATTGGGGGTAAAAACGCAGGAAGCCACCGACTTACCGACGGAAATTCAGTCGCGTATCGAAAAGATGTCCAAACGGGTCTACAAGGCGTTGTCGTTAAGTGGGTATGCGAGACTGGACCTGCGGCTACGCGATGACGGGCAGATTTTCGTGATTGAAGCCAATCCCAACCCCAACTTGTCATTCGGCGAGGATTTTGCAGAATCGGCAGAAGTGTTGGGGATCGGATACGAACAGTTATTGCAAAAGATCATCACGTTAGGTTTAAACTATCAAGCCGAGTGGCGAATCACATAGTGCTTTGTCACACCTTAAGATTAGGGTTGGCAATTCCCACATCATGCCTGTTCTCAGAGGTTTGCGTTCAGTGCCAATGCTAAATTTTAGAAGTCACAAAGCACTCGTGCCGACATCCAGTTTTATTGCGATTCACGCTTGCTGATCCAGTTTGGTCCCCTTTTACGCTAGTATCTTTAAGCGCTCATTTGCGGTTTGCGAAACTGCGGCGTAAGTGCAACAGTATGGCGTAACGACAACGATGCAACCCGAATTGAAACAACTGATCCAACGCCGTGACCGCAAACTCGGTTTGACGCTGCTAGGTTTACTGGCGGCGGTCGTTCTGGTAGCGGCGGCGTTGCTGTATCCGATGCTTGATCGGCCAGGCGGGCGGTGGGATTTACGCTGGGGTAGCGTGATGACCGGCACGATCTTCGGTGTCGCCTGTACGACCCTGGCGTGGTTCGCGCTCGGGAATCAGCCTCTATTGCAACGATCCGCGGTTTTGCTGGCAATGGCGATCCTGGTGGCAGGAACGTGGTTCGGCGGGTACTTGGCGGTCACGCAACCATCGACGGAGATCAGCAATACGGATTTGACTCAAGCGTTGGCATCATTGCCGGTGGCGATTTTCGGCGCCCTGGTTCCGTTGATCGCTTTTCGCATCCTCGCCAATCAGCGTTTAGCGATCCAGTGGGACGACTCGCAGTCAACGGTCGATTCATCCCAATGGTCGGTGTTGGACTTGCTGGTGATGACAGGCCTGGTGGCTATCCTGATTGGGGCGATTATGCAAAGTCAGCGACTCCAGGCCGATTGGCGTATGCTGTTGCGGTTCAACGGATTTCTGTTCGGGATCTCATTCGGATTCAGCGCTGGAGTACTGATTCCAACCAGCTACTTGCTGTATTCGCGTCGGTACAGTTTTCTGGTAACGGGCTTGGCCACATTGCTGGCTTTTTGCGCCGCAGGATTCGCGGCGTGCGCGACACCGTTGATCAACGACTGGTCGCTGGCCGTGCTGTTGTTCGCATCAGCAGCAGTCAGCTATTTGTGGGGTACATGCGTCCTGCGATTGTTGGGATATCGACTACCGCACCCCGGCCCGGTCAATTCCGAATCCGGCTGAGTGGATTTCCCCTATGGCCAGTTCGGTCGTTCTATTTTTCCGGAGCGTTCAACCACAGTTCGAGCTGCTGTTTTTGATCCTCGTCCGGTTTCTTGACGTAGTTCAGTCGCCAGTTCTCGCGAACTTCCGGGGCGATGGTGACTGGTAGCGTCATTAATTTGCCTCGCCGGGCGATCAGAATGTCGATCGTATCGCCAACTTTATACTGGCTCAGTCGCGAATCAACACTGCGAGAAACTCGGAATCCATTGATTGCAATCACTTCGTCGTCGGTATTGAACCCAGCGTGGTAAGCGGGTGAATCGGGTTTTACCGATGACACAATCACTTGACCGTCGCCAGCAGCCGACAATCCGATCCAGGGATCTTGATCTTTGGCTTTCTCATCTTCTTTGTCGTCCTGGTCTTCATTTTCGCCATCATCGGCAGCTTCGTCCTGTTGTTCATCGTTCGATTCATTGGACTCAGCCTGACCGTCGCCTTGCAGGTCAGCATCGGTTTCCCCCGTTTGATCTAGATCAGGATCAGGAATTGCGGGTGCCGCTTCGCGAGCCGCCTTGGGAACCTGGACTCCCACGAATTCGAGATCAGAAAAATCCAATTCCTCAGTTGAGTCGATCGCCTGGCGAAACCAATCGGACAGATCCTGCCCAGCGACCTCACTGGCTACCGAACGAAACTCCTCGGGCGTAAATCCAGAGCCTGAGTAACGTTGGAACATAAGACGCATCACGTCGTCGAGACTTCTCTGGCCGTCGGTCAGCTTGCGAATCCGAACATCCAGCAGAAACGCCGCGACGGCACCTTTGGAATAATAGCTAATTCGAGTATTGGAACTGTTTTCGTCTGGACGGTAAAACTTGATCCAGGTGTCGAATGAGGAATCAGCCAGGCTTTGTTTTTTCCGGCCCTCGGTCCGCTGAACGGACTCGAGATCGCCAGATAGTCGTTTCAAATATGCGTTGCGGTCAATTAAACCAGTTCGCACCAGGGCCAGATCCTGATAGTAGCTGGTAATGCCTTCCGCAATCCAGAGACTGCGGGTGTAAATTTCATTTTCATAGTCGTAACGGACCAGCGTCTTGGGTCGCAAGCGGCGCACGTTCCAAGTGTGGAAAAACTCGTGACTGGCCAGGCTGAGCCAGCTTTCGTAGCGTGACTGGCTGCGAAATGCCCATCGGCTGGTCATGATCAATGTCGAGTTGTCGTGCTCCAACCCGCCTCCCGACTCACTGATCATATTCAGGAACAGGTACCGGTCGTAGGGAACAGTCCCCCACATGCGATGATGTTCTTCGACCATCTGTTTCAGGTCCTGGGCAGCTTTTTCTCCGTCCCAATATCCCGATTCCCCGATGTTGACCAATTGATGTTCAACGCCACTGGCCTGAAAGGGATAAACCGAAACGTTGCCGGCCACGATGGGACTATCGACTAACTCATCAAAGTTTTCAGCACGATATTGGTGATCCTGCCCAGCCGATTTCAGGGCGCTGGCCGAACGCGACCAATTATCTGGCAGCTGAAGCGAGACCTGATGTGGACGACCCAAATGGTCATCCAGAGTGATGAAAGTGGGCGCACCATTGATCATCGCATATTGCATTCCGACCCAATTCGTCCGGACTGACATTTCGTTGGCATACAGTCGGTATTTGACGACGAACTCGCGTGCGTCACCATGCTTGATCCGCCATCGGTTTTTCTTGACCTTGTCGTACTCCAAAGGCTCGCCCTGTGCGTCGGTAACCTGCATCGAGTCAATATTGCGAGCGTATTCGCGAACCAGATACGATCCCGGCGTCCAAACCGCCATCATGATTTCCGATTCCGCCGAACCATGCTGCGGCCGCATGATCGCCGTGATGGTCATGTAATGATTCTTTGCGTCCGACAGATCAACGTTGTATTCGACCACGGCCTGATCTTGTTGAGCCAGACAAACGCCAGAAACAGGCCCGCACAACAAAACAATCAACCAGGAAATTGCCAGCTGAATTGGCAAGGATTGCATAACCATGAAAAAAGTATTTCCGAAGGGGACTAAAACAAATCGATATTTAAAAATTCTCGCAGCCTCAATCCTAACACGAACCAGCCTCCAAATCAGACCTGGTGGCGCAACTTGGATCCAGGGGAGCAGCATGGCCGATTCGGCCGTGTTGGTAACGGCACGGGATACTGAATCGAACGAAACGCTAAGACTCGGGCCAATGGCGCCAATGGCCCAAGCTACTTTCGTTCATCGCCCAAGAATACTCAGCCAATCCGATTATGCCAACGATGCGGGCTGGATTCACCGGAAACCACTGAGCTCCATTTATCTTTAAAATGAAGATTTCCACCGGTTGCCGTTGCGACCATAATGGCGTCTTCAGAGTCAGTTGTAATCTGACTCACCAGACCAAGCGTTCCTCAATCACCTCACGTCCTTGACCAATCAACTTTGCCGGACCTTGATTGGTCACCGATTCGATTTTTTGGAGGCGACATATCGGTTATGAATGCAACTTCTCCCAACAAATTTCGGTCCGTGTTGCTGTTTGGACCGCCTGGGGCCGGCAAGGGAACTCAGGGCAAAATTATTGGTTCGGTTCCCGGTTTCTTTCACCTGTCGGTCGGCGACGTCTTTCGTTCGATCGACATTGGATCGGATGATGGGCAGGAGATTTGCAAATACACTTCCGTTGGCCAGCTCGTACCCGATTCCCTGACGATTCGAATCTGGCGAAAGGCACTGGACGCTTATGTTGGATTGTCGACTTTCAAACCCCGGGAAGATCTGCTGATCCTGGATGGCATTCCACGCAACGTCGACCAAACCGAGTTGATTCGAGAACACATTGAAGTGGTCAAGATTGTCAGCCTCGATTGTGCTGACGAAGATGAAATGGTTCGCCGAATCCAACGTCGAGCGATTCGTGAAAACCGAGCCGACGACGCCAGCGAACACATCATTCGGAGCCGGTTTGATGTCTACCGAGACAAAACCAAACCTGTCCTGCAGCAGTATCCCGATGACATCATCGCTCAAGTGGAAGCCAAAGGCTCACCGGCGGAAGTCTTGAAAAGCATTCTGGAAATTGTCATCCCGGTCCAGAACGAACACTTTCGGATCAACAAGACTTTCCAGCAACAGTAGCTTGGGCCATTGGCGCCATTGGCCCGAGTCGGCAAAGCTTTCACCCCACTTTGGATATTCCGCTGCGACACGGCCGAATCGGCCATGCTACTTCTCATGGCCGATTCGAACCTGCTCCATTCTTATTCCGTGATGGTCGAGGCTGGTATTTTGCGTTGCGTCGATTCGACCTGGCCTTCAACAAACTGAACAACGTCGTCCTGGGTCAAGAATTGCTTATCAGGCCCGGCACTTCGCAACGTGCTAACCTCATCGGCTGGTTCAAATCGCAAGGACTCGCCCCAGGGGTCAACGTAACCCACCACCATCATGTTGCCTTCCAGATCGTTTGGCAGGTAGCCGTCATGTGCGCCACGATACTCGATCATTTCCACGTGGGCTTCTTCGAGCATTGATCGAGTTTCGTCGACCTGTTGTTGCACTTGTCGCTGGTGTACTGCCAACTGCCGACGATGATGCTTTGCGTTAGCATGGCCAACGATCGACGCTACGACCGTTCCAGCCAACAACAAGCCTCCCAACGAAACCACAGTCCCGACCGTGGCCATTTTCTTGCCAGGGCGACGCAGACCAACGATACTGATCAGCAAGGGAATGAATGAAGCAAACCCCAACGTTGCCAAACTGGCAAACGACAGCCACATGCCGTTGAATCCCCACCAGTTAAATCTGGATCGCTGCGGTCGCTCGGCCTCAAACCCGATGTAGATCGGTCCGAGGTTCTGGCGACGGGATTCACGTTGATTAAAGGGGATATGAAAGGCCATTTCCTGACTCCACAATGGCGATCTGGTTTAATACGTTTCGTGGTTATTCGCGATCCAGCAGCCAGGATTGGCTTTTTTCTTAAAAAAACCTGAAACCTCCAGCATTTTCCTTACCAGCAGGCTTACTCCATGATATTTGCCCGTAAATCAGGCTTGTTCTCGCGTTTACGCATTCCCGGATTGGCGTTGAACGCGGTCTCAGCCCTGATCGGCAGTTGCTCAGTCGGTTTTGCTCAAACAAATTCCCCGCCACCGGTAGTACCAGCGGACTGGCAAGTTTCGCTGGACGAGGGCCAGTCCTGGCACTCAATCCAGGTCCCGGGCACGATCGAAGACCAGCAGGATGCCCAATTTGACGGCGTGGTCACGTACCGCACTTCGTTTCAGGCCGCGGCCAAAGACGGGCACCGGGTTTGGCTACGGTTCCAGGCGGTCGCAACCGAAGCCACCGTTTGGCTGAACGGACAACAGCTTGGCACACATCTGGGAGGCTGGACACCCTTTGAGTTCGATATCACTGGTAGGCTGGATGAGCAGCACCGGGACTACGAACTGGTGGTTCAAGTCGACGAAAAGGTCGGGCACAACACGCAGGGATTCCTGCCCATCATCGCGCCCCACTTTGGAGGAATCTGGAAACCTGTCGTGATCGAGTATCGACCCCTGGCGTGTATCGATCGTGACTCGGTACACGTCCTGGCAGATGTTTCATCCCGCGCGTTGCAATTGACGGTTCCGATCAAATCCCAGCCCGACCTGACGCTGTCGGTCGAAGCCCGCTATCGCGCCCCGGAACAGGAGTGGACTGCCTGGCAGACACTTCAACCCGACACCGACAAGACAACTTACTCAGGATCCCTACCGGTGAATTCGATGCAACTGTGGTCACCGGTAACTCCGGCGCTGTATCAAGTGCAAGCCAGGCTTCGGCATGAGCAAGGCCAGGACCTGGTATCCACTGCGACCGGATTCCGAACCTTCCGAGTTGACGAAGATCGGTTTTTGTTGAACGACCACCCGACCAATATCCGGGGCCTGTTGAATTGGGGCTACGCACCTCCGTCGGTCGCGCCCACGTTGGACGGCGATGCGATGCGGCAGGAAATCCTGTTCGCCAAACAACGCGGCTTCAATTTGATGAAGTTCTGCCTGTGGATCCCGCCGAAAAAGTACCTTGAGTTGTGCGACGAGCTGGGAATGTTGGCCTGGGTCGAATACCCCACCTGGCATCCCGATTTTTCTGAAAAACACCTGGCCGATCTCAGACGTGAGTACACCGAGTTTTTTCACTACGATCGCAATCATCCGGCCGTCGTCCTGCGCAGCTTGACCTGCGAAACCGGTCCGGGTGCCGACATCAATGTTATTCGCAGTTTGTACGATCTGTGCAAACAGGAGGTCCCCGGGGCGATCGTCGAAGACGACAGCAGCTGGATCCAATGGAATCGCGTCCATGATTTTTACGATGACCATCCCTACGGCAATAATCATACCTGGTCAGCAACCATCGCTCGGCTGCAAAACTATATTCAGGAAAACGGCGTTCAACCATTGGTGCTGGGCGAAGCCATTGCGGCCGATACGTGGGTTGACCCCAATTCCATCCCAGGATCAATTCGATCGCTGCCGGCTGATCAGCGTCCGTTTCACGTGCCCATGTTTTTGGATGCCAATGCGAAGTGGTGGCAATACATGGAATCGCTGGGCGCGGACCTGGACGACTACTCGTCGCGGACCCGACGCTACGCGATGCGGATGCGAAAGTTTCAAATCGAGACGTTTCGAAAACAGGCGCCCCGTTCCAGTTACGTGGTGTCGGTGATTCGCGATTTCCGCAAGGCTGCCATGGGCTTGATCGATTATTCCGGCCAACCCAAGTGGACGCCCAACGATTGGTCGTTTCAACAGGACCACAGCCTCAGCCTGGCAACCGGTGTGCAACGTGGCTTCCAGCCTCAGCAAGGAAAGCTCACCCTTCCCGTGGTGCATTCCCGCGTGGCGACCGAGTCCGCTGATTTCGAATTACGGGCCAGCCTGACGGTAGCAGGAAAAGCCTGGCACGCTGCGGCCAAGCCCATTTCGTCCCCGGCCCATGGCAGTAGCGAACCACAATCGATCACGTTTACCGGAATCCCACCGCTGGAATCACCCACACCGGCCACCTTGATCGTGCGGGCCAACGCCAGCGAAACCGACGGGGGGGCTGCTGCCGCCGCCGAAAACCAGTGGTCGATCTGGTTGTTTCCGGAACCCGCCGATGGAGCCCCAATTAGCGTTCGGCTGGACCCATCGTTGAGCACCGAACTCGATCAGCAACAACGAATGGGCTTGAAGATTGCAACCGATTCGTCACCAGCGATCACATTGGCAACCCGGTTGACCCCCGAACTGCTGGAACGAATGAATTTGGGGCAGTCGGTAATCCTGCTTGCCGATCCAGCCGTAGCTTCGCCCGAGGATTCCCACCAGCGGGGACGATTTCCGGTATCGAATCACTGGTTTCTACGCGGCGGCCCCGTGGTCGTACCTCAGGCAGGTTTAACACTGCCAACCGAACTACTGATGGACTTGCAGCATTTTGATTTGGCCGGTCCGGTGGTATCCGATATCAGTGCCATGCTGGACTCGATTCAACCTCACTTGCTGCTGTGGGACAATCACGACATGGATCAGATGAAGACCCACGGTTTGTTGTTTTCGGTTCCAGTTGGCAAAGGATCACTCATGGTCTCAACCTTGAACCATTTGGGAACCGACAACCCGGCAGGGCAATGGCTGTTACGTCAAATGCTGCAATCTGTTGCCGCACGCACCCCGCAAAGCAACGAGCTGTCGGAACGAAACCTGCTTCGGTTCCGACGAGAGCTGAATCGGGCCGAGCTCGAATTGCAGGGTGAGCAATGGGCCTTTCAACCGGACAAGAATCAGCAGGGAGAACAAGCGGGCTGGCAACAGGCAGATTTTGATGACTCCGACTGGTCATCGATCACCTGCAATCAACACTGGGAGTCTCAAGGGTTTGACGGACTCGACGGTTGGGCCTGGTATCGGTTGCAGGTTACGCCTCAGCAATGGTCAGCGCAGAACAAAACCTACTTGAACTTCACCGGAGTCGATGATCACTATCGATTATGGGTCAACGGAAACTTTGTTGGCCAGGACGGCGAGATTGAAACCAAAGCCACGGCTTTTGATCGCCGCAAAAGCTACGACATCACGCAATTCGTCAAACCCGATCAGCCGATCACGATCGCGATTGCGGTTTACGACTGGTACGGAGCGGGAGGTATTTTCCGTCCCGTTACCTTGTCGACCGAACCATTAGCCGAAGAAAAGCCTTGGCTAAAGTAACGCGATGCCGATCAACCGCTCCGTAATCATGGTGCGACTGTCATAACCGGGCGAAGTGGCTGGATCTCCAGCGAACCTGATCCGTTTCCGCTCAACCGGATCGGATCAACTGGCGATAGGTCGAAAGAAGCAGGTCTATGATGGCTGTAACTTTTTGTTGGCAGCACTACCTGCGGCAGTGTTCGTTTCTGTACGGCGAAGCTGCACCCTCGGTGACGGAGAAACCAAGATGTCGTGCAAAAAACGATTGGTGCTACTGGCTTCGGCAATTCTGTTGTCCACAATCCTGACGTCGAATGCAGCTGCGCAGAATTCTCTTGGGCGACAGCGTCCCTTGCGTTGGCTGGGGCAAGGATACAGTGACGGCTATCACCGCTGTAACCCTGGACACGACTCGAGCTATTACAATCCGTACAGCTTCCACAACTCAATGCTCTACTCTCAGACAGCCGATTTCCAACGGTTGCAAACACAGAACTATGCCTTTGAGTCGATGCACGATCGCAGGTTTTTTAGCGGTGTGCCGTTCTCGGTCTACGCTGCCCCGCCTTCGAATCAACGCAGCTATCCCGCGTTGCGCGGAAACTGGATTGAGCATTCTGTCGAGCCAGTGGATCAAGATCAGGCAGAAGATGCCGATGCCGGCAATTTGAATTCGCCCAAAGACGACGTCGAGGAAAAGTCAGCTTTGCCACCGGCACCCAGTCCATTCGATCGAAGCACCGAACAGCTGGACGGGTCGCAAGACACGATCGAACCGGCTACCGACAACGCTGCCGAAGACAGTGACAATGCGTTTCAATTGCCCGTACTGTCTGGAAGTCAGTCACGAGCTCGCAATGTCAACACGCGACGCAAATGAGCCTGTCAATCGAACTTGACAGCGATTTGGAAAAACGCCCCCGACGTCGTTGATGTCGATCGTGCGGGGGTGAAAGAAAACCAATCGGATTTAATTTCGCGAGCGATCGTAGTAACCGCGAAGCGACTGCTTGGTTTCGAACTCCTTGAATCGTTCTTCCAACACAATCAGTTGGGCGTCAATCCAGTTCGATAGTTGCTCCAGCGTCTTGATACCCGACGATCGTTGCTCTCGTTCAGGAAAGCGACGAGACGAATCGGAATCTTTTGATCGCTCGTGGTTGGGTTGGCTGGTTTCGAACATGATTGCACCGTGAGGGTTCGGTCAGACGGATCTAGCGTGTTGGGCTCCAGGAAATCGGGGTTGAAGGAATTCGGATGGAAAGCAACGGTCGGCTGAAACTTGAGCAGTCCTGGAAAGGGAAGGTCAGTTAGACCCAGCTGCTGTTTGTTTTGTTCGCGGCCGAAGACAGTTTGTTGTCGAAAATCGTCGATTGTTCGGCGACTCCTCTATCTATATCTACGCAAACTCAGAGCCGCCCATATCAGAAAAACCGGCGATTATCCGCAAACCACTGGCCAGCAGCGATTTAGCGTGGATGTTTCCGCGGGTAGGAATATCCGGATTGACCTGATTTTGATGACAAACTGTCGCGGATCGGACAATTCGTCTTAACATGGCCCTAATCGCCAACCAAGTCTTTATCCATACAATAAGGCTGCACGCATCGATTTAGAGCACGGATGAGACCGTTGGGAACGAAGGACAAAAACCGAAGAGCGAGAGATCAGGCCAAGCGTCGCCAAAAAAAGCACGCCAAGCGGGCCAAGCGAAAACGCAAAATCATCGAGCAGTCTGCGCTTTCGAAAAACATCGGTACGAAACTGAAACACCAAGCTTCCCAACTAGCTCCCCAGGCTTTTCAAGATGAGGCTGACGTCGATGTTGCAATCTGGGATAACTCCGTTTTCAATCGATTGCCTGCAGAAGTACAAACTGATGCTGCCACGGTCCGCGAAGCATTGGAATGTTGTCGACACAACGACTACCGCAGTGCCGACTTGGTACTGAACGCGATCAGCCGAAAAAGTCCCTTGAGTGAATGGAAGGTTT